>NZ_AKVH01000104.1:0-201310 GCF_000278565.1 Pseudomonas sp. Ag1
CCCATGTGAGAGTAGGTCATCGTCAAGATTAAATTCCAGAACCCCTGATTGCTTATGCAGTCAGGGGTTTTGTTTTGGGCGGTCGGAAAATTTGGGCGGTCGAATTTCAAGCATCTTCAATGCTAACGTCCTGCCTTTCTATGCAATGGCCTAATGCATGGCTATCATGCGTGCCTCATTGTGAGGCGAGACCTGCATGCTGACGTTGTTGAAACTTCTAAAAGATGGTCGATTCCACTCCGGGGAGGCGCTCGGTGCTGCCTTGGGTGTCAGTCGCAGTGCTGTATGGAAGCAGCTTCAGCATCTCGAGGCGGAATTGGGTCTACCTATCCATAAAGTGCGCGGCAGGGGGTATCAGTTGGCTGCGCCCCTGATACTGTTAAGTGCCGATGAAATAGCTCGGCATGTACCTGTTCCTGCATGGCCTGTTCATATCTCTGACTCCATTGACTCTACCAATGCCGAGGCATTGCGGCTGATTGAATCGGGTCGCACTGCGCCATTTCTTGTGCTTTCAGAACAGCAAACTGCAGGCAGGGGAAGGCGCGGACGAAAGTGGGTCAGTCCTTTCGCTCAAAACGTCTACTACAGCCTTGTGATGCGGATCGAAGGCGGCATGCGTCAGTTGGAAGGGCTAAGCCTGGTGGTCGGACTTGCAGTTATGCAGGCGCTGCGCGACGCGGGTGTTCGTGGTGCAGGGTTGAAGTGGCCAAATGACGTTTTGGTCGGGCAGAAAAAGATCGCCGGAATTCTCCTGGAACTGGTCGGGGATCCCGCTGACGTCTGTCACGTCGTTATTGGTATCGGCATCAACGTGAACATGCAGAAGGCGGATGAGGTCGATCAGCAATGGAGCTCCGTACAGTTGGAGAGCGGCAGTGCTGTTGATCGCAACTACCTGGTAGCGCGTCTTGGAGTGCAGCTGCAGGCTTATCTTGAGCGTCACCAGGCATCTGGCTTTTCGGCAATTCAGGGTGAGTGGGAGCAAAGCCATTTATGGCAGGGCCGGCCTGTATCGCTCATCGCGGGCGTGAACCAGATTGACG
Source organism: Pseudomonas sp. Ag1 (assembly GCF_000278565.1). Lineage (NCBI taxonomy): Bacteria > Pseudomonadati > Pseudomonadota > Gammaproteobacteria > Pseudomonadales > Pseudomonadaceae > Pseudomonas > Pseudomonas sp. Ag1. The sequence continues at coordinate 1,047 of NZ_AKVH01000104.1, forward strand.
GCGTGGTGCTGGGGGTCGATGGGCAAGGTGCATTGCGGTTGAGCGTGGATGGTGTTGAGAAAGTATATAGCGGTGGTGAGCTAAGCCTGAGGTTGCGTGATGATTCTTGAGCTCGACTGTGGGAATAGCTTTATCAAATGGCGGGTACTTGAGTCGGATAAGGCTCGTATCTTTGCCGAAGGTGTCGTTGGGTCTGATGCCTCGCTGATCGACAGCCTGTTCGCGCTCCCGGGGCTCGCGTTAAAAGACTGCCGGCTGGTGAGTGTTCGCGCTTCGGATGAGACAAGTCAACTGGTCGCTACCCTGGTCGAGGCATTTGGCGTCAAGGTGCTGTGTGCTGCTTCGGCGAGGCAGATGGGTGGGGTGCGGAACGGGTACGAAGATTTCGAGCGCCTGGGACTGGATCGTTGGCTCGCGATGCTGGGTGGGTTTCAGCTGGCGTCGGGCGCGTGCCTGGTGCTCGATTTTGGCACCGCCGCAACAGCGGACTTCATTTCCGCAGACGGTGAGCATCTCGGCGGTTTCATTTGTCCGGGGATGCCGCTGATGCGTAATCAGCTTCGAACACATACCCGCAAAATACGCTATGACGATATCGCCGCTGAACGGGCTCTTGAGGCGCTGTCTCCAGGGCGCACAACTGTGGAGGCGGTAGAGCGCGGCTGTACGCTCATGCTGAGGGGTTTTGTGTTGACCCAGCTGGAGTTGGCTCGAAGCTATTGGGGGAGCGATTTTACCGTCTTCCTTACCGGTGGGGACGCTGAGCTCGTGGCTGACGCTGTGCCTCACGGTAGGCTTGTCCCTGATCTGGTTTTTGTTGGCTTGGCGATGGCGTGCCCTTTGTCCTGAGGTTTTTATGCGTTGGCTGTTTCTGCTTTTGCTGGTCCTCAATGTCTTCTATTACATCTGGCATCAGCAGGAGGCCCCTCTGCGCGCTAAAGATGTCACGCCTTTGGCTCTCTATCGTGGTTCTCAGCAAGATATCCGCCTGTTGAGCGAATCGGCTGATGCGATGGTTCGGCGAGACAGGGCAAAAGCGCCTGATGCGCAGGCGATGTGCTTGTATATCGGCGGTTTGCCTGATCAGAAAGAGGCTCAATCCGTTGAGCAGCGCCTCACGAGCCTGGATATCAAGGTCAGGCTGCAGTCTCTGAACCTGCCTGATGCGTCGGGATATTGGCTGCGAGTGGCCCCTGAAAGCAGGCGTCTGGCCGATGATCTGCCCTTTGAAAACCTTGTTAATGAATTCAATGAGTTAAAACATAAAATAATGCCGTGCGAAGGCATTGCAACCTTCGAATAGTTTGCATAGAATGGCGCCCGCTTCGCAGTGAAGACCTTCTAGGTCGACAGGGTGAAGCGAAGGTCAACGCAGCTAACCTCATATTTTTTAATGAGAAAATGCTTGACAGAAGGCTGGCATGATGTAGAATGCCGGCTCGCTTAGGAGGGGTTCCCGAGCGGCCAAAGGGATCAGACTGTAAATCTGACGTCTACGACTTCGAAGGTTCGAATCCTTCCCCCTCCACCATTTTAGCGTGAGCTGCAAGCTCCGCGGGTATAGTTTAGTGGTAGAACCTCAGCCTTCCAAGCTGATGATGCGGGTTCGATTCCCGCTACCCGCTCCAAGTTTGCAGGTTGTGCAAGTTTTTTCGCTCTTGTAGCTCAGTTGGTAGAGCACACCCTTGGTAAGGGTGAGGTCAGCGGTTCAAATCCGCTCAAGAGCTCCATATAACAAGGCAGATATGAAAATATCTGCCTTTGTTTTAACAGCTACCTCCGGTTGAATATGCCCTCTTTCGCTGTTTTGTTTGGGTGGGTTTCAGGTCTGCAGGGGTTTGTTGTTGTAAAGTCTTTTTCAGATCGGCATAATTGTCGGCCTGATTTTGTTTTAGGTCAGTAGCTCAATTGGCAGAGCGACGGTCTCCAAAACCGTAGGTTGGGGGTTCGATTCCCTCCTGACCTGCCAGATTCACTTGGTGTGTCTGGCTTTCTTTTCACAGGATCTTCATAGATGACTCCTAAGGCTGAAGCTCAAGGCTCTCGCTTCGATCTGCTCAAGTGGCTTGTAGTAGTCGCTGTTGTGGTTGTAGGCGTTGTTGGTAACCAGTACTACTCTGGGTCGCCAATCCTGTACCGTGTCCTCGCATTGCTCGCCCTTGCTGCTGTTGCTGCCTTTGTTGGCCTGCAGACTGCAAAAGGCAAGTCGTTTGCGGTCCTGGTGAAGGAAGCTCGTACCGAGATCCGTAAAGTCGTTTGGCCGACTCGCCAAGAAACCACGCAGACCACGTTGATCGTGGTAGCTGTTGTTCTGGTTATGGCGTTGCTGTTGTGGGGGCTTGATTCCCTGCTCGGCTGGCTTGTTTCCTTGATTGTTGGCTAAGGGTGTCCCGTGGCTAAGCGTTGGTACGTTGTGCATGCTTACTCGGGTTACGAGAAGCATGTCATGCGCTCTTTGCTAGAGCGCGTAAAGCTGGCAGGCATGGAAGATGGCTTCGGCGAAATTCTGGTTCCCACTGAAGAAGTGGTTGAAATGCGTAATGGCCAGAAACGCAAAAGCGAACGTAAGTTCTTCCCTGGCTACGTGCTGGTTCAAATGGACATGAATGAGGGTACTTGGCACTTGGTCAAGGACACTCCTCGCGTCATGGGTTTCATCGGCGGTACCGCTGATAAGCCTGCTCCGATCACTGACAAAGAAGCAGAAGCAATTCTGCGTCGCGTTGCTGATGGTAGCGACAAGCCCAAGCCGAAGACGTTGTTCGAGCCGGGTGAGGTTGTTCGTGTCACAGATGGTCCGTTCGCTGATTTTAACGGCACCGTCGAAGAAGTTAACTACGAAAAGAGCCGGATCCAAGTGGCAGTGCTCATTTTCGGTCGCTCTACTCCGGTAGAGCTAGAGTTCAGCCAGGTCGAAAAAGTCTAGCTGAGCAAGCATCCCAACCCCGCAGCCTTAGGCTGTGGGGTTTTGTCGTCACTGGGATAAACGCGCAAGTAACCGGGGAGCCTTTCGAGGCGTTCGAACCCGTAATTGGAGTGCCTCATGGCCAAGAAGATTACCGCTTACATCAAGCTGCAAGTGAAGGCCGCTCAGGCCAACCCAAGCCCACCTGTTGGTCCAGCTCTGGGTCAGCACGGCGTGAACATCATGGAATTCTGCAAGGCCTTCAACGCCCGTACTCAGGGTATTGAGCCAGGTCTGCCGACTCCAGTGATCATCACTGTATACAGCGACCGTAGCTTCACCTTCGAAACCAAGTCGACCCCGGCTTCGGTTCTGTTGAAGAAAGCTGCTGGTCTGACTAGCGGTTCCGCTCGTCCTAACACCGTTAAGGTTGGCACCGTGACCCGTGCTCAGCTGGAAGAAATCGCGAAAACCAAAAACGCGGATCTGACTGCAGCTGATATGGATGCAGCCGTGCGTACCATCGCCGGTTCTGCTCGTAGCATGGGCCTTAACGTGGAGGGTGTGTAATGGCTAAGCTGACCAAGCGCCAAAAGGCTATCGCCGGCAAAATCGAAGCGGGCAAGTCCTACAATTTTGTAGACGCTGCTGCTCTGCTGACCGAGCTGTCGACTGTCAAGTTCAGCGAGTCTGTTGACGTTGCTGTAAACCTGGGCGTTGACCCACGTAAATCCGACCAGGTCGTTCGTAGCGCTACTGTGCTGCCACACGGTACTGGCAAGACCGTACGTGTAGCTGTCTTCACCCAAGGCCCAGCAGCTGAAGCTGCTCTGGCCGCCGGCGCCGATCGCGTTGGCATGGACGACCTGGCTGCCGAAATGAAAGGCGGCGACCTGAACTATGACGTCGTAATTGCTTCCCCGGATGCAATGCGCGTTGTAGGTCAGCTGGGTCAGATCCTTGGTCCACGTGGTCTGATGCCTAACCCTAAAGTCGGCACCGTGACTCCAGACGTAGCTACCGCGGTTAAAAACGCCAAGGCTGGTCAGGTTCGTTATCGCACCGACAAAAACGGCATCATTCACACCTCCGTTGGCAAAGTCGGCTTTGATGCCGTCAAGCTGAAGGAAAACGTTGAAGCCCTGATCGCTGATCTGAAGCGTATCAAGCCAGCTTCCTCGAAAGGTATCTACGTCAAGCGCGTTACCCTGAGCACCACTATGGGCCCAGGTCTGGTCATCGACCAAGGCTCGCTGGACGTATAAGACACAAATTGGCGCAAGTAATTGCGCCAATTGAAAGATTGGGGTCCCTGCCTGGCGGGGGCTATCCAAGACCGTAGGCGACGCAAGTCTTAAACCACAAGCCTACGCAGATGGTGCTCCCGGTTCCTTACCGAATCAGACACCAAAACGACATCCGGCCCAGGCCAGATGAAACGGTAACAAGCAGGAGTTAAACCCGTGGCAATTAATCTCGAAGACAAGAAGGCCATCGTCGCTGAAGTCAACGAGGCTGCCAAAGCTGCTCTGTCCGCTGTCGTGGCTGATGCCCGTGGTGTGACAGTAAGCGCTATGACCGGACTCCGTAAAGAGGCTCGTGAAGCTGGCGTATACGTACGTGTTGTACGTAACACCCTGCTCAAGCGCGCTGTTGCTGACACTGAATACAGTGTCCTCAACGACGTGTTCACCGGCCCGACCCTGATTGCGTTCTCCAAGGAACATCCTGGCGCTGCTGCCCGTTTGTTCAAGGAATTCGCCAAGGGTCAGGATAAGTTCGAGATCAAGGCAGCTGCGTTCGAGGGCAAGTTCCTCGCAGCTAACCAAATCGACGTACTGGCAACACTGCCGACCCGTAACGAAGCTATTTCTCAGCTGATGAGCGTGATTCAAGGCGCTACCAGCAAGTTGGCTCGTACTCTGGCCGCAGTTCGCGAGCAAAAAGAAGCTGCCGCAGCCTAAGGCTGAGCATCTCCTCTCGCGTATTTTTGTTTATTTCGATGGCCGCGTAGGCCGTCCCCCAATTCAGGAATTACAGCAATGTCTATCTCCCAAGACGATATCCTCAACGCCGTAGCTGAAATGTCGGTTCTGCAGGTTGTTGAGCTGATCAAAGCTTTCGAAGAAAAATTCGGTGTTTCCGCTGCCGCTGCTTCGGCTGGCCCAGCTGTTGCCGCTGTTGCTGCTGAAGAGCAAACCGAATTCAACGTCATGCTGCTGGAAGCTGGCGAGAAGAAAGTAAACGTGATCAAGGCAGTACGTGAACTGACCGGTCTGGGCCTGAAAGAAGCCAAGGCAGTAGTTGACGGCGCCCCTGCCCAGGTTCTGGAAGCAGTGTCGAAAGACGCAGCTGACAAAGCTAAAGCAGTGCTGGAAGAAGCAGGCGCTAAAGTCGAGCTGAAGTAAGCATCGACCTTGCGTCTCCAGCCCAAGCGTTAAGCTGAAGGCTGATGGCTGGTGGCTCTTGCCACCGGCCTTTTTCCGTTATTGGCAATCGACTCGGTCGTCGCCTATAACGCGCTGTAACCACCCGATGCGGTGGCGCAAACCATGGGGTTTGCAAGATTTTCTGGCTGCTCCCGTCGGGAGGGGCCAAACAAGCAGGTGACCAAGCTGGGGAACGCTGATGGCTTACTCATATACTGAGAAAAAACGTATCCGCAAGGACTTTAGCAAGTTGCCGGACGTCATGGATGTCCCGTACCTTCTGGCTATCCAGCTGGATTCGTATCGTGAATTCTTGCAGGCGGGAGCGACCAAAGATCAGTTCCGCGACGTGGGCCTGCATGCGGCCTTCAAATCCGTTTTCCCGATCATCAGCTACTCCGGCAATGCTGCGCTGGAGTACGTCGGTTATCGCCTGGGCGAACCGGCATTTGATGTCAAAGAATGCGTGTTGCGCGGTGTTACGTACGCCGTACCTTTGCGGGTAAAAGTCCGTCTGATCATCTTCGACAAAGAGTCGTCGAACAAAGCGATCAAGGACATCAAAGAGCAAGAAGTCTACATGGGTGAAATCCCCCTGATGACTGAGAACGGTACCTTCGTTATCAACGGTACCGAGCGCGTTATCGTTTCCCAGCTGCACCGTTCCCCGGGCGTGTTCTTTGACCACGACCGCGGCAAGACGCACAGCTCCGGCAAGCTCCTGTACTCCGCGCGGATCATTCCGTACCGCGGTTCGTGGTTGGACTTCGAGTTCGATCCGAAAGACTGCGTGTTCGTGCGTATCGACCGTCGTCGCAAGCTGCCGGCCTCGGTACTGCTGCGCGCGCTCGGCTATACCACTGAGCAAGTGCTGGACGCTTTCTACACCACTAACGTATTCCACCTGAGCGGCGAAACCCTCAGCCTGGAGCTGGTGCCTCAGCGCCTGCGTGGTGAGATTGCCGTTCTGGACATCCAGGACGACAAAGGCAAGGTCATCGTTGAAGCCGGCCGCCGTATTACCGCGCGCCACATCAACCAGATCGAAAAAGCCGGTATCAAGACGCTGGAAGTGCCTCTGGACTACGTCCTGGGTCGCACCACCGCCAAGGTCATCGTGCACCCGGCCACCGGCGAAATCCTGGCTGAATGCAACACCGAGCTGAACACCGAGATCCTGGCGAAAATCGCCAAGTCCCAGGTTGTTCGCATCGAGACCCTGTACACCAACGACATCGACTGCGGCCCGTTCGTCTCCGACACCCTGAAGATCGACTCCACCAGCAACCAATTGGAAGCGCTGGTCGAGATCTATCGCATGATGCGTCCTGGCGAGCCACCAACCAAAGACGCTGCCGAGACCCTGTTCAACAACCTGTTCTTCAGCCCTGAGCGCTATGACCTGTCTGCGGTCGGCCGGATGAAGTTCAACCGTCGTATCGGTCGTACCGAGATCGAAGGTTCGGGCGTGCTGTGCAAGGAAGACATCGTCGCGGTACTGAAGACCCTGGTCGACATCCGTAACGGCAAAGGCATCGTCGATGACATCGACCACCTGGGTAACCGTCGTGTTCGCTGCGTAGGCGAAATGGCCGAGAACCAGTTCCGCGTTGGCCTGGTACGTGTTGAGCGTGCGGTCAAAGAGCGTCTGTCGATGGCCGAAAGCGAAGGCCTGATGCCGCAAGACCTGATCAACGCCAAGCCAGTGGCAGCGGCGGTGAAAGAGTTCTTCGGTTCCAGCCAGCTCTCGCAGTTCATGGACCAGAACAACCCGCTTTCCGAGATCACCCACAAGCGCCGTGTTTCCGCACTGGGCCCGGGCGGTCTGACTCGTGAGCGTGCAGGCTTTGAAGTTCGTGACGTACACCCGACTCACTACGGTCGTGTATGCCCGATTGAAACGCCGGAAGGTCCGAACATCGGTCTGATCAACTCCCTGGCTGCCTATGCGCGCACCAACCAGTATGGCTTCCTCGAGAGCCCGTACCGCGTGGTGAAAGACGCGCTGGTCACCGACGAGATCGTGTTCCTGTCCGCCATCGAAGAAGCTGATCACGTGATCGCTCAGGCTTCGGCCACGATGAACGACAAGAAAATGCTGATCGACGAGCTGGTAGCTGTTCGTCACTTGAACGAGTTCACCGTCAAGGCGCCGGAAGACGTCACCTTGATGGACGTATCGCCGAAGCAGGTAGTTTCGGTTGCAGCGTCGCTGATCCCGTTCCTGGAACACGATGACGCCAACCGTGCGTTGATGGGTTCCAACATGCAGCGTCAAGCTGTACCGACCCTGCGCGCTGACAAGCCGCTGGTAGGTACCGGCATGGAGCGTAACGTAGCCCGTGACTCCGGCGTTTGCGTCGTGGCTCGTCGTGGCGGCGTGATCGACTCCGTTGATGCCAGCCGTATCGTGGTTCGTGTTGCCGATGACGAAGTTGAAACTGGCGAAGCCGGTGTCGACATCTACAACCTGACCAAGTACACCCGCTCCAACCAGAACACCTGCATCAACCAGCGTCCGCTGGTCAGCAAGGGTGATCGGGTTCAGCGCAGCGACATCATGGCAGACGGTCCGTCCACCGATATGGGTGAGCTGGCACTGGGTCAGAACATGCGCATCGCGTTCATGGCCTGGAACGGTTACAACTTCGAAGACTCCATCTGCCTGTCCGAGCGTGTGGTTCAGGAAGATCGCTTCACCACGATCCACATTCAGGAACTGACCTGTGTGGCGCGTGACACCAAGCTTGGGCCAGAGGAAATCACTGCAGACATCCCGAACGTGGGTGAAGCTGCACTGAACAAGCTGGACGAAGCCGGTATCGTTTACGTAGGTGCTGAAGTTGGCGCAGGCGACATTCTGGTAGGGAAGGTCACTCCGAAAGGCGAGACCCAACTGACTCCGGAAGAGAAGCTGTTGCGTGCCATCTTCGGTGAAAAAGCCAGCGACGTTAAAGACACTTCCTTGCGTGTACCTACCGGTACCAAGGGCACTGTCATCGACGTACAGGTCTTCACCCGTGACGGCGTTGAGCGTGATGCTCGTGCGCTGTCCATCGAGAAGACCCAACTCGACGAGATCCGCAAGGATCTGAACGAAGAGTTCCGTATCGTTGAAGGCGCGACCTTCGAACGTCTGCGTTCCGCCCTGGTAGGCCACAAGGCTGAAGGCGGCGCAGGTCTGAAGAAAGGTCAGGACATCACCGACGAAGTACTCGACGGTCTTGAGCACGGGCAGTGGTTCAAACTGCGCATGGCTGAAGATGCTCTGAACGAGCAGCTCGAGAAGGCCCAGGCCTACATCGTCGATCGTCGCCGTCTGCTGGACGACAAGTTCGAAGACAAGAAGCGCAAACTGCAGCAGGGCGATGACCTGGCTCCAGGCGTGCTGAAAATCGTCAAGGTTTACCTGGCAATCCGTCGCCGCATCCAGCCGGGCGACAAGATGGCCGGTCGTCACGGTAACAAAGGTGTGGTCTCCGTGATCATGCCGGTTGAAGACATGCCGCACGATGCCAATGGCACCCCGGTCGATGTCGTCCTCAACCCGTTGGGCGTACCTTCGCGTATGAACGTTGGTCAGATCCTTGAAACCCACCTGGGCCTCGCGGCCAAAGGTCTGGGCGAGAAGATCAACCGTATGATCGAAGAGCAGCGCAAGGTCGCAGACCTGCGCAAGTTCCTGCACGAGATCTACAACGAGATCGGCGGTCGCAACGAAGAGCTGGACACCTTCTCCGACCAGGAAATCCTGGATCTGGCGAAGAACCTGCGCGGCGGCGTTCCAATGGCTACCCCGGTGTTCGACGGTGCCAAGGAAAGCGAAATCAAGGCCATGCTGAAACTGGCAGACCTGCCAGAAAGCGGCCAGATGCAGCTGTTCGACGGCCGTACCGGCAACAAGTTTGAGCGCCCGGTTACTGTTGGCTACATGTACATGCTGAAGCTGAACCACTTGGTAGACGACAAGATGCACGCTCGTTCTACCGGTTCGTACAGCCTGGTTACCCAGCAGCCGCTGGGTGGTAAGGCTCAGTTCGGTGGTCAGCGTTTCGGGGAGATGGAGGTCTGGGCACTGGAAGCATACGGTGCTGCTTACACTCTGCAAGAAATGCTCACAGTGAAGTCGGACGATGTGAACGGTCGGACCAAGATGTACAAAAACATCGTGGACGGCGATCACCGTATGGAGCCGGGCATGCCCGAGTCTTTCAACGTGTTGATCAAAGAAATTCGTTCCCTCGGCATCGATATCGATCTGGAAACCGAATAACACGTGACGCGAATCGAGAGCGGGGCTGTTTAGCCCGCTCTCTGCTCCGCCAGGAGGAAAGGCCTTGAAAGACCTACTGAATTTGCTGAAAAACCAGGGTCAAGTCGAAGAGTTCGACGCCATCCGTATTGGGTTGGCATCGCCTGAGATGATCCGTTCGTGGTCGTTCGGTGAAGTTAAAAAGCCGGAAACCATCAACTACCGTACGTTCAAACCAGAGCGTGACGGCCTGTTCTGCGCCAAGATCTTTGGCCCGGTAAAGGATTACGAGTGCCTGTGCGGTAAGTACAAGCGCTTGAAGCACCGTGGTGTGATCTGCGAGAAGTGTGGCGTTGAAGTTGCACTGGCCAAGGTTCGTCGTGAGCGCATGGCGCACATCGAGCTGGCTTCGCCGGTTGCCCACATCTGGTTCCTGAAATCACTGCCGTCCCGTATCGGCTTGCTGATGGACATGACCCTGCGTGATATCGAGCGCGTTCTCTACTTCGAGAGCTATGTCGTTATCGATCCAGGCATGACCACCCTTGAAAAGGGTCAGCTGCTGAACGACGAGCAGTACTTCGAAGCGCTGGAAGAGTTCGGCGACGATTTCGATGCCCGCATGGGTGCCGAAGCTGTCCGCGAACTGCTGCACGCTATCGACCTGGAACACGAGATTGGCCGTCTGCGTGAAGAAATTCCGCAAACCAACTCCGAAACCAAGATCAAGAAACTGTCCAAGCGTCTGAAGTTGATGGAAGCCTTCCAGGGTTCCGGCAACTTGCCAGAGTGGATGGTGCTGACCGTTCTGCCGGTTCTGCCGCCAGACCTGCGTCCGCTGGTGCCGTTGGATGGCGGTCGCTTCGCGACTTCCGACCTCAACGACCTGTACCGTCGCGTGATCAACCGTAACAACCGCTTGAAGCGTCTGCTCGACCTGTCCGCTCCGGACATCATCGTGCGCAACGAAAAGCGTATGTTGCAAGAAGCTGTCGATGCCCTGCTCGACAACGGTCGTCGTGGCCGCGCTATCACCGGTTCGAACAAGCGTCCTCTGAAATCCCTGGCTGACATGATCAAGGGTAAGCAAGGTCGTTTCCGTCAGAACTTGCTCGGTAAGCGTGTTGACTACTCCGGTCGTTCGGTAATTACCGTAGGCCCGACCCTGCGTCTGCACCAGTGCGGTCTGCCGAAGAAGATGGCTCTCGAGCTGTTCAAGCCGTTCATTTTCGGCAAGCTTGAAATGCGTGGTCTCGCGACTACCATCAAGGCCGCCAAGAAAATGGTCGAGCGCGAACTGCCTGAGGTTTGGGACGTTCTCGCTGAAGTGATCCGTGAACACCCGGTTCTCCTCAACCGTGCACCGACCCTTCACCGTCTGGGTATCCAGGCGTTTGAACCGGTACTGATCGAAGGTAAGGCTATCCAGCTGCACCCTCTGGTCTGTGCTGCGTACAACGCCGACTTCGACGGCGACCAAATGGCCGTGCACGTACCGCTGACGCTGGAAGCCCAGCTGGAAGCGCGTGCGTTGATGATGTCGACCAACAACATTCTGTCGCCAGCCAACGGTGAGCCAATCATCGTTCCGTCGCAGGACGTTGTATTGGGTCTGTACTACATGACTCGTGAAGCGATCAACGCCAAGGGCGAAGGTCGTGTGTTCGCGGATCTGCAGGAAGTTGACCGTGTGTTCCGTGCCGGCGAAGCCGCACTGCACGCCAAGGTTAAAGTCCGCATCCACGAAACCATCAACGATCGTGACGGTGGCAGCGTCAAGAACACCCGTATTGTCGACACCACTGTCGGCCGTGCGCTGTTGTTCCAGGTTGTTCCACCAGGCCTGTCGTACGACGTGGTCAACCAGCCAATGAAGAAAAAGGCGATCTCCAAGCTGATCAACCAGTGCTACCGCGTGGTTGGTTTGAAAGAGACCGTTATCTTCGCTGACCAGTTGATGTACACCGGTTTTGCTTATTCGACCATTTCCGGCGTTTCCATCGGTGTTAACGACTTCGTTATCCCGGACGAGAAAGCCGCCATCATCGGTGCTGCCACCGATGAAGTGAAAGAGATCGAAAGCCAGTACGCCTCCGGCCTGGTAACCCAGGGCGAGAAGTACAACAAAGTGATCGACCTTTGGTCCAAGGCCAACGACGAAGTGTCGAAGGCGATGATGTCGAACCTCTCGAAAGAGCGTGTTATCGACCGTCATGGCGTGGAAGTCGATCAAGAGTCGTTCAACTCGATGTACATGATGGCCGACTCGGGCGCACGGGGTTCTGCTGCGCAGATCCGTCAGCTCGCCGGTATGCGTGGCCTGATGGCCAAGCCGGACGGTTCCATCATCGAAACGCCGATTACTGCGAACTTCCGTGAAGGTTTGAGCGTACTTCAGTACTTCATCTCGACTCACGGTGCTCGTAAAGGTCTGGCGGATACCGCGTTGAAAACCGCTAACTCCGGTTACCTGACTCGTCGTCTGGTAGACGTTGCGCAAGACTTGGTTGTGACTGAAGTTGACTGCGGCACCGAACACGGTCTGCTGATGACTCCGCACATCGAAGGCGGCGACGTTGTAGAGCCGTTGGGTGAGCGCGTATTGGGCCGAGTAATCGCCCGTGACGTATTCAAGCCAGGTACCGAGGAAGTCATCGTTCCTGCCGGCACCCTGGTAGACGAGAAGTGGGTCGAGTTCATCGAACTCAACAGCATCGACGAAGTGATTGTTCGCTCGCCGATCAGCTGCGAAACCCGCTATGGCATTTGCGCCAAGTGCTACGGCCGTGACTTGGCTCGTGGTCACCAGGTGAACATCGGCGAAGCGGTCGGCGTTATCGCTGCCCAGTCCATCGGTGAGCCGGGTACCCAGCTGACCATGCGTACGTTCCACATCGGTGGTGCGGCAAGCCGGACCTCCGCAGCCGACAGCGTTCAGGTGAAGAATGGCGGTACCGTCCGTCTGCACAACCTGAAGCACGTTGAGCGAGTGGATGGCCACCTGGTTGCTGTGTCCCGTTCCGGTGAGCTGGCAATCGCTGATGACTACGGTCGTGAGCGCGAGCGTTACAAGCTGCCGTACGGTGCTGTGATTTCGGTTAAAGAAGGTGACAAGGTCGACGCTGGCGCAATCGTGGCCAAGTGGGATCCGCACACTCACCCAATCGTTACCGAAATGAAAGGTACCGTGACCTACGTGGGCATGGAAGAAGGCATCACGATCAAGCGTCAGACTGACGAATTGACCGGTATGACCAACATTGAAGTACTCGACGCCAAAGATCGTCCAGCTGCAGGCAAAGATATCCGTCCTGCCGTGAAGATGGTTGATGACAACGGCAAGGATCTGTTGCTGCCAGGCACTGACGTTATCGCTCAGTACTTCCTGCCAGCCAACGCCCTGGTCGGTGTTGCGGATGGTGCGAAGATCGCGATCGGTGATGTTATCGCTCGTATCCCGCAAGAAACTTCGAAGACCCGTGACATCACCGGTGGTCTGCCGCGTGTTGCCGACTTGTTCGAAGCTCGTCGCCCGAAAGAAGCGTCGATTCTGGCTGAAGTCAGCGGCACCATCGCGTTCGGTAAAGAGACCAAGGGCAAGCGCCGCCTGGTTATCACCCCGAACGACGGTAGCGATCCGTACGAAGAGCTGATTCCGAAGTGGCGTCACCTGAACGTCTTCGAAGGCGAACAGGTAAACCGCGGCGAAGTTATCTCCGACGGCCCGAGCGATCCACACGACATCCTGCGTCTGCTGGGTGTGAGTGCGCTGGCCAAGTACATCGTTAACGAGATCCAGGACGTTTACCGTCTGCAAGGCGTGAAGATCAACGATAAGCACATCGAGACCATCCTGCGTCAGATGCTGCGTAAAGTTGAAATCGCTGAATCCGGCGATTCGAGTTTCATCAAGGGCGACCAGATGGAACTGACTCACGTACTGGTAGAGAACGAGCGCCTGGCGAACGACGAGAAATTCGTTTCCAAGTTCACTCGTGTGTTGCTGGGTATCACCAAGGCGTCGCTGTCCACTGAGTCGTTCATCTCGGCGGCCTCCTTCCAGGAGACCACTCGCGTACTGACCGAAGCAGCGGTAACCGGCAAGCGCGATTACCTGCGCGGCCTGAAAGAAAACGTGGTTGTGGGTCGTCTGATCCCGGCCGGTACCGGTTTGGCCTACCACAGCGAGCGTAAGCGTCGCCGTGAACTCGACAAGCCGTTGCGCGTAAGCGCCAGTGAAGTGGAAGCTGCACTGACCGAAGCGCTGAACTCAAGCGGTAACTGAGTTCTGCGGTAAATAAGACCGGGCCCTGGCAGCCCCGTTCGTCGGATCGAGACAGATTTGTCCCGGTTCGATGGAAGGGGAGGTCGGGGCCTTGCCTTGACTGGGGACAAGATCCTCTTTAGACTCTTGTACCCCTAAATTTGGCGGGAATTCGTTCCTGCCATTTTGCTTTTCTTGCAAGACAATAGCGTCGCAAGACAACAGTGGAGCTAGTAGATGGCAACTATCAACCAGCTGGTACGTCAGCCGCGTAAGCGTATCGTCGAGAAATCCGACGTGCCTGCGCTGCAGAACTGCCCGCAACGTCGTGGCGTATGCACTCGCGTGTATACCACTACGCCGAAAAAACCTAACTCGGCACTGCGTAAAGTATGCCGTGTGCGCCTGACCAACGGTTTCGAGGTTTCCTCGTACATCGGCGGTGAAGGTCACAACCTGCAAGAGCACAGCGTGGTACTGATCCGCGGCGGTCGTGTAAAAGACTTGCCAGGTGTTCGTTACCACACCGTACGCGGCTCCTTGGATACTTCCGGCGTTAAAGGTCGTAACCAGGGTCGTTCGAAGTACGGTACCAAGAAGCCTAAGTAGTAGCGGCTTTTTGTAAAACTGAATCATCTTATTTTCTGAGTCGATAAGAGTAAGGTCGGAGGCGTCCCGAAAGGGCACCGATTCCGAGCGAACCTGAAGACCGTTTGAGGGCTTATCCATGCCAAGAAGACGCGTAGCAGCCAAGCGCGAAGTGCTTGACGATCCAAAATACGGAAGCCAAATCCTGGCCAAGTTCATGAACCACGTAATGGAAAGCGGCAAGAAAGCCGTTGCCGAGCGTATCGTTTATGGCGCGCTGGAAAAGGTTAAAGAACGCAAGAACAGCGACCCCCTGGAAATCTTCGAGAAAGCTCTCGACGCCATCGCTCCGCTGGTCGAAGTGAAGTCGCGCCGTGTAGGCGGTGCTACTTACCAGGTTCCGGTTGAAGTTCGCCCGTCCCGTCGTAACGCTTTGGCAATGCGCTGGTTGGTAGACTTCGCCCGTAAGCGCGGCGAGAAGTCTATGGCCCTGCGTTTGGCTGGCGAACTGTTGGACGCTGCTGAAGGTAAAGGTGCTGCTGTTAAGAAGCGTGAAGACGTGCACCGTATGGCTGAAGCCAACAAAGCTTTCTCGCACTACCGCTTCTAATTCTAGCTTCACTAATTTTGCGAGGGCTTTATGGCTCGTACTACTCCGATTAGCCGCTACCGTAACATCGGTATCGTTGCTCACGTGGATGCTGGTAAAACCACCACCACCGAGCGCGTACTGTTTTACACCGGCAAAAGTCACAAAATGGGCGAGGTGCATGACGGCGCCGCGACCACAGACTGGATGGTTCAGGAGCAGGAGCGTGGTATTACCATTACTTCTGCTGCTATTACCGCCTTCTGGAAAGGTTCCGAGAAGCAGTACAAGGACGAGCACCGCTTCAACGTAATCGATACCCCGGGCCACGTAGACTTCACCATTGAAGTTGAGCGTTCCCTGCGTGTACTCGACGGCGCTGTCGTTGTGTTCTGCGGTACTTCGGGTGTTGAGCCTCAGTCGGAAACCGTATGGCGTCAGGCCAACAAGTACGGCGTTCCACGTCTTGTTTACGTAAACAAGATGGACCGTGCTGGTGCCAACTTCCTGCGCGTGATCGGTCAGATCAAACAGCGTCTGGGTCACACTCCGGTGCCAATCCAGTTGGCTATCGGTTCCGAAGACAACTTCCAGGGTCAGATCGATCTGATCAACATGGAAGCTGTTTACTGGAATGACGCTGACAAAGGCATGGTTCCTGTTCGTAAGCCTATCCCTGCAGAACTGCAGGAGCTGGCTGACGAGTGGCGTAACAACATGGTTGAGGCTGCTGCCGAAGCCAGCGAAGAGCTGATGAACAAGTACCTCGAAGGTGAAGAACTCACCAACGTGGAAATCAAGGCCGCTCTGCGTCAGCGTACTATCGCTGGTGAGATCGTTCTGGCTGTTTGCGGTTCTTCCTTCAAGAACAAGGGTGTTCCCCTGGTTCTCGACGCCGTTATCGACTACCTGCCTGCTCCAACCGACATTCCTGCTATCAAGGGTACCAACCCTGATAACGAGGAAGAAGAGATGGAGCGTCACGCCGATGACAGCGAGCCGTTCTCGGCTCTGGCGTTCAAGATCGCTACTGACCCATTCGTGGGTACTTTGACCTTCGTCCGCGTTTACTCGGGCGTGTTGGCCTCCGGCGACGGCGTGATCAACTCGGTTAAAGGCAAGAAAGAGCGTGTGGGTCGTATGGTGCAAATGCACGCAAACGCCCGTGAAGAGATCAAGGAAGTACGCGCTGGTGACATCGCGGCCCTGATCGGCATGAAGGACGTCACCACTGGTGAGACCTTGTGCGACGCTGCCAAGCCAATCATCCTGGTTCGCATGGACTTCCCGGAGCCGGTTATTTCGGTTGCCGTTGAGCCTAAGACCAAGGATGACCAGGAAAAAATGGGTATCGCTCTGGGCAAGCTTGCTCAGGAAGATCCATCTTTCCGCGTCAAGACTGATGAAGAGACTGGTCAAACGATCATCTCCGGCATGGGCGAGCTTCACCTGGACATCCTGGTTGACCGGATGCGCCGTGAGTTCAACGTCGAAGCCAACATCGGTAAGCCTCAGGTTTCCTATCGTGAGCGCATCACGAAGAACTGCGAAATCGAAGGCAAATTCGTTCGTCAGTCCGGCGGTCGTGGCCAGTTCGGCCATTGCTGGATCCGTTTTGCTCCTGCTGATGAAGGTCAGGAAGGTCTGCAATTCGTGAACGAAGTAGTGGGCGGTGTTGTTCCTAAGGAATACATCCCGGCTATCCAGAAGGGTATCGAAGAGCAGATGAAGAACGGTGTTGTTGCCGGCTATCCGCTCATCGGCCTGAAGGCGACCGTTTTTGACGGTTCTTACCACGACGTCGACTCCAACGAGATGGCGTTTAAGGTGGCTGCTTCCATGGCTACCAAGCAACTGGCCCAGAAGGGCGGTGGTGAGTTGCTTGAGCCGATCATGGCAGTAGAAGTCGTTACGCCTGAAGACTACATGGGTGACGTGATGGGCGACCTTAACCGTCGTCGCGGCATGATCTTGGGTATGGAAGATACGGTTTCCGGCAAAGTGATTCGTGCCGAGGTTCCGTTGGGCGAGATGTTCGGTTATGCGACCGACGTTCGTTCCATGTCTCAGGGTCGCGCAAGCTACTCTATGGAATTCAAAAAATACAACACAGCTCCGGCGCACATCGCTGAAACTGTATCCAAAAAACAAGGCTGATTCAGTCCTTTAGGCAAGGAGTTAATTGTCGTGGCTAAAGAAAAATTTGATCGTTCCCTACCGCACGTAAACGTTGGCACTATCGGCCACGTTGACCACGGTAAAACCACTCTGACCGCTGCTCTGACTCGCGTCTGCTCCGAAGTTTTCGGTTCGGCTCGTGTTGACTTCGACAAGATCGACAGCGCACCAGAAGAAAAAGCTCGTGGTATCACCATCAACACCGCGCACGTTGAATACAACTCGCTGATCCGTCACTACGCTCACGTTGACTGCCCAGGTCACGCTGACTATGTGAAGAACATGATCACCGGTGCTGCCCAGATGGACGGCGCGATCCTGGTTTGCTCGGCCGCTGATGGTCCGATGCCACAAACCCGTGAGCACATCCTGCTGTCCCGTCAGGTAGGCGTTCCGTACATCGTGGTTTTCCTGAACAAGGCTGACCTGGTAGACGACGCTGAGCTGCTGGAACTGGTTGAGATGGAAGTGCGCGATCTGCTGAGCACTTACGACTTCCCAGGCGACGACACTCCGATCATCATCGGTTCTGCTCGTATGGCTCTGGACGGTCTTGACGACAACGAAATGGGCACCACTGCCGTTCGTAAACTGGTTGAGACTCTGGACAGCTACATCCCAGATCCAGTTCGTGTTATCGACAAGCCGTTCCTGATGCCAATCGAAGACGTATTCTCGATCTCCGGTCGTGGTACTGTTGTGACTGGTCGTATCGAGCGCGGTATCGTTAAGGTTCAAGATCCACTGGAAATCGTTGGTCTGCGTGACACTACCGTCACCACCTGCACCGGTGTTGAAATGTTCCGTAAACTGCTCGACGAAGGTCGTGCAGGCGAGAACTGCGGCGTTCTGCTGCGTGGTACCAAGCGTGACGACGTTGAGCGTGGCCAGGTTCTGGTCAAGCCAGGTTCGGTTAAGCCGCACACTACCTTCGAAGCTGAAGTGTACGTGTTGAGCAAAGAAGAAGGCGGTCGTCACACTCCGTTCTTCAAAGGCTACCGTCCACAGTTCTACTTCCGGACCACTGACGTGACCGGTAACTGCGAACTGCCGGAAGGCGTTGAAATGGTAATGCCAGGCGACAACATCAAAATGGTTGTCACCCTGATCAAAACCATCGCAATGGAAGATGGTCTGCGTTTCGCTATCCGTGAAGGCGGTCGTACCGTCGGCGCTGGCGTCGTAGCCAAAATCATCGCTTAATAAGTGATGACTTGAAAAAGCCCCCGCTCAGCGGGGGCTTTTTTATTGAGTTGACACCCATATGGGGCGTCTATAGAATTGCGCCTCCTTTTAACGGGCGTGTTGCGCTCGCTGGGAATAGCAGCCGGAGTCTGAAATCCAATGGCAAATCAGCAAATTCGTATCAGGTTGAAGGCTTTTGACCACAAACTGATCGACCAATCCACCCAGGAAATCGTGGAAACCGCGAAACGTACTGGTGCTCAAGTGCGTGGTCCAATTCCACTGCCTACCCGTAAAGAGCGGTTCACCGTTCTGGTCTCCCCGCACGTCAACAAAGACGCGCGTGACCAGTACGAGATCCGTACTCATAAGCGCGTGCTGGACATCGTCCTGCCAACGGATAAAACCGTTGATGCACTTATGAAGCTTGATCTGGCGGCCGGTGTGGAAGTACAGATCAGCCTCGGCTAAGACTTGGGTCTTAGTCGTGTAACGCTCTGAAATGGGCGGCCATAGCGGGTGAAAGCCCCGTACACTCATGAGGTTTACAACATGACTATTGGTGTAGTCGGTCGTAAATGCGGTATGACCCGTATTTTCACCGAAGAAGGTGTCTCCATTCCGGTCACGGTCATTGAGATCGAACCGAATCGCGTCACCCAGTTTAAAACTGAAGAAACCGATGGCTATCGTGCAGTGCAAGTCACTGTCGGCGAGCGTCGTGCTTCGCGTGTGACTGCTGCTCAAGCAGGTCACTTCGCTAAAGCAAACGTTGCAGCTGGTCGTACTGTCATGGAGTTCCGTCTTGAAGACGGCGACTACCAGGCTGGCGATCTGATCAACGCTGAAATCTTCGCCGCTGGTCAACTGGTTGATGTAACCGGTCAGTCCAAGGGTAAAGGCTTCCAGGGTACGATCAAGCGTTGGAATTTCCGTGGCCAAGACAACACTCACGGTAACTCCGTTTCCCACCGCGTCCCGGGCTCTATTGGCCAGTGCCAGACTCCTGGTCGTGTATTCAAGGGCAAAAAAATGTCCGGTCATATGGGCGCTGAGCGCGTGACCGTGCAGTCCCTCGAAGTAGTGCGCGTCGACGCTGAACGCAATCTGTTGTTGGTCAAGGGTGCTGTTCCTGGCGCTACTGGCGGCAACCTGGTTGTACGTCCAGCGGCCAAGGCTCGCGGTTAAGGGGAAGCTGACATGCAATTAAACGTAAATGACGCTCAAGCGATCGAAGTTTCCGAACTGACATTTGGCGGCGAATTCAACGAGACGCTGGTTCACCAAGCAGTCGTGGCCTACATGGCCGGCGGCCGTCAAGGTAGCAAGCAGCAAAAGACCCGTTCCGACGTTCGTGGTGGCGGTAAGCGCCCTTGGCGTCAGAAAGGTACTGGCCGCGCTCGTGCCGGTACTATCCGTAGCCCAATCTGGCGTGGCGGCGGTACCACTTTCGCAGCACGTCCACAGGATCACACCCAGAAGCTCAACAAGAAGATGTATCGCGCAGCACTGCGCTCCATCCTTGCTGAACTCGTGCGTACTGATCGTCTGGTCGTGGTTCAGGACTTCGCTGTTGAAGCGCCGAAAACCAAAGATCTGCTGAACAAGCTGAACGGCATGGGCCTGACTGACGTCCTGATCGTGTCTGAAGCTGTTGATCAGAACCTGTACCTGGCTGCTCGCAACCTGCCACACGTTGATGTACGTGACGTGCAAGGTTCCGATCCAGTTAGTCTGATCGCATACGACAAGGTGTTGATCACCGTGTCGGCCGTGAAGAAATTCGAGGAGCTGCTGGGATGAACCAGGAACGCGTATTTAAAGTTCTGCTTGGCCCGCACGTTTCCGAAAAGGCTACGGTTCTGGCTGACAAGAAAGGCCAGTTCGTTTTCAAGGTTGCAACTGACGCAACCAAGCTGGAAATCAAGAAGGCCGTCGAAAGCCTGTTCAGCGTGAAAGTAGAGCGTGTTACTACCCTGAATGTTCTGGGTAAGAGCAAGCGCACTGCTCGCGGTCTGGGCAAGCGTAATGACTGGAAGAAGGCAGTTATCTCCCTTCAGCCAGGCCAAGATCTCGATTTCAGCAGCAGTGCTGAGTAAGGAAGGGGTGCATCATGGCAATCGTTAAATGCAAACCGACTTCCCCTGGCCGCCGTTTTGTGGTCAAGGTGGTCAACCAGGAGCTGCATAAAGGCGCTCCTCACGCACCGCTGCTCGAGAAGAAATCGAAGACTGGTGGTCGTAACAACAATGGTCGTATTACCACTCGTCACATCGGTGGTGGCCATAAGCAGCATTATCGTCTGGTCGACTTCCGTCGCAACGACAAAGATGGCATCGCTGCCACTGTCGAGCGTATCGAATACGATCCAAACCGTACTGCTCACATCGCTCTGCTGCTGTACGCAGATGGCGAGCGTCGCTACATCATCGCCCCTAAAGGCGTGAGTGCTGGTGACCAGCTGATCGCAGGTGCTTTGGCACCGATCAAGCCGGGCAACGCTCTGCAACTGCGCAACATTCCAGTTGGTAGCACCGTACACGGCATCGAATTGAAGCCGGGTAAAGGCGCGCAAATCGCTCGTTCCGCTGGTGCTTCGGCTCAGCTGATCGCTCGTGAAGGTGTCTACGTGACCCTGCGTCTGCGCTCTGGTGAAATGCGTAAAGTATTGGCTGAATGCCGTGCGACCCTGGGCGAAGTCTCGAACTCCGAGCACAGCCTGCGTTCGCTGGGTAAAGCTGGTGCCAAACGCTGGCGTGGCGTTCGCCCAACCGTTCGTGGTGTTGCCATGAACCCGGTTGACCACCCACACGGTGGTGGTGAAGGTCGTACCTCTGGTGGTCGTCATCCGGTATCGCCATGGGGCTTCCCGACTAAGGGCGCGAAGACTCGTGGTAATAAGCGTACCGACAAAATGATCGTCCGTCGTCGCAAGTAAATAGAGGGATACGACAGTGCCACGTTCTCTGAAAAAAGGTCCTTTTATTGATCTTCACCTACTGAAGAAGATCGAAGTGGCGGCGGAAAAGAACGATCGCAAACCGGTGAAAACCTGGTCGCGTCGTTCGATGATCCTGCCACAAATGGTCGGTCTGACCATTGCAGTGCATAACGGTCGTCAACATGTTCCAGTTCTCGTGAACGAAGACATGGTCGGCCACAAACTAGGCGAGTTTGCCGGTACCCGCACATATCGTGGGCACGTGGCAGACAAGAAAGCCAAGCGTTAAGGGGTAAGGAACGATGGAAGTAGCCGCTAAGTTGTCGGGCGCTCGAATCTCCGCCCAGAAAGCCCGCTTGGTCGCCGACCAGATCCGCGGGAAGAAGGTGGGCGAAGCGCTCAACCTGTTGGCTTTCAGCAGTAAGAAAGCCGCCGAGATCATCAAGAAAGTGCTGGAGTCGGCCGTAGCCAACGCCGAGCACAACGAAGGCGCAGACGTTGATGACCTGAAGGTCAGCACCGTTTTCGTCAACGAAGGGCGTTCGCTGAAGCGCATCATGCCTCGTGCCAAAGGCCGAGCTGATCGCATCGTCAAGCGGTCTTGCCATATCACTGTCAAGGTTGCTGACAAGTAACGGAGTCGAAGAGATGGGTCAGAAAGTACATCCCATTGGCATTCGCCTGGGAATCGTCAAGGAGCACACCTCCGTCTGGTACGCAGACGGTCGGACTTATGCGGACTACTTGTTCGCTGATCTGAAGGTGCGTGAGTATCTCCAAGACAAACTAAAAAGCGCGTCCGTGAGCCGTATCGATATCCATCGTCCTGCTCAAACTGCACGTATCACAATCCACACCGCTCGTCCAGGTATCGTTATCGGGAAGAAAGGTGAAGATGTTGAGAAGCTGCGTCAGGACCTGACCAAGCAAATGGGTGTGCCTGTGCACATCAATATCGAAGAGATCCGCAAGCCGGAGCTCGACGGTATGCTGGTTGCGCAGAGCGTAGCTCAGCAGCTGGAGCGTCGCGTTATGTTCCGTCGCGCTATGAAGCGCGCAGTACAGAACGCCATGCGCATTGGTGCCAAAGGCATCAAAATCCAAGTGAGCGGTCGTCTCGGCGGTGCTGAAATCGCACGTACTGAATGGTATCGCGAAGGTCGTGTGCCACTGCACACCCTGCGTGCCGACATCGACTATGCCAACTACGAAGCTCACACCACCTACGGTGTGATCGGTGTAAAGGTTTGGATCTTCAAAGGCGAAGTAATTGGTGGTCGCCAAGAAGAACTGAAACCACAAGCACCAGCGCCTCGTAAAAAAGCTGCTAAGTAAGGGGTACGCCAAATGTTGCAACCAAAGCGTACGAAGTTCCGCAAGCAGATGACAGGCCACAACCGTGGTCTGGCTCAGCGCGGTAGCAAAGTCAGCTTCGGCGAATATGCGCTGAAGTCTGTAGCTCGTGGTCGTCTCACCGCTCGTCAGATCGAGTCAGCGCGTCGTGCACTGACCCGTCACGTTAAACGTGGCGGCAAGATCTGGATCCGTGTATTCCCGGACAAGCCTATCTCCAAAAAGCCCCTCGAAGTTCGGATGGGTAAAGGTAAGGGTAACGTGGAATATTGGGTTGCCCAGATTCAGCCAGGCAAAGTCCTGTATGAAATCGAGGGTGTTACTGAAGAGCTGGCGCGTGAGGCTTTCGCCCTGGCTGCTGCAAAGCTGCCGCTCGCCACCTCCTTTGTTAAACGGACGGTGATGTGATGAAAGCGAATGAACTTCGTGAAAAATCCGCACAGCAGCTGAACGAGCAACTGCTCGGCCTGCTGCGCGACCAGTTCAATCTGCGTATGCAGAAAGCAACTGGCCAGTTGGGGCAGTCTCATCTGCTCTCGCAAGTTAAGCGTGACATTGCTCGCGTGAAGACTGTGCTCAACCAGCAGGCAGGTAAGTGATCATGGCTGAAGCCGAAAAGACTGTCCGTACGCTGACTGGCCGTGTTGTCAGCGACAAGATGGACAAAACCATCACCGTTTTGATCGAGCGTCGCGTTAAGCACCCGATCTACGGTAAATACGTTAAGCGTTCGACTAAGCTGCACGCGCACGACGAAACCAACCAGTGCCACATCGGCGACAAAGTCACTATTCGTGAAACTCGTCCGTTGGCCAAGACCAAGTCTTGGGCCCTGGTTGATGTTCTCGAACGCGCTGTGGAAGTCTAAGGACTAGGGGTCGGAGAAATTATATGATTCAGACTCAATCCATGCTCGATGTGGCCGATAACAGCGGCGCACGCCGCGTTATGTGCATCAAGGTGCTGGGTGGCTCCCATCGTCGTTACGCTGGTATCGGTGACATCATCAAAGTTACCGTGAAGGAAGCAATTCCTCGCGGTAAAGTGAAAAAAGGCCAAGTGATGACTGCTGTTGTAGTCCGCACTCGTCACGGCGTACGCCGTGCAGATGGCTCCATTATCCGCTTTGATGGCAACGCTGCTGTTCTTCTGAACAACAAGCAAGAGCCGATCGGCACCCGTATCTTTGGGCCAGTGACCCGTGAACTTCGTACTGAGAAGTTCATGAAGATCGTCTCGCTCGCCCCAGAAGTGCTGTAAGGAGATCCGACATGCAAAAGATTCGTCGTGACGACGAGATCATCGTGATCGCCGGCAAAGACAAAGGTAAGCGCGGTAAGGTGCTGAAGGTTCTTGCTGATGACCGTCTGGTCGTTGGTGGTCTGAACCTGGTCAAGCGTCATACCAAGCCTAACCCGATGTCGGGCGTACAAGGCGGTATCGTCGAGAAAGAAGCGCCACTGCACGCTTCTAACGTCGCCATCTTCAACGGCGAAACCAACAAGGCTGACCGCGTTGGTTTCAAAGTAGAAGACGGTAAGAAAATTCGTGTCTTCAAGTCGACCCAAAAAGCGGTTGATGCTTGAACACTGCTAGGTAGAAGACCATGGCACGACTAAAAGAGATTTACCGGAAGGAAATCGCACCGAAACTTAAGGAAGAACTTAAGCTTTCGAACGTGATGGAAGTTCCGCGCGTTACCAAAATCACCCTGAACATGGGTCTGGGCGAAGCGATCGGCGACAAAAAAGTCATCGAGCACGCTGTTGCTGACCTGGAAAAGATCACCGGCCAAAAAGTCGTTGTGACCTACGCTCGCAAATCCATCGCTGGCTTTAAAGTCCGTGAAGGATGGCCGATCGGCGTCAAAGTGACTCTGCGCCGTGAGCGTATGTACGAATTCCTGGATCGTCTGCTGTCGATCTCCCTGCCTCGGGTCCGCGACTTCCGCGGCCTGAATGCCAAGTCCTTCGATGGTCGTGGTAACTACAGCATGGGCGTTAAAGAGCAGATCATCTTCCCGGAAATCGACTACGACAAGATCGATGCTCTCCGCGGTCTGGACATCACCCTGACCACCACTGCCAAGAACGATGATGAAGGCCGCGCTCTGCTGCGTGCGTTCAAATTCCCGTTCCGCAACTGATTGGAGTAGGACCATGGCCAAGATGAGCATGAAAAACCGCGAGCTGAAGCGTCAGCTCACGGTTGCCAAGTACGCCAAGAAGCGTGCAGCACTGAAAGCAATCATCGTTGATCTGAACGCAAGTCCAGAAGCGCGTTGGGAAGCTACAGTTGCTCTGCAGAAGCAGCCACGTGACGCAAGCGCTTCGCGCATGCGTAACCGCTGCCGCCTGACCGGTCGTCCACACGGCGTTTACCGCAAGTTCGGCCTCGGCCGTAACAAACTGCGTGAAGCGGCAATGCGTGGTGACGTACCAGGTCTGGTTAAAGCCAGCTGGTAAGTACGTTCGAAGTCTCGGTGGCCAGGATCGCAAGATACTGACCACCGGTGGCCTAGAATCTGGAACAAGCCCCTTTTGGGGCTTGTTTCATTTCCGGAGTGTGTCTAAAATACGCGGCTCGCCTGAGCCCGTGTGTTTTGTGCTCGGAGATTCTCGGCGACACGTAATGGCCGCAAGGCTAATTTTTTTGTATTAGGAGCGTCTAGCCATGAGTATGCAGGACCCGTTAGCGGACATGCTAACTCGTATCCGTAATGCCCAGATGGCTGAAAAGTCCGTCGTAAGCATGCCATCTTCCACGTTGAAGGTTGCTGTTGCCAAAGTCCTGAAAGACGAAGGCTACATTGCGGGTTATCAGATCAGCAGCGAAATCAAACCACTGCTGTCCATCGAGCTGAAGTACTTCGAAGGCCGTCCGGTCATCGAAGAAGTGAAGCGCGTTAGCCGTCCAGGCCTGCGTCAGTACAAGTCCGTTGATGATCTGCCAAAAGTTCGTGGCGGTCTCGGTGTGTCTATCGTCTCCACCAACAAAGGTGTGATGACGGATCGTGCTGCGCGCGCTGCCGGTGTCGGCGGCGAAGTTCTTTGCACTGTGTTCTAAGGGGGGATAAGCATGTCACGCGTCGCTAAGAACCCCGTTAAGCTGCCAGCCGGTGTCGAAGTAAAATTCGCAGGCCAACAGCTTTCGGTGAAGGGTGCCAAGGGCACTCTGGAACTGAACATCCATTCGTCCGTTGAGATCGTTGAAGAAGCTGGTGAGCTGCGTTTCGCTGCTCGCAATGGCGATCAACAAACTCGCGCAATGGCCGGTACCACTCGTGCGTTGGTAAACAACATGGTCCAAGGCGTAAGCCAAGGCTTCGAGCGCAAGCTCCAGCTGGTCGGTGTTGGTTACAAAGCGCAAGCAAAAGGCACGGTTCTGAACCTGGCCCTTGGCTTCTCGCACCCAGTGGATTACGAACTGCCGGAAGGCATCACCGCTGAGACCCCTAGCCAAACCGATATCCTGATCAAGGGTATTGATAAGCAGCTGGTAGGTCAGGTGGCCGCTGAGATCCGCGACTTCCGTCCACCAGAGCCGTACAAAGGCAAAGGTGTGCGCTACGCGGACGAAGTCGTCCGTCGTAAAGAAGCCAAGAAGAAGTAGGGCATAGCAAATGACCGACAAAAAAGTTACTCGACTGCGTCGCGCTCGCAAAGCACGCCTGAAAATGCACGAACTCGAAGTCGTGCGTCTCTGCGTGTTCCGCTCGTCGCAGCACATCTACGCCCAGGTCATCTCGGCCGACGGCAACAAAGTCCTGGCAAGCGCCTCGACTTTGGATAAAGAACTGCGTGATGGTGCCACTGGCAACATCGACGCGGCCACTAAGGTTGGCCAGCTGGTCGCTACGCGTGCTAAGGCCGCCGGCGTCTCGCAAGTGGCTTTCGACCGCTCTGGCTTCAAGTACCACGGCCGCGTGAAAGCGCTGGCTGATGCTGCTCGTGAAGCTGGGCTGGAGTTCTAAGTTATGTCAAATAACGACCAAAAGCGCGACGAAGGCTACATTGAGAAGCTGGTTCAAGTTAACCGCGTAGCCAAAACCGTTAAAGGCGGCCGTATCTTCACTTTCACCGCGTTGACCGTGGTAGGTGATGGTAAAGGACGCGTTGGCTTCGGCCGTGGCAAGTCACGTGAAGTGCCTGCTGCGATCCAGAAGGCAATGGAAGCTGCTCGTCGCAACATGATCCAAGTTGATCTGAACGGCACCACTCTGCAGTACGCAATGAAGTCCGCTCACGGCGCTTCGAAGGTGTACATGCAGCCTGCCTCTGAAGGTACCGGTATCATCGCTGGCGGCGCTATGCGTGCTGTCCTCGAAGTTGCTGGCGTTCAGAACGTTCTGGCCAAGTGCTACGGCTCGACTAACCCGGTGAACGTGGTTCACGCCACTTTCAAGGGTTTGAAAGCAATGCAGTCTCCTGAATCCATTGCCGCCAAGCGTGGCAAAAGCGTCAAGGAGATCTTCTGATCATGGCTACCGTTAAAGTAACGCTGATCAAAAGCATGACCGGCCGCATCCCTAACCACAAATTGTGCGTTAAGGGTTTGGGTCTGCGTCGCATCGGTCACACTGTAGAAGTACTTGATACTCCCGAGAATCGCGGGATGATCAACAAGGCTTACTACATGCTGCGTGTCGAGGGTTAATTCGATGAAACTCAATGATCTGAGTCCAGCGCCGGGTTCCCGTCGCGAAAAGCATCGTCCGGGCCGTGGTATCGGTAGTGGTTTGGGCAAGACCGGTGGCCGTGGCCACAAAGGTCAGTCCTCCCGCTCCGGTGGCACCATCGCTCCAGGCTTTGAAGGCGGTCAACAGCCGCTGCATCGTCGCCTGCCGAAGTTCGGTTTCGTTTCCCTGAAAGCCATGGACCGCGCAGAAGTGCGTCTGTCCGAGCTGGCCAAAGTGGAAGGCGACATCGTTACCGTGCAGACCCTGAAAGATGCCAACGTGATCAACGTCAACGTACAGCGTGTGAAAATCATGCTGTCCGGTGAAGTGACTCGCGCTGTCACTATCGGCAAGGGAATCGGCGCCACCAAAGGTGCGCGTTCGGCTATCGAAGCAGCTGGCGGCAAGTTCGAGGAATAAATGGCTAAGCAAGGTGCTCTCTCAGCGCTCGGCAAAGGCGGTATGTCTGAACTTTGGGCTCGTCTGCGTTTTCTGTTCCTGGCGATTATCGTCTACCGAATAGGCGCACACATCCCGGTTCCAGGTATCAACCCGGACCGACTCGCAGACCTGTTTCGACAGAATGAGGGGACCATTCTTAGCTTGTTCAACATGTTTTCCGGCGGCGCGCTGGAACGGATGAGCATCTTTGCACTGGGGATCATGCCGTACATCTCGGCATCGATCATCATGCAACTGATGACCGCCGTCAGTCCGCAGTTGGAGCAGTTGAAGAAGGAAGGTGAAGCTGGCCGTCGCAAGATAAGCCAGTACACCCGCTACGGCACTGTCATCCTCGCCCTGGTCCAGGCTATCGGCATGTCCGTTGGCCTGGCCGGGCAGGGTGTTGCGTTCACTGGTGACTTTGGCTTCCATTTCGTCGCGGTATCCACATTTGTGGCTGGTGCGATGTTCATGATGTGGCTGGGTGAGCAGATTACTGAGCGTGGTGTTGGTAACGGTATCTCGATGTTGATTTTCGCAGGTATCGTTGCCGGTCTTCCGAGAGCGATTGGGCAGTCTTTCGAGTCTGCACGTCAGGGTGATATCAATATCTTCGCCCTGGTTGCCATCGGTTTGTTGGCAGTAGCGATTATCGGTTTTGTGGTGTTCATTGAGCGTGGCCAGCGTCGTATTGCTGTTCACTACGCCAAGCGTCAGCAGGGCCGCAAGGTCTTTGCCGCGCAGACCAGCCACCTGCCGCTGAAAGTGAACATGGCCGGGGTTATTCCTGCCATTTTCGCGAGCAGCATTTTGCTGTTTCCGGCTTCGTTGGGTGCCTGGTTCGGTCAGTCTGAAGGTATGGGCTGGTTGCAGGACATCTCGCAGTCGATCGCTCCTGGTCAGCCGTTGAATATTCTGCTGTTTAGTGCAGGGATTATTTTCTTCTGCTTCTTCTATACGGCGTTGATGTTCAATCCGAAAGACGTAGCGGAAAACCTGAAGAAGTCCGGTGCCTTTATTCCGGGTATTCGTCCAGGTGAGCAGTCTGCGCGCTACATTGATGGCGTTCTGACTCGCTTGACCATGTTCGGTGCTCTATATATGACGGCCGTCTGCCTGTTGCCCCAGTTCCTGGTGGTTGCAGCAAACGTTCCGTTCTACCTTGGCGGGACCTCGTTGCTGATCGTCGTCGTGGTTGTGATGGACTTCATGTCCCAAGTACAATCGCACCTCGTTTCGCACCAGTACGAATCCCTGATGAAGAAAGCCAACCTGAAGGGTTACGGCAGCGGCATGTTGCGCTGAGTACCCATAAGGTTCGAGGAGTTGGTGATGAAAGTTCGTGCATCGGTGAAAAAGCTGTGCCGTAACTGCAAGATTATTCGCCGCGAAGGTGTTGTTCGAGTAATTTGCAGCGCGGAACCGCGTCACAAACAGCGCCAAGGCTGAGTGTGATCCGCTTGAAGCCCGGCAGCTAGTGCGCTGCCGGGTTGATTATTTGTTATTACAGCGATATTATCTCGCGCCCTATTTCTTGGCTTCCGGGGCGTAGGTAGCTGTCAATTGGAGTCCCACTGAATGGCCCGTATTGCAGGCGTTAACATTCCAGATAACAAGCACACTGTTATCTCGCTGACCTACATCTATGGTGTTGGTCGCACTACTGCGCAGAAAATTTGCGCAGATACTGGGGTAAACCCAGCCGCAAAGATCAAGGATCTGAGCGACGAGCAGATTGAGCTGTTGCGTGGCGAAGTGGCGAAGTTCACCACTGAAGGTGACCTGCGTCGCGAAATCAACATGAAAATCAAGCGTTTGATGGACCTCGGTTGCTACCGTGGTCTGCGTCATCGTCGTGGTCTTCCAGTACGCGGTCAGCGTACCAAGACTAACGCGCGTACCCGTAAAGGTCCGCGTAAGCCGATCCGCAAGTAATCGCCCACGCGAATCGACAGGAAATTAATCATGGCAAAACCTGCTGCTCGTCCTCGTAAAAAAGTTAAAAAGACAGTGGTTGATGGCATCGCCCACATCCATGCATCTTTTAACAACACAATCGTGACCATCACCGACCGTCAAGGTAACGCGCTTTCTTGGGCTACCTCCGGTGGTTCGGGTTTCCGCGGTTCCCGCAAGTCCACCCCGTTTGCTGCTCAAGTAGCTGCTGAACGTGCTGGTCAAGCTGCGCTGGAATATGGCCTGAAAAACCTCGACGTCAACGTCAAAGGTCCAGGTCCAGGTCGTGAGTCTGCTGTCCGTGCATTGAACGGCTGTGGCTATAAGATCGCCAGCATCACCGACGTGACGCCAATCCCGCACAACGGGTGCCGTCCGCCGAAGAAGCGCCGCGTGTAATCCAGGAGATTGTAAAGAATGGCTCGTTACATTGGTCCAAAATGCAAACTCGCTCGTCGTGAAGGCACCGATCTCTTTCTGAAGAGCGGCGTGCGCGCGATCGAATCGAAGTGCAACATTGAAGCAGCACCTGGTATCCACGGCCAACGCCGCGGTCGCCAGTCCGACTACGGCACCCAACTGCGTGAAAAGCAGAAGGTCCGTCGTATCTACGGCGTTCTCGAGCGTCAGTTCAGCGGCTACTACAAAGAAGCTGCTGGCAAGAAAGGTGCAACCGGTGAAAACCTGCTGCAACTGCTCGAATGCCGTCTGGACAACGTTGTATACCGTATGGGCTTTGGTTCGACTCGTGCCGAATCCCGTCAGCTGGTATCGCACAAATCCGTCAGCGTAAACGGCCAAACCGTTAACGTCCCGTCGTACCAGGTTCGTGCTGGTGACGTGGTCGCGATTCGCGAGAAAGCAAAAAATCAACTTCGCATTGTCCAAGCTCTCGATCTGTGTGCCCAACGTGGCCGCGTAGAATGGGTAGAAGTAGACACTGAGAAGAAGTCGGGCGTTTTCAAGAACGTTCCTGCTCGCAGTGATCTGTCCGCCGACATCAACGAAAGCCTGATTGTCGAGCTCTACTCCAAGTAAGGGCTAGAAAATAGGTGCATCCATGCAGATTTCGGTAAATGAGTTCCTGACACCCCGTCACATTGATGTGCAGGTTGTCAGTCCAACCCGCGCCAAGATCACTCTCGAGCCTCTCGAGCGTGGTTTTGGCCACACCCTGGGCAACGCGCTGCGCCGCATCCTGTTGTCCTCAATGCCCGGCTGTGCAGTAGTCGAGGCCGAGATTGACGGTGTGCTCCACGAGTACAGCGCCATCGAAGGTGTACAGGAAGACGTAATTGAAATCCTGTTGAACCTTAAAGGTCTGGCTATCAAGCTGCACGGCCGTGACGAAGTTACGCTGACCTTGTCGAAGAAGGGTTCGGGGGTGGTTACCGCTGCCGATATTCAGCTGGATCATGATGTCGAGATCGTTAATCCCGATCACGTAATCGCTAACCTGGCGTCTAACGGCGCCCTGAACATGAAGCTCACCGTAGCTCGTGGTCGTGGTTATGAACCGGCCGACTCGCGTCAGAGCGATGAAGACGAAAGCCGCAGCATTGGTCGCTTGCAGCTCGACTCTTCGTTCAGCCCGGTTCGCCGTATCGCATACGTGGTGGAAAACGCCCGTGTCGAACAGCGTACTAACCTGGACAAGCTGGTTATTGATCTGGAAACCAACGGTACTCTGGATCCTGAAGAGGCTATCCGCCGCGCTGCAACCATTCTGCAACAGCAGTTGGCTGCGTTCGTCGACCTCAAGGGTGACAGCGAACCAGTGGTAATCGAGCAGGAAGACGAGATCGATCCGATCCTGCTTCGCCCGGTTGACGATCTGGAACTGACTGTACGTTCGGCTAACTGCCTTAAGGCGGAAAACATTTACTACATCGGTGATCTGATTCAGCGCACCGAAGTAGAACTGTTGAAGACTCCGAACCTGGGCAAGAAATCCTTGACTGAAATCAAGGACGTTCTGGCCTCCCGCGGTCTGTCCCTCGGCATGCGCCTCGACAACTGGCCGCCTGCAAGTCTTAAGAAGGACGACAAGGCGACTGCCTGATCGTCGTAATCACCGAACGTGAGTTTGGTAAGGAATGAACCATGCGTCATCGTAAAAGTGGTCGTCACCTGAGCCGTACCAGCTCGCACCGTAAGGCTATGTTCCAGAACATGGCGGTGTCGCTGTTCGAGCACGAGCTGATCAAAACTACACTGCCGAAAGCTAAAGAACTGCGTCGCGTTGCTGAGCCGCTGATTACTTTGGCCAAGACAGACAGCCTGGCTAACCGCCGTCTGGCTTTCGACCGTACTCGTTCGAAAGCTATCGTTGGTAAGCTCTTCAACGACCTGGGCAAGCGTTACGCTACCCGTGAGGGTGGCTACCTGCGCATCCTCAAGTGCGGTTTCCGCGCTGGTGACAACGCGCCTATGGCGTACGTTGAGCTGATCGATCGTCCAGTTGGCGGTGAAGCTGTATCCGCTGAGTAAGACGTCAGTCTGTAACGAAGAACCGGGCCTAGTGCCCGGTTTTTTGTGCGCGTTGAAAACTGGAATTACCTCGAGCGAATACACGTTCATCCCGTGCAGCAACTTTTGATATCCGTTCGGATGTATCGTTAGTTAATTTCTATCGGTGGGTATGATTTAATAAATTTGATGGTGTCATCTTCCTGGTCAATAATCGCTCCAAGCCGATTAGCCGGCAGTTCCAAGACTGACCTGAGGAAGATTGAGCATGAGCCAGAATAAAACCCTTACTACCGCCAGCGGCGCACCTGTCGCGGATAACCAGAATTCCCGTTCCGCCGGTCCACGCGGCCCGCTGCTGCTCGACGACTTTCACCTGATCGAGAAGCTCGCTCACTTCAACCGTGAAAACATTCCTGAGCGTCGTGTACACGCCAAAGGCTCGGGCGCTTACGGTACCTTCACCGTCACTCAAGACATCACGCAGTACACCAGCGCCAAGCTGTTCGATTCTGTGGGCAAGCAAACCCCGACTTTCCTGCGCTTCTCCACGGTGGGTGGCGAGCGTGGTTCGGCTGATACTGAGCGCGACCCGCGTGGTTTCGCGTTGAAGTTCTACACCGAAGAAGGCAACTGGGACATCGTTGGTAACAACACCCCGGTGTTCTTCATCCGCGACCCGCTGAAGTTTCCCGACTTTATCCACACTCAAAAGCGCCTGCCGCAAAGCAACCTGAAAAGTGCACAGATGATGTGGGACTTCTGGTCGCACTCCCCTGAGGCGCTGCACCAGGTCACCATCCTGTTTTCGGACCGTGGCATCCCGGACGGCTACCGTCACATGCACGGCTTCGGCAGTCACACCTACAGCTTGATTAACGCCAAAGGCGAGCGTCACTGGGTGAAGTGGCACTACAAGACCAAGCAAGGTATCAAGAACCTGGCGCCGGCTGACGCTGCACGCCTGGCGGGTACCGACCCTGATTACGCTCAGCGCGATCTGTTCGGTGCTATTGAGCGTGGTGACTTCCCGAAATGGCGCGTGTGCATTCAGATCATGACTGAGGCCCAGGCCAACGCTCACTACGAAAACCCGTTCGACGTGACCAAGACCTGGTCGCAGAAAGAGTTCCCGCTGATCGAAGTGGGTGAGCTGGAACTGAACCGCAACCCGCTGAACTACTTCGCTGAAGTTGAACAGGCGGCTTTCGGTCCAAGCAACATGGTCCCGGGTGTTGGCCTGTCGCCAGACCGCATGCTGCAAGGGCGCGTGTTCGCTTACGCCGATGCCCATCGCTACCGCGTAGGTACCAATCACCAGCAACTGCCGGTGAATGCGCCACGCAGCCCAGTCAACAGCTACCAGCGTGATGGTTCGATGGCATTCGGCTCCAATGGTGGTGCGGCCCCCAATTACGAGCCAAACAGCTACGCCGATGCGCCGAAGCAGGCTCCTCAGTACGCCGAGCCAGCCTTGGCCCTGAGCGGTGCGGCTGATCGTTACGATCACCGCGAAGATACCGACTACTACAGCCATGCCGGCGCGCTGTTCCGCCTGATGAACGATGAGCAGAAAGCCCTGCTGATCAACAATATCGCCGGCGCAATGGCGGGTGTTTCCAGCGACGTGGTGCAGCGCCAGTTGCAGTACTTCTTCAAGGCCGACCCGGCTTATGGAGAAGGGATCGCATCTGCACTGGGTGTATCGCTTAACTGACTCTAAACGATAAGCAGAACCGCCCTCATTTGGGCGGTTTTTGCGTTATTTAAGCTACTTTTCACCGGAAATCTTCACTTTTCTGCCATTGGTCCCGTGACCTCCGGGTCATCATGGTTCAAACTACAGACTTTCAAGCAGGGAGATGTAGGGCGATGCAAGGTCACCCCGACGTAATCGATTACCTCAACACGTTGCTGACGGGCGAACTGGCAGCTCGTGACCAATATTTCATTCACTCGCGGATGTACGAAGACTGGGGCTTTACCGAGCTCTACGAGCGTATCAACCATGAAATGGAAGAAGAGGCACAGCACGCCGACGCACTGATGCGCCGTATCCTGATGCTCGAAGGCACGCCCCGTATGCGTCCCGACGACCTGGATACCGGCACCACGGTGCCTGAGATGCTCGCCAGCGACTTGCGCCTTGAGTACAAGGTCCGTGCCGCGCTCTGCAAGGGCATTGAGCTCTGCGAGCAGCACAACGACTACGTCACGCGGGAAATCCTGCGGGTGCAGTTGAATGACACCGAAGAGGATCACACCTACTGGCTGGAAAAGCAGTTGGGCCTGATCAAGCTGATTGGCCTGGAGAATTACCTGCAATCGCAGTTCTGATTCCTCCAGCTACTAAAAAGCCCCTGTCACTTACACGGTGACAGGGGCTTTTTCGTGGGGCTGAACAATCAGTCCTTGTCGCGAGCCAGCAGAGGCTTGAGGTAGAAGCCGGTGTGAGACTGCTTCATCTCCGAGACTTGCTCCGGTGTGCCGACCGCAATGATCTGCCCACCTTTGGAACCGCCTTCCGGCCCCAGGTCCACCAGCCAGTCGGCGGTCTTGATCACATCCAGATTGTGCTCGATCACTACCACCGTATTGCCGTGGTCACGCAGGCGATGCAGCACATCCAGCAATTGCTGAATATCCGCGAAGTGCAGGCCTGTGGTCGGCTCGTCGAGGATGTACAGCGTCTTGCCGGTATCACGCTTGGACAGCTCGCGAGACAGCTTGACCCGCTGGGCCTCGCCACCCGACAGCGTCGTCGCCGACTGACCCAGCTTGATGTACGACAGGCCAACATCCATCAGTGTCTGCAGCTTGCGCGCCAGGGCCGGTACCGCGTCGAAGAACACCCGCGCTTCCTCGATCGTCATCTCGAGGGTTTCGTGGATGCTCTTGCCCTTGTACTTGATCTCCAGGGTTTCGCGGTTGTAGCGCTTGCTCTTGCACACGTCGCACGGCACGTAGATGTCCGGCAGGAAGTGCATCTCCACCTTGATCAAGCCATCGCCCTGGCACGCTTCGCAGCGGCCGCCCTTGACGTTGAACGAGAACCGGCCAGGCCCGTAGCCACGGGAGCGCGATTCCGGCACGCCGGCGAACAGCTCGCGAATCGGCGTGAACAGCCCGGTGTAGGTCGCCGGGTTGGAGCGCGGTGTGCGGCCAATCGGGCTTTGGTCGATATCGACCACCTTGTCCAGGTGTTCCAGGCCCTTGATGCTGTCGTGAGCGGCGGCTTCCAGGGTGGTCGCGCCGTTCAGTGCAGTGGCACTCAACGGGAACAGCGTGTTGTTGATCAGCGTTGATTTGCCCGAACCGGATACACCGGTCACACAGGTCAGCAGGCCCAGCGGGATCTCCAGGTCGACATTGCGCAGGTTGTTGCCACGCGCGCCCTTGAGGTGCAGTGCCATCTTCTTGTTGCGCGGGGTGCGTTTGGCCGGCACGGCGATCTTCACGCGACCCGACAGGTACTTACCGGTCAGCGAGTCAGGATGCGCCATTACTTCAGCCGGCGTGCCCTCGGCGACAATATGCCCACCGTGAACGCCCGCTCCCGGGCCGATATCGACCACATAATCGGCCAGGCGAATCGCGTCTTCATCGTGCTCGACCACGATCACCGTATTGCCGATGTCCCGCAGGTGCTTCAGCGTGCCCAGCAAGCGGTCGTTGTCCCGTTGATGCAATCCAATCGACGGTTCATCGAGGATGTACAACACGCCCACCAGGCCGGCACCGATCTGGCTGGCCAAGCGAATCCGCTGGGCTTCACCGCCGGAAAGCGTGTCGGCACTGCGGTCCAGCGACAGGTAGTCCAGGCCCACGTTGACCAGGAACTGCAGCCGTTCACGAATCTCCTTGAGGATCTTGTCGGCAATTTCCCCGCGGCGGCCCGTCAGTTTCAGCGTGCCGAAGTATTCGCAGGCATCGCCAATCGGCAGGTTGGTCACTGCCGGCAGGGTCTTCTCGCCAACCCACACATGCCGCGCCTCACGGCGCAGGCGTGTGCCACGGCAATCCGGGCAAGGCTGGGTGCTGAGGAACTTGGCCAGCTCCTCGCGCACGCTGGCGGACTCCGTCTCGCGGTAGCGCCGCTCCAGGTTCGGCACGATGCCTTCGAACGGGTGCGAGCGTTTGACGATATCGCCACGGTCGTTCAAATACTTGAAGTCGACGTTTTGTGAACCGCTGCCATGCAGGATGAATTTCTGCTGTTCGGCGGGCAGTTCGTTGAACGGCACTTCCAGGCTGAACTTGTAGTGCGAAGCCAACGACCCCAGCATCTGGAAGTAATAGACGTTACGCCTGTCCCAGCCACGTATCGCACCCTCCGCCAGTGTGAGGTCACCGTTGACCAGGCGCTTGATGTCGAAGAATTGCTTAACCCCCAGGCCATCACAGGTCGGGCAAGCGCCGGCCGGGTTGTTGAAGGAAAACAGCTTCGGTTCCAGCTCGCTGATGGCATGGCCGCAGATCGGGCAGGCGAAGCGCGCGGAGAAGATGATTTCTTCCCCGGGTTCGTCGTCCATCGGCGCCACCAGGGCGATACCGTCTGCCAGCTTCAGCGCGGTCTCGAAAGACTCCGCCAGGCGCTGCTGCAAATCGGCACGCACCTTGAAACGGTCGACGACCACATCAATCGAGTGCTTTTTCTGTTTATCCAGCTTCGGCGCTTCGTCCAGCTCGTAGAGCTTGCCGTTGATGCGGGCACGCACGAAACCCTGGGCACGCAGTTCTTCAAAGACCGAAAGGTGTTCACCCTTGCGCTCGCGAATCACCGGTGCCAGCAGCATCAGCTTGGCGCCTTCCGGCTGGGCCAGCACCAGGTCGACCATCTGGCTGACGGTCTGGGCTTCCAGGGGAATGTCGTGGTCCGGGCAGCGGGGAATACCGACGCGGGCATACAGCAGGCGCAGGTAGTCGTAGATCTCGGTGATGGTGCCCACGGTGGAACGCGGGTTGTGGGAGGTGGATTTCTGTTCGATGGAAATCGCAGGCGACAGGCCTTCAATGGTGTCGACGTCGGGCTTTTCCATCATCGACAGGAACTGGCGGGCATAGGCCGACAGGGATTCCACATAGCGGCGCTGGCCTTCGGCGTACAGCGTGTCAAACGCCAGGGACGACTTGCCGGACCCGGACAAGCCGGTGATGACGATCAGTTTGTCCCGTGGCAGGGTCAGGTCGATGTTCTTCAGGTTGTGGGTTCGAGCCCCACGAATCAGGATCTTGTCCAAGATGGCCTCGCACGGCGGGCGTAAATAATGCAGGAGTATACGGCTAAAGACTGGATGAATATACACTGTCAAAGTGCCGGGTGCAGCCTTACATGAAAGCTGCGCGGCAAAGCGCCGCATATACCCTCTCAATCGATGGGACTGGTAGAATCGCCGCCGGTTCACACGAGGTTTATCCATGCACGATCCCCACAGCGAACGCATGAGTGGCAGCGAGACCCGCGCAGCAAGCGGTCTGGCCCTGGTGTTCGCATTCCGTATGCTTGGCATGTTTATGGTGTTGCCGGTGCTGGCAACCTATGGAATGGATCTCGCAGGAGCGACCCCGGCCCTGATCGGCCTGGCGATTGGCGCCTATGGCCTGACCCAGGCGCTGTTTCAGATTCCGTTCGGCGTCATTTCCGACCGCATCGGCCGCCGGCCGGTGATCTACCTCGGCCTGATCGTCTTCGCCCTGGGCAGTGTGCTTGCGGCCAATGCCGACTCGATCTGGGGCGTGATCGCCGGACGCGTCCTGCAAGGCGCCGGCGCGATTTCCGCCGCCGTCATGGCACTGCTCTCCGACCTGACCCGCGAACAACACCGTACCAAGGCCATGGCGATGATCGGCATGACCATCGGTCTTTCATTCGCCGTGGCGATGGTAGTCGGCCCGCTGCTGACCCGCGCGTTCGGCTTGCACGGTCTGTTCCTGGCGACGGGTGGCATGGCGCTGTTCGGCATCGTGATCGTCGCCTTCATGGTTCCGCATTCCACGGGGCCGTTGCAGCACCGTGAGTCGGGCGTCGCCAAGCAGGCATTGCTGCCGACACTCAAGCACCCGGACCTGTTGCGCCTGGATTTGGGTATCTTCGTATTACACGCAATGCTGATGTGCAGCTTCGTCGCCTTGCCCCTGGCCCTGGTACAAAAAGCCGGGCTGCCCAAGGAGCAGCACTGGTGGGTGTACCTGACCGCGCTGCTGATTTCGTTCTTCGCCATGATCCCGTTCATCATCTACGGCGAGAAGAAACGCAAAATGAAACGAGTTCTGCTGGGCGCCGTCGCGACATTGATGCTCACTGAGCTATTCTTCTGGCAGTTCGGCGACAGCCTGCGGGCGCTGGTGATCGGCACGGTGGTGTTCTTCACCGCGTTCAACCTGCTGGAGGCTTCACTGCCTTCGCTGATCAGTAAGGTTTCACCGGCCGGCGGCAAAGGCACGGCGATGGGCGTGTATTCCACCAGCCAGTTCCTCGGTTCTGCACTGGGCGGGATCATGGGCGGCTGGATGTTCCAGCATGGCGGTTTGTCGGTTGTGTTCCTTGGATGCGCCGGGCTGGCTGCACTTTGGCTGGCCTTTGCTGTTACCATGCGCGAACCCCCATACGTCACAAGCCTGCGTCTGCCGTTATCGCCCGAAGCGATTCGTGAAGCCGGTCTGGTAGAGCGCCTGAAGGCCGTCGTTGGGGTAACAGATGCAGTCGTGGTTGCTGAAGAGGCGGCCATTTACATCAAATTGGACACCGAATTATTGGATCGCGCGACGCTCGAGCAACTGGTCAACCCAGTGCCGACAGCGCGCCCAGCCTAGGAGAACGTTATGGCCCGTGGGGTTAACAAAGTCATATTGGTCGGTACATGCGGCCAGGATCCCGAAGTTCGCTACTTGCCGAACGGTAACGCCGTGACCAACCTGAGTCTGGCGACCAGCGAACAGTGGACCGACAAGCAAACCGGCCAGAAGGTCGAGAAAACCGAATGGCACCGTGTGTCGATGTTCGGCAAGGTTGCAGAGATCGCCGGTGAATACCTGCGCAAAGGTTCGCAGGTCTACATCGAAGGCAAGCTGCAAACCCGCGAGTGGGAAAAAGACGGCATCAAGCGTTACACCACCGAAATCGTGGTCGACATGCAAGGCACCATGCAACTGCTGGGCGGCCGTCCACAGGGCGACCAACAGGGCCAGGGCGGCATGTCCAACTCGGCGCCGCGTCCACAGCAGCAGTCCCGTCCGCAGCCAACCCAGCAGCCACAGCGTGAGTCGCGTCCAGCGCCACAGCAGGCCGCTCCTCAGCCGGCAGCCGACTTCGACAGCTTTGATGATGATATTCCGTTCTAAGGTCGCTTGAGACCCCGAACTGTCGCGTAACACCAGAAAACCCCCGGTGGCCTTGGCCCCGGGGGTTTTTCATTGCGGACACGGCAATCCGCTAAACGTCAGTAGAAGCGGCGCTCACCACCAACTCCCGAAACCTCTCCAATACCGACGACGTATCACCTACCCGGGTAGCCAGGTGCAACGGCGCCACCAGGCTCCGGCACTCCGAAAGCTCCCGATAAACAATCCCGTCGCCCCGCAACCGTTGCATTGAGGCAGGCACAATCGAAACCCCAAGCCCCGCAGCCACCAGGCTCAACGTCGCCGTCATGCGCGGCGCCTCTTGCACAACTTGCGGGCTGAAACCCGCTTCGCGACACGCCACCAGAATCGCGTCATACAACCCAAGCCCTACCCGGCGCCGATACAGCACAAACGCCTCGGTGGCCAATGCCGCCAATGGCAGCGGCGTCGACGGGTTGATAGCCAGTGGGTGGTCGGTAGGCAGCGCCAGCAACATTGGCTCCACCAGAATTGGCTGGTCCTGCAACGCCTGCGTCCCGCTCAGCGGCGAGCGAATGAACGCCGCGTCGAGCTTTTCGTGCAGCAACGCGTCCAGCAGTTCACCGGTACCGGCTTCTTCCAGTACCACTGAAACGCCGACAAAGGTTTCCCGAAACAGGCGCAGTACGCTGGGCACAAACGGATGCAAGGCGGCAGAGCTGGTGAAACCAATCGCCAGGCGTCCGCGTTCACCTCGGGCGGCGCGGCGCACAATGTCGGCCACACCATCGACGCTGGCCAAGATATGCCGCGCCTCTTCCAGCAAGGCCAGCCCCGCAGTGGTCGGGCGCACGCCTCGTGGCAGGCGCTCCATCAGCACCACACCCGACTCGGCTTCAAGACTTTGCAACAGGCGGGTCAGCGGCGGTTGCTGCATGCCCAGTCGTTCTGCCGCGCGGGTGATATAGCCTTCTTCGGCAATCGCGACGAAGGCCCTGAGCTGCCTGAGCTCCAGCATAGGAATACTTTTCAGGTATGGGAGATGATCAATCGTGGCATTTGTTCTCATGGATCACAAGATTTAGGCTGTCCTCACTCCTCACAGAAGAAGGAATGCCGCAATGACCTGGTCAGCCAAGCAATACTCGATGTTCGAACAACAGCGCACTCGTCCCGTCCGGGATCTGGTAGCGGCCATCCCTGAGGGTGATGTGCGCACCGCCGTCGACCTGGGTTGCGGCCCGGGCAATTCGACTGAAGTCCTGGCTGATCGCTTTCCGCAGGCAGTGGTCACCGGCATGGACAGTTCCGATGACATGCTGGTCGACGCCCGCAAGCGCCTGCCCGCGTTGAACTTCGAATTGGCTGATATTGGCGCCTGGAACCCGGCGCAGAAATTCGACGTCATCCTCGCCAATGCGTCGCTGCAATGGCTGCCTGATCACGCCACGCTGTATCCGCATTTAGTCAATCAACTGACTCCCGGCGGCACCCTGGCGGTGCAGACGCCCGACAATCTTGACGAGCCGGCCCACAAGCTGGCGCGGGAAGTCGCGGCGGACGGCCCGTGGGCCGCAAAGATCGGCAGCGTCAAACACAATGAACGCCATACCGCGAGCTACTACTTTGAGTTGCTGAGCCAACACTGTTCCACCGTGGATGTATGGCGCACCACTTACCACCATCCGCTGGCAGGTTCTGCCGCGGTGGTGGAGTGGTTCAAGGGGTCGGCATTGCGTCCGTTCCTGGCGCCCCTGACCGAGTCAGAAAGGAACGCCTTCCTCGACGAGTACCTGGCGCGGATCACCAAGGCTTATCCAGCGCTGGCCGATGGCACTGTGTTGCTGCCGTTTCCGCGCCTGTTCATCATCGCTACCCGGTAAGCGCGGAGAAGGTCAATCGGCGGACAAGAACTGTTCCGCCGATACCACGCTCGCATAAGCAAACCCCAGCGACGACATAAACGCCGCATGCACCTGGGCTGCCGGCACGACGCTGCCATTGAATTCCAGGTCCCGCGTGGCGCAGGCATCGTGGATCACGGTCACGGTGTAGCCCAGGTCCGACGCGGCGCGCACCACGCCGTCGATGCACATATGGCTCATGCTGCCCACCACCACCAGTTCGGTGATGCTGCGTTGTTCCAGCAGGGCCCGCAGGTTGGTTTCGCGGAACGCATTGACGAAATGCTTGAGCACCACCGGCTCGTCGGCCTGGTTCAGCACCTTGGGGTGCAGGTGTGCACCTTCCGAGCCCGGGGTGAAGAAGGGGGCATCGTCGGAGGTGAATTCGTGGCGTACGTGAATCACCGTATCGCCTGCCTGGCGAAATGCCTGTAGCACTTGCTGCGCCTTGTCTGCCGCCGCGTCCACTCCGTCTAGCGGCCACTTGCCCTGGGGGAAGTAGTCGTTCTGGATATCGATTAGGATGAGCGCTTGCTTGGCCATGTTGGTTTCCTTGTGAGGGTTGATGCGTCCAGTATCCTGGCTGGCGTGACGCCTGGGGATTGGCCGCACCGACAATAACAGAGGGAAAACTGACAATGGCGATCGTCGAACTCGGCGTGCTGATCTACAGCGGTGCGCAAATGGCCGCCGTGCATGGCTTGACCGACCTGTTCGCGGTCGCCAACCGGATTGCGACCGAGCATCAGTCGGAGCAACTGCCGTCCCTGCGCATCAGCCATTGGCAGGCTGAAACAGGCGGTGCGCCGACCCGTGTATTCGATAGCGAGCCCGGTAGCGGGGATAGGTTGACGGCCTTGCTGATTCCACCCTCCATTGCCGGCTTTTCCGAGGGCCAGGCGTCCGCCGAATTGCTGGATTGGCTGCGCCAGCAACATCGGTCCGGGACCATTCTGGGCGGGGTGTGCGTGGGCTCGATCCTGATGGCGGAAAGCGGCCTGTTGGACGGTCGCAGCGCCACCACGCACTGGACGTCGGCGAAAACCTTCGCCGCCCGTTATCCGGCGATTCGCCTGGAAGCCGACAAACCCATCGTCGACGACGGCGACTTGATCACCACCGCCGGCCTCATGGCCTGGTCCGAATTGGGCCTG
The DNA here is from genome assembly GCF_000278565.1 of Pseudomonas sp. Ag1. NCBI lineage: Bacteria > Pseudomonadati > Pseudomonadota > Gammaproteobacteria > Pseudomonadales > Pseudomonadaceae > Pseudomonas > Pseudomonas sp. Ag1. The sequence continues at coordinate 43,659 of NZ_AKVH01000104.1, forward strand.
CGCCTGGTGGACCGTTTGCTCGGCCCGAGCATCGCTGCCAGCACCGCGCGTTTCCTGGTGATCGAACACAGTGACAGCGCCAGTGAGTGCGGCAGTAACTTTGCGCCGATCCTTGCCCATGGCGACGCTGCGATTCTCAAGGTGCAACATTGGCTGCAGGCCAGCGGTGCGGTGGATGTTTCGTTGGCTGCCATGGCGCAGGAGGCGGGACTTGAGGAACGCACCTTCCTGCGACGGTTTCGCGCCGCTACGGGGTTGAAACCCACCGAATACTGCCAGCACCTGCGAGTGGGTAAGGCGCGGCAGATGCTCGAGTTCACCAACGGCACCATTGATCACATTGCCTGGACCGTGGGTTACCAGGACCCCGGCGCCTTCCGCGCCACCTTCAAGAAAATCACCGGGCTGGCGCCAAGCGACTACCGCAGCCGTTTCGGCGTGACGCCAACCAAGGCCCAAGCCTGAATCGTGCAGAACGCCGCGACACCTTGAGCACTTCGTGCAGAATAAAACAGGCCAAGTGCTATCGCTTTTCCCGCAACTGATTGATTCCCCGCGCGTTTAAACAAACGCCGCCTTGGCTTGATCCCTGCTACCGTTTCCTTACACACATGGCAGCAGAGCCAAGGGGGACGCATGACCCCGACAAATCGCAAAAAAATCGTGGTGGCGCATTCAATCCGTCCGCAAGCGCCATTGCACGAAGTGGAGACCAACCGCGCCCTGGCCCGTTGGCTGGCGCACGTCCTCGGGCTCAAATATGGCGGCAGCTATAACCCTGAGCTGCACAGTGGGCGCGACCTCTATCTATTGCCCACTCAGACGCTGGTCGGCGCGGCCCAGGCGCGGCAATTCGGCGTCAAAGGCCCTGAGGATTTGTGGGGCGGCTACGTCGATCACGATTTCATCTGCACCAAGGCCATCAGCCACGGTTTGCTGAATAAAAACGCGGTTGCGCCCGAAGGCTGGTCGCCGCTTTTTTCCGAGCGCATCCGCAATGTGGTGCTGGATGGGTTGAGTGTGCACGCCCTGGAAGATGCGCGGCCGGCGGCGACCCATTTGCTGTACACCGGGCCGATCCGTCTCAAGCCTGTGCATGCCTGCGCCGGTCGCGGCCAGGAAGTGATCCGCAGCCTCGACGAGTTCGACGCCATCCTCGCGCGCCCTGATGCGGCGCAATTGTTCAGCGACGGCGTGGTGCTGGAGCAGGACCTGAGTGACGTGGTCACCCACAGTGTCGGCCAGAGCTTTATCGGCGATCACGTCATCAGCTACTGCGGCGATCAATACCTGACCCGGGACGGGCAGGGCGAAGAGGTCTATGGTGGTTCCAACCTGTTGGTGGTCCAGGGCTACTACGAAGACCTGCTCAAGCTCGACCTGCCCGCTGACGTGCGCCTGGCCATCCAGCAAGCGCAGGTCTTCGATAACGCGGCGGATGAGGCCTATCCCGGGTTCTACGCCTCGCGGCGCAATTACGACATCGCCCAGGGCCTGGACAGCGACGGCCAACGCCGCAGCGGCGTGCTCGAGCAATCCTGGCGCATGGGCGGGGCCAGCAGCGCGGAAGTCGCGGCGCTGCAAAGCTTCGTCAACAATCCCGGGCTGCGGGCGATTTATGTCTCGTCGGTAGAAACCTACGTCGACCAGCCACTGCCGGCTGACGCGATCGAGGTGTACCGGGGCCCGGCAGAAAACAGCGACTTTCTTCTCAAGTACGTGACGGTCAAATCCTATGACGGCTAGAAGCGAAACCATTGCCATTGATATCGACGACGAACAGATGAGCGGGACCTTCCTCAGTCCCAAATCGAAAGTACCGGGGGTGTTGTTTGTGCACGGCTGGGGCGGGAGCCAGGAGCGTGACCTGGAACGCGCCAAGGGTATCGCCGGGCTCGGTTGTGTATGCCTTACATTCGACCTGCGCGGCCATGCCGGCAACGGCATTCCGTTATCCCGCGTCACCCGCGAAGACAACCTGCGCGACCTGCTCGCGGCCTACGACCGCCTGTTGTCACACCCGGCCATCGACACCTCGGCGGTGGCGGTGGTGGGCACCAGCTACGGCGGTTACCTGGCCGCCATCCTCACTTCGCTGCGCCCCGTGCGCTGGCTGGCTTTGCGGGTGCCGGCGCTGTACCGCGACCAGGAATGGCTCAAGCCCAAGCGCGACCTCGATAAAGCCGACCTGATGGATTATCGCGGCACCTTTGTGCACGCCGAAACCAATCGCGCCCTGCATGCTTGCGCGGCGTTTACCGGTGATGTGTTGATCGTGGAGTCGGAGACCGACGACCACGTGCCCCACGCCACCATCATGAGCTACCGCGCCGCCTGCCAGCAGACGCATTCGCTGACTCACCGGATTATCGACGGTGCGGATCATTCCCTGAGTGATCCGGTTTCCCAGCAGGCCTACACCTCGATCCTGGTGGACTGGATTACCGAGATGGTGGTGGGCGAGCGCTTGAGCATCATCCAGTCGTAGGCGTTTTCTTCACGCGCAATGCCTTGGCCTTGGCTTCGACCGCGAGGTACATCACCAGGGCCACCAGCAACGGCAGGATGAAGTAGATCGCGCGGTAGGCGATCAGCCCCGCGAGCAGACTGCCGCGGGACGCTTCGTGCTGCAGCAAGGCAATGAACACTGCCTCCAGCACACCCAGCCCTGCCGGGATATGCGTGACCACCCCGGCAATGCTGCTGATCAGCAACACCCCGAGCACCACGGGGTAATCCAGCTGCTTGGGCAGCAGGGTAAAAATCACTGCTGCCATCAGCGACCAGTTCAGCGCGCCGAGCGCCAACTGCAACACTGCCATGCGCAGCGACGGCAGGCTGATTTCAATCCCGCGTATCGACCATGCGCGCTTTTTCGACAAGCGACAGGCCAGCAGGTAACCCAGGCTCGCCAGTACCAACAGCACGCCGACGCCTTGCAACGCACCGCTGCTGAGCTTCCACCCCGGCGGCAATGTCACCAGCCCGCTGCTGAATACCGCGCCGGCGATCGCCATGTAGCCGAACCAGTTGGTGGCCAGGCTCAAGCCAAGGATCTTCGCGATGTTCCCGTTGCTCACCCCGAGTCGGGAATACAACCGATAGCGCATGGCGATGCCACCTACCCACGCGCTCAGGTTGAGGTTGAACGCATAGCTGATGATGCCCACCGGCAAAATCTGCTTCCAGCCCAACGGCTGGCGGATGTAGGTGCGGCCGATCAGGTCGAAGCACGAATACACCAGGAAACTGCACAGGGTCAGCGCACCCGCGATGAGCAGCGTGCGCAGCTTGAAGTCGCCCAGGGTGTCGAGCACTTCGCTCCAGTCGATACGCCGGGCGAGCAGGGTGAACAACACGATCAGCACCAGGAAAAACACCACCGTCAGCGGTTTTTTCCAGCGTTTCAAGAAGCCGGGGCGAGCGCTTTCTTCAGCGATGCGAGCTTGGGTCATGATCCGCACGCTCCTCAAGAACGAAGGGTTTCAACCTCGGCTTGTGGGCCGGCAACCAGCCGGTCCACGACGGAAAATGCCGCAGCACATGGAACACCACGAAACCTACGGTCACCCGCCAGAACCAGCCGCGAGGCGCGCGGTTTTCCGGCATGGTCTTGCAGTGGTTCTGGCTCAGATATTCCAGGCGCTCGAACAACTGCTGGTTGAAGGCACGATCACGAACCAGCACATTCGCCTCCAGGTTCAGTGACAGGCTCAACGGGTCGAGATTGCTCGAACCCACCGTGCTCCACTCTTCATCCACCAGCGCCACCTTGCCGTGCAACGGACGCTGGCAGTACTCGTGGATCACCACGCCTTCCTTGAGCAAATAGTCATAGAGCATGCGTGCCGCCAGCTTGGCCAGCAGCACATCCGGCTGGCCCTGCATGATCAACTGCACGTGCACGCCGCGCCGCGCGGCATTACGAATTTCCCGCAGCAGGCGGTAGCCGGGAAAGAAATAGGCGTTGGCGATCACCACCCGCCGCTCGGCCTTGCGCAGGGCGTGCAGGTAGGCCTCTTCGATATCGGTACGGTGTTGCAGATTGTCCCGGTAGATCAGCCGTACCAGGCCATCGCCTTCGCCGGCAGCCCATGGCGACGGGCGTTGCTCGCGCCGCCAGCCGCGCCGCTTGCGCACACGCCGGCCACTTTGTGCGAGGGCGAAATGATGCAGGTCGGCGACTGCCGGGCCCTGCACCTGCACGGCATAATCCTGCTTGGCCTCGGGGCCGAAATCCCCCAGGTGATCCGCCGAGAAATTGATCCCGCCGATAAACGCCACATTGGCATCCACCACCACAATCTTGCGGTGCAAGCGGCGAAACCAGTTGGTGCGAAAACCCAATGTCTTGCTCGCCGGGTCGAACATCTGCACGGTCACGCCGGCCTGGCTCAATTCGCTGAGAAACCCCGGTGTCAGCTCGCCACAACCAAAGCCATCGAGGCTGGCGACGACCTTGACGCCACGCTGCGCCGCCTCGATCAAAATGCCTTTGAGCTCGTGGCCGACCTTGTCTTCGAAAAGGATAAAGGTCTCCAGCAAGATCTCCCGCTGGGCCTGGCGCATCGCCTCGAACACTTTGGGAAAGTAGGCCTCGCCGTTCTCCAGCAACTCGATCTGGTTACCGCTCTGCCAGCCGTAATCCAGATCCCGGGCCACGGCATCGTCCGGCGGTTGGTCGGTCGCGATGTGTTCCACCGCGACCTTTTCCAGTGGTGCGCTGTTCATAGCTCGATCTCCACCGACAGCGGCGCATGGTCCGACAAGTGTGACCACGGGCGGCTGGTCAGGACTTGGGGCTGATGCACCTTGAGGTTGCGCACATAGATGCGGTCCAGCGGCAGCAGCGGCAGGCGCGCCGGGAAGGTGCGGGCCGGCTTGCCGTGGGTTTCGATAAACACTTCCCGCAGCCCGCAGTGGGCGAGATCGGCGCGCTGGCGCCAGTCATTGAAATCACCGGCGACAATCACCGGCGCGTCGGCGGGAATCTCGGCGACCCGCTGCGCGATCAGGCGCAGTTGCTGCTGGCGATGGACTTCCCGCAGCCCCAGGTGCACGCAGATGGCATGCACGTCCTGCACGTTGCCCGGCAAGCGCAGCACGCAATGCAGCAGCCCGCGACTTTCGTGCCCGCTCTGGGAGATGTCGAGATTGTCGTAGCGGATGATCTGGAATTTCGACAGCAACGCATTACCGTGGTCGCCATGGGGATACACCGCGTTGCGACCGTAGGCGTATTGCGGCCAGATACTGTCGGCGAGGAACTCGTACTGCGGCATGCTCGGCCAGTTGCTGTAGCGCTTGGGATGGCGCTCGTGGGTGCCGTGGATTTCCTGGAGGAACACCACGTCGGCGGCCACGCTGCGGATCGCCTCGCGCAACTCGGGCAGGATGAAGCGCCGGTTGAGCGCGGTGAAGCCCTTGTGGGTATTGACCGTCAGCACCCTGAAGCGGGTGATGGTTTCGCTGGGCGTGGTTGGCATCAGTTCCGGATGGGTCATGACAGCACCCCCGTGTCCGGCAACTTGCCGGGTTCGGTGGCCAGTGCCTGATCCAGGCCAAAACGCTGCAGTAATTGGCGCGCGTCGAAGGGCGCGCGCACCTTGATGTCGTTATCGAAGTAGCAAAACACCTCGCGCTGCTTGCGGGCGCGGGGTTTGTGCTTCGGGTCGATCAACTGTGCATCGGCGGGTTGTTTGCCGTGGCTCCAGCGTTCGATGCGATCGCCCCAGCGCTTGAGCGCTTCGGACGTATAGCCGCTGGCATACAGCGCTTTGTCCCCATGCAGGCGCAGGTACACAAAGTTGGCCGTGACGTCTTCCAGGTACGGCCACTTGCCGGCTGTGTCGGCCACCACCAGGGCCACGCCCTGCTTGTCGAGCATCTCGACAAACTCCGGCACGGCGAAACTCTTGTGGCGAATCTCCACCGCATGGCGCAGCGGCTTTTTACCGCGGGCTTGCAGGCTCGCCTTGCCGTTCAGGCGCGGCTCATGCTCGCGGGCGAGGGCGGCGGCCTGCTGGGTAGTAGTGGGTAATTCGGCGAGAAAGGCTTCAAACAACGGCGGGTCGAATTTGAAACTGGGCGGGAACTGCCAGAGGATCGGCCCGAGCTTTTCCTTGAGTTCCAGCACCCCGGAGGCGAAGAAATTCGCCATCGGCTTGTGCACCTCCCGCAACCGCAGGATATGCGTGATATAGCGCGGCGCCTTGACGCTGAACACAAACCCTTCAGGCGTGTCGCCATACCACTCGGCGTAGCGCTTGGGTGTTTGCAGCGCGTAGAACGAGCCGTTGATCTCGATGCTGTTGACCGCCCGTGAGGCAAACTGCAGCTCGCGCTTCTGGGTCAGGCCCTCGGGGTAGAAATCCCCCCGCCAGGGCGTGTAGCGCCAGCCGGAAATGCCGATATGAATCGCGGCCATGATGACTCCCGTGGGTTAACTGTGTGGTGACCTCCGTTTTTGGATGACTGTGAGGATCGGGAGAAAGTTTCGACGGTCCTACAGACGGCACCTCTCAAAATGTGGGAGCGGGCTTGCTCGCGAAAGCGGTGGGTCAGTCGATATCTCTGTTGACTGACACACCGCTTTCGCGAGCAAGCCCGCTCCCACATTGGGTTCTTTGTCGCTGCGGGATCAGTGCCCGCCAACCACCCGGGTCGAGCTCTCGGCATACACCGGCCCCAGCCGGTCAAGGCGCCCGCTCCAGGCCGTCAGCGCCAAGGCCACCAACACCACCGAGCCGCCAATCCACGCCGTGTGGATCAAGCCCATGTGGGCGACGATCAGGCCGCCGGCCCACGCGCCACCGGCAATCCCCAAGTTGAACGCCGCGATGTTCAGGCCCGAGGCCACGTCCACCGCATTCGGCGTGTGATGTTCCGCCTGGCGCACCACATACACCTGCAAGCCCGGCACGTTGCCGAAAGCGACCGCGCCCCACACCAGCACAGTGGCCAGGGCCAGCCATGGGTTGCCTGCGGTAAAGGTCAGTACAAACAACACGGCAGCGAGCAGGGCAAAGATGATTTTCAGGGCGCTGATCGGGCCGCGTTTGTCGGCCAGCTTGCCGCCCCAGATATTACCGATGGCCACCGAGATGCCATACACCAGCAACACCAGGCTGACGGTGCCGGCGCTGAAGCCGGAGATGTCCTGAAGGATTGGCGCCAGGTAGGTGAACGCGATGAACGAGCCGCCGTAACCCACCGCCGTCATGGCGTACACCAGCAGCAGCCGTGGTTGTTTTAATACTTGCAGTTGTTGCAACAGTGACGCGGGTTTGCTGTGGGCGATGTTTTTCGGTACGTAGAGCAGGCTGCCGATAAACGCGATCAAGCCCAGGGCCGAGACGGCGAGGAAGGTTTCGCGCCAGCCGAAGTGCTGGCCGATAAACGTCCCCAGTGGCACACCGGTCACCAACGCCACGGTCAGGCCGGTAAACATGATGGCAATCGCGCTGGCGGCTTTTTCCTTGGGCACCAGGCTTGTGGCGATCGTGGAGCCAATCGAGAAGAACACCCCGTGGGCCAGGCCGGTGACGATCCGTGCCAGTACCAGGGACTCATAACTCGGCGCTTGCCAGGCCAGCAGGTTGCCGAGGGTGAACAGCACCATCAGCGACAACAGCAGCAGTTTGCGTGGCACTTTGCCGGTGAGGGCGGTGAGTACCGGCGCGCCGATGGCCACGCCCAGGGCGTAGAGGCTGACCAGCAGGCCGGCGGACGGCAGGCTGACGCCAAGGTCGGCGCCGATGGTGGGTAACAGGCCAACGATGACGAACTCGGTCGTCCCGATGGCAAAAGCGCTGAGGGTCAGCGCGAGCAAGGCAATGGGCATGGCTGCAACTCCGGTGGGTTTCAATCAGGAGCGCAGTCTCGGGGCTCGGCTTGTGCGGAAAAAGCCAGGTATTGGCATTTGATATTTGCCTGGGGCGCACGGATCGAAGTCTGCGGGGAACGATCAGGCGTCAAACCCGTCAGTTCCTTACAGACCCTTCTGAAGGAGCCCGGTGTTTTGTTGAATTTAAAGACTGTGCTACTGCTCGGCACGCTGCTGTTCTGCGGCAGCGGCGCGCTGCAAGCGGCCACCGCCCCTGCGGCTCCAGCGCCTGCCGCCCCGGCCCAGCCGGAACTGTTGGTAGAAGGCGGCCTGCTCGGCGCCATCAGCTCCAGCATCGATGATGTGCAGGACAAACTCGACCTCAACCAGAACCTGGTCGACGCCTGGCGGCTGCGGGCCGACCGGGCGGCGGATGAGGTGGACAAGCTGGTCAACCAGCCGTCCGAACGTTCCTCGTGGAGCGTAGCCGGGGATTTCCTGTTGTTGTCCGGGGTGTGGATCGGCGCGTTCGCCGCGCTGACCCTGCTGGGGCGCTTTATCGTCAAGCGCCTGAGCCTGCAACGGCATATCGCACCTCGCCAGCGCCTCCAGGCGTTGCTGGGTTACCTGATTCCCTACACGATACCAGCGCTTATCTGCCTGCCATTGACGCTCTACGTCAGCCACTTCCTGCCCACCTCGGTGGGCCGTGCGCTGGCGCTGTGTTTTGCCTACGCCACCAGCAGCGGCATTTTCTCCACCTCGATCCTGTTGTGCGTGATCGTCATGTTCAACGTCGGCCACAAGCGCCCTGCGGTGAAGATTATTCGGGACTACTGCCCCAAGCCGCTGTTCCTGATCGGCTTTCTTGCCGCCCTCAGCGATGCGCTGACCAGCCCACAGATCGCCCGCCAACTGGGGGGTAATATCACCGCCAGTGTCGCGATCTTCACCGGGCTGTTTGCCTCGGTGATCTTCGGCATGCTGGTGATTCGCCTGCGCCGTCCGGTGGCGCATTTGATCCGCAACCGGCCCCTGGCCCAGCGCCTGAAACACCCGGCGGTGCAGCAATCCCTGCGGGTGTTTTCCGGCCTGTGGTATTGGCCGATCCTGCTGATGGTGCTGGTGTCGGCGATCAACCTGATCGGCGCCGGCGACGACAGCCAGAAAGCCCTGCGCTGTGCGCTGTTCACCACGATCCTGCTGATCGGCACGGTGTTCCTCAGCACGGTGTTGCAGCACCTGTTCCAGTCCCGCAGCACGGTGGCGGTGCAGCGCAGCAGCGCCTACAAAGAGCGTTTCCTCAGCCTGCTGCACGCGCTGTTGCGCATCGTGATGGCCATCGCCTTTATCGAAATCCTCGGGCGTATCTGGGGCGTTTCGCTGTTTGAGTTTGCCCAGCGCAACTCCGTGGGCCGGGCCATCAGTGATTCCCTGAGCAGCATCGGTTTGATCCTGCTGGTGACCTGGCTGTTCTGGGTGGTGCTCGACACGGCGATTCAGGAAGCATTGAAACCCCCGGTCAACAAACGCTCCAGCCGCCAGCCCAGCACGCGGGTGAAAACCATCCTGCCGCTGCTGCGCAACGCGGTGAAAATCGTCCTGGTGGTGATCTGCGCGATCACCACCATGGCCAACCTGGGGATCAACGTCGCACCGCTGCTGGCGGGCGCCGGGGTGGTGGGCCTGGCCATTGGTTTTGGCTCCCAGCAACTGGTGCAGGATGTAATCACCGGGCTGTTCATCATCATCGAAGACACCCTGTCGATTGGCGATTGGGTGGTGCTCGACTCCGGCCACGCCGGTACCGTCGAGGGGCTGACCATCCGCACCCTGCGCCTGCGGGACGGCAAGGGGTTTGTGCATTCGGTGCCGTTCGGGCAGATCAAGGCCGTCACCAACCAGTCGCGGCAATTCGCCTATGCGTTCTTCTCGGTGCAGTTCACCTACGACACCGATGTCGACAAGGCCGTGGAACTGATTCGCGAGGCGGGGCAGTCGATCCGCGACGACGTGTTCCTCAAGTACAACCTGCAAGGGCCGCTGGAGGTATTTGGCGTCGACAAGATGGACCTCAACGGCGTGGTGCTGACGGCGCAGTTCCGCACGGTGTCGGGCGGGCAATATGCGGTGAGCCGCGCGTTTAACCAGCGCTTGAAAAAGCTTGTGGATAACTGTGCCTTTGTTCACTTCGCGCAAACTTATCCACAGCAGGTGATGCTGCCGCAGCGGGTCGGGCAGCAGGTGGATGAGCCGGAGGAAGAAGTGCCTTCGTCGGTGGTGCTTACCGAGCAGCCAAGAACCCAATAGTTTTGTGTTGAGGCCGCCGGCCTCTTCGCGAGCAAGCCCGCTCCCACATTCGATACGGTTCCACCCTTGGAATGCGGTCAAATGTGGGAGCGGGCTTGCTCGCGAAGGCGTCATTACGGGCGCTGCACAAGTCAGTGTCTGATCAGTTTTTCCCGCACCAACCCGGCCTCCTGCTGATCCAACTCCAGCAACACCTGCTGCTTGCCGGCAATCTCCACCGCCGCCGGCAAACCATCCCGGTACACCAGCCGATTACCGCTCAACGCCGGCACCTTGCTACCCGGCAGCAGCGTACCGACCAGGTTCAGCGGATCCGCCCCACACACGGCAATCAAGCTTCCATCGTGAGGCCGCCGCCGAACTTCCCGCAGCAGCGGAATCGCTTCCGGCAACGCAAACTGTTCCCCCGCCAAACCACTCACAAACCGCCCGCCACGAATCTCGCCCCGGGCCTCCAGCCGGTGGAACGTACGCAGCAATTCGCGCCAACTGGGCAGCCAGTCCGCCTCGCGCTCCAGCAGGCGCCAGAACACCACCCCGTAGCGGCGCAGCAAGGTCATCGCGACATGCTCCAGCGTCTCGGCCGAGTGAGCCCCCGGACGTGTGCCATCCGCCACCGGCGTCCGCCGTACCAGGGCCCAACGCCCGGCATCGTCCATCCCGCCGACAAACGCGCCACGCCCGCGCCGACTGCTGCGGGCCTGACGTTTGCTCGCCGGCGTGGTCAGGGCGCGCAGGCCGGCAAAACTGTCGGCGTTCGCCAGCCCCGCGCCCACCAGTTCCTGCAACGCGGTTTCCAGTTCGCTGCGCAGCAGATGGGCTTCGTGGATCAATTCATCGAAAAACAGCGCGCCGTTTTCCCGCAGCGCCTGATGGACTTTCTGTGCCTTGGGCGACAGCTCGGTACTGTCCGGCGCTTCGGTCAGTCCACTCCACAATGGCACCTGGCTGCGGGGCAACAGCACCACTGGCGTGCTGCGCAGGGCCGTCGCGCCGGCCTTGTTGCTCAGGCGTGTCCACACCACTTTGCCGTTGCGGCACAAATCGTCCAGCCAGTGGGGCGCGTAATCCTTGATTCGTGCGCTGAGCAAATCGCTGTCCCAGGCCGAAGTGGCTGCGGCGTACCCTTCCAACTGCGCGACGATCTGCGGTAACACCGCGCTGCCCTGGCCGCGGGTACCGTTCGACAGGTGCTGCCAGTCGAACAGAAAACGCATGAAATCCTGCAACGCCACCGGCTCGATTTCCCGGCGCAGGCGCTTGACCGTGTAGCGGTGAATGCGCGCCAGCAGGTGGCGTTCGCACCATTGTTCGGCGCTGGCGCCGGGGCTGAAACGGCCGCGCAGCACGTAGCCTTCGCTCTCCAGCCGCGCGAGTGCCTGTGATACGTCGGCCATCGGCAAGGCCAGGGGCGCGGCGATCTCGATCAGCGTCAATGGGCCATAACCGCTCAGGCGCGCCCGCAGCACTTCCACCAAGGCTTCATCGAAGGTCCAGGGCTCATCGAAACCTGGCAACAGCGGCAGGTCATTCGGGTAGATCGCCGTCAAACAGCTCAAGCGCTCCAGGGCGACCCAAACGGCCTGGCCGGTACCGATCTGCAATCGGCTGGCGCGCCCACCGTCGGCCAGGGCTTGCAGCCATTCTGCCCACTGCGCCGTGACCTCCGATTCGGCAATGCACGCCAAACTCATCAGCGCTTCATGCATCTCGTCCAGGCCATTGGGCGCCGGCCAGGCTTCCTCGCACACACCGGCAATCGCTTCGGTATCCAGCGCACCAAGGTCATCGGTGCTTTGCGGATCGCTCCAGCGCCGGTTGAGCACGGCCTGGGTGCGGCGCTCCTCCAGCGGAGCGTCGTCGAGAAAGGTGTAGGGGCGGGCGCTGAGAATCTCTGCTGCCAGTGGCGACGGCGCCGGCAGATCACGGCTGATCAGGCGGATTTCGCCGCGCTCCATGCGCCGCAACAGGGCCAGCCAGCCTTCGCTGTCCATGGCCTCGTGCAGGCAGTCGTCGAGGGTTTGCTCCACCAGCGGATGCTCGGGCACTTCGCGCTCGCCGGCGAGGTTTTCCAGGCAGGCGATCTGGTCGGGGAACACACTGGCGATCAGGTCTTCACTCTTCATGCGCTGGATCTGCGGCGCCACCTTGCGCCCACCGGTGTAGCGCGGCAACGCCAGGGCCACCCCGGCATTCCAGCGCCAGCGCACGCCGAACAGCGGTGCATCCAGTACCGCCTGGATCAGGATGTGCTCGGCCGTGTTGCTGTTCAGGTAGCGCCACACCTCATCCAGCTCAAAGCTGTGACTGGTGGACAGCGACAACACGATCGCATCCTCGCTGGCGGCGGCTTGCAGTTCGAAGTTGAAGGTGCGGCAAAACCGCTTGCGCAGCGCCAGGCCCCAGGCGCGGTTGATGCGACTGCCGAACGGCGTGTGGATGATCAATTGGGTGCCGCCGGACTCGTCGAAAAACCGTTCCATGATCAACGTGTCCTGGGACGGCAGCGCGCTCAGCGCCAGCCGCGCCCGCGCCAGGTAATCCAGCAGTTGTTCGGCGCTGGCCAGGTTCAGGCCGAGGGTGCCGGTGAGCCAATCGAGCGCCGGTTGCAGGTTACCCGGCGTGGCGCCCAGCAGCGCGTCCAGTTGCCCCTGAAAACGCGCCACGGCAAACGACAACTCGGCACTGCGCCCCGGTGCTTCGCCGAGCCAGAACGGAATGGTCGGCGGCTGGCCGTGGGCATCCTCGACCCGCACCTTGCCGGGCTCCACTCGCAGGATGCGGTAGGAGGTGTTGCCCAGCTGGAAGATATCCCCGGCGATGCTTTCCACCGCGAAGTCTTCGTTGACGCTGCCGATGTTCAGGCTTTGCGGCTCAAGCAGCACGCTGTAGTCGGCGTTGTCGGGGATGGTGCCGCCGCTGGTCACGGCGGTGAGCTTGGCGCCCCGCCGACCACGCAGGGTGCGGGTGATGGCGTCGCGGTGCAGGTAGGCGCTGCGCAGGCCCTGGCGCCCGTTGTAGCCTTCGGCGAGCATTTGCAGTAGTGCCTGATAGTGACGCTCATCCAGCTCGGCGTAGGGCGCGGCGCGGCGGATCAGCGTGAGCAGGGCCTGTTCCTGCCATTCCTGGCAGCTGACTTCGGCGATGATCTGCTGGGCCAGCACATCCAGCGGCGCAACCGGGATCAGCAAGGTGTCCAGCTCGCCCCGGCGCACGCAGTCGAGCAGGGCGGCGCATTCGATCAGGTCGTCGCGGGTGGTGGCGAACAACCGGCCCTTGGGCGTGCCGCCGACCTGATGCCCGGAGCGTCCGACCCGTTGCAGAAAACCGTTGATCGAGCCGGGCGAGCCGATCTGGCACACCAGGTCGACATCGCCGATATCAATCCCCAGTTCCAGCGACGCAGTGGCGATCAACACCTGCAGCTCACCGGCCTTGAGCCGTTGTTCGGCGTCCAGGCGCATTTCCTTCGCGAGGCTGCCGTGGTGGGCGGCGACGGCGTTTTTGCCCAGGCGCTCGCTCAAGTGCCGGGCCAGGCGTTCGGCCAGGCGCCGGGTGTTGACGAAAATCAGCGTGGTGCGGTGTTGCCTGGCCAGTTCGGCGAGGCGGTCGTAGACCAGCTCCCACACGTCGTTGGCCATGACGGCCGACAGCGGCACCGGCGGCACTTCGATATCCAGGTCCCGTGGGCGTGCGTGGCCGATATCGACGATCTCGCAAGGCCGGCCGGTGCCCACCAGAAAGCGCGACACCGCCTCGATGGGCTTTTGCGTGGCGGACAGGCCGATGCGGGTCAGCGGTTCGCTGCACAAACCCTGCAGGCGCTCCAGTGTCAGGGCCATGTGGCTGCCGCGCTTGCTGGCGGCGATGGCGTGGATCTCATCGACGATCACCGTGCGGGTGCTGGCAAGCATCTGCCGGCCGGAATCCGAGCCGAGCAGCACGTAGAGCGATTCCGGGGTGGTGACCAGGATGTGCGGCGGGTGCTTGCGCATCAGGGCGCGGTCTTTCTGTGGAGTGTCGCCGGTACGCACGGCGGTGCGGATCGCCAGCGGTGGCAGGCCGAGGCGCTGCAAGTGCTCGGTGATGCCGGCCAGCGGGGTTTGCAGGTTGATCTGGATGTCGTTGGAAAGAGCCTTCAGGGGCGAGACGTAGACCACCAGCGTTTGGTCTGGCAGTTGGCCGCCATTGGCCAGGCCTTGGTGCACGAGATCGTCCAGCACCGCGAGAAAGGCAGTCAGGGTCTTGCCGGAGCCGGTGGGTGCGGCGATCAGTGTGGAGCGGCGCTGGCGGATCAGCGGCCACGCCTGGGCCTGGGCGGCGGTCACCGACGGGAACGTGCTGCGGAACCAGGTGCTGACGGCGGGGTGGAAACCGTTCAAGACCGTGTCCGTTGATTCAGGAAGGTTCATCCCCAATTTATGCGGCCGGCCCCGGCAACTTGCAACCCCGGGATGCATTCCCTGTGGTGAGGGATCTTGCTGTGGCGAGGGAGCTTGCTCCCGCTGGCTGCGTAGCGGCCCCAAAAAAGCGGGAGCGCTGTGCACTCCAGCGGGAGCAAGCTCCCTCGCCACAAGAAGCTCCCTGGCCACAGCAAGCTCGCTGACCACTGCAAGGCCCCTGGCCACTGCATGCTCCCTGGCCATAAAAAGGCTCTCTCTACCTAAACCCCCCGGCCGCAATCGGCGGCGCACTTTATAAGTGACGGTTGCGCTACAAACCCGCAAAATGCAACGATTCTGGCAAATGCCAACGGCATGGCTCACAAGCCTGTCGATAATAACCATCGTTCCAAACAGACCGGGCCTGCTCAATCTATGCGAATGCGCCTTATGTTACTGGGCGGCGGGAATGCCCTCGGGCAGGCGCTGATTCGCCTCGGTGCGGAGGAAGACATCGGTTTCCTCGCCCCGCGCCCGCCCCAAGACGGCTGGGATGCCGCGAGCCTCACGCAACTGCTCGACGACACCCGTCCCGATGCCTTGATCAATCTCGCCTATTACTTCGACTGGTTTCAGGCGGAGACGGTCAGCGAGACACGCCTGGCCGCCCAGGAATATGCGATCGAGCGCCTGGCTGAACTGTGCCAGCACCACAGCATCACCCTGCTGCAACCGTCCAGCTACCGGGTGTTCGACGGCTCCCGCGCCACCGCCTACAGCGAAAAAGACGAACCCGTGCCCTTGGGCCTGCGAGGCCAGGCGTTGTGGCGCATCGAGCAGAGCGTACGCGCCACCTGCCCGCAGCACGTGCTGTTGCGTTTCGGCTGGCTGCTGGATGACAGCGTCGATGGCACCCTCGGGCGCTTCCTGGCCCGTGCCGAAAAACCTGACGAACTGCTGATGGCCGACGACCGCCGGGGCAACCCGACGCCGGTGGACGATGCCGCGCGGGTGATCATTTCGGTGCTCAAGCAACTCGATTGCGCCGCGCCGTTGTGGGGCACTTATCACTATGCCGGCCACGAAGCGACTACCCCGCTGGCGCTGGGGCAGGCGATCCTGACCGAAGCGCGCAACTTCCACCCGCTGGCGGTGGAAGCTCCGACCGCCCAGGCCCACGCCGCCCGTCCGGATGCAGCCGACGAGCCGCAACACGCGGTGCTGGCCTGCAAGAAAATCCTCCACACCTTCGGCATCAAGCCACGGGCATGGCGGGCCGGGCTGCCGGCGTTGCTCGACCGGTTCTATCGACACGGTCAAACATAAAAAAGGCGCCTGAAACAGGCGCCTTTTTTTGTGGCGGTGCGCGGACGGTTAAAAGTGATATGTGTTGGCAAGTCGGATGCGCCACGGGATACGAAAAATTTGAAACCTTTGGTGCGCCCGGTCATCCATGCCAATAGGGATTGATTGTGCTTACGGCTCGTTCAGCAAAAGCAAAAGTCTGCATTCAGAAGAAGACTTCGCCCATCCAGCCATGGGCAGCCTAAAAGAGGAGCCCCACCCATCATGGCAACACATTCTCCGGTGAATGGTTCGCCGCCGCCTCACGATGATGTGTATGAGGAAGCGCACGACCTGCAGTTCGCTTTGAGTGCCGCCGGGCTTGGTATATGGCGCCTGGATTTGACGACGGGCGAGCTGAAGACCTCGGCCACTTGCCGCCTCAACTTCGGACTCGAACCTCACGTACCGTTCAGCTATGAACACATGCAGCGCTTGGTGCACGCCGAAGACAAGCGTCGAGTGGCCGAAGCGTGGGATCGCTCAATCGCTCAACGTGGCGACTACGACGTTCGCTACCGCGTCATCACGCCAATCGGTGAAACTCGCTGGCTGCACGTGTGCGCAAGACCCCGTTATGCCGATGATGGTCTACCCGTCACGATGACGGGAACCGTTCAGGATGTGAGCCAAGAGCAGTCACTTCAGTCGCAGAAGATGGACGCGCTGGGGCGGGTAACAGGCCGAGTGGCTCATGACTTTAATAATCTGCTGACGGTGATACGTTCTTCAGCGGATCTTTTGAAGCGTCCTTCCGTATCGGAAGAGCGGCGGCTGCGCCTGGTGGAAGCCATTTCCGAGGCGGTGGAGCGTGGTTCTCATTTCACCAGTCAATTGCTGTCCTTCGCTGGCAGGCAAGCCCTGCATCCCGCACCGCTGGACGTCAATTCAAGCACGTTGGCCATGGCCGATACGATTGCTGTGCGGGTTGGCACAGGCATCCACGTACGCATCGAGTCCGCAGAATTACCCTGCGTTGTTCACGTCGACCCAGGACAGTTTGAAGCGGCCATTCTCAATATGGTCATGAACGCCCGCGACGCCATGATGGATAAGGGGGCGCTGGTCATCCGTGTTGAGTCGATGGACCTTATCCCTGCGTCCGATGGCTATCCCCTTATCAAGGGGCGTTTTGTTGCCGTGTCCATCACAGACAATGGCTCGGGTATCGCTCCGTTCAGCCTCGATAGAATCTTTGAACCGTTTTTCTCTACCCAAGGCAAAGGCCAGAGAAGTGGGCTGGGGCTCAGTCAGGTATTGGGTTTTGCCAAACAGTCGGGGGGAGAGGTCAGGGTCGAGAGTCGTCTGGGGCAGGGAAGTACGTTCACGCTTTATTTGCCCCGCGCTTGAACGGGATGAGTGGATAGCCCGATTGCACAAATGGAGTTAGCATCGTAAACCTTCGGCTCAAGAGCCTGTTGTTCACATCAGGGTTGCATTGTGGAAAAGCTAAATCGCCTTCAAAGCGGAATAGAAGGGCTGGATGCTCTGCTCAAGGGCGGGCTAGTCGCAGGTGCCTCCTACATTATCCAGGGGCGCCCAGGATCGGGTAAAACCATCCTCGCCAATCAACTGGGATTCAATCATGCGCGCAACGGGGGCCGAGTACTGGTGGCCACGTTGCTGGCCGAGTCCCACGACCGTTTATTTCAGTTCCTCTCGACCCTGAACTTCTTTGATGTTTCCCGGGTGGGGGCCGAAATTCAGTTCGTCAGTGCATTTGACACCCTTGAGAACGACGGTCTCGATGAAGTGGTCAAGCTGCTTCGGCGTGAGATCAGTCGCCAGAAGGCCACCGTGTTAGTGGTCGACGGCTTGCTCAATGCACGCTCCAAGGCTGACTCGCCCATCGACACCAAGAAATTCATTTCCGAGCTGCAAGGGCACGCTGCGTTCGCCGGTTGTACGGTGCTGTTTCTCACCAGTTCCCGGTTGGACGACGGCAGTCCTGAGCACACCATGGTTGATGGTGTGATCGAGATGGGTGAAGAGCTTCACGGCAGCCGTTCAGTGCGCCGTATTCAATTGCGCAAGACTCGGGGCAGTGGTGCACTGACCGGATTGCACGAGTGTGAAATCACCGACGATGGCCTGGTGGTTTATCCGCGTCTGGAAAGCCTCTACAGCCATCCGTCTTTACCTGACAGTGCTGATCTGACGCGTATCACCAGCGGCATCGGTTCGCTGGACGCCATCATCGGCGGTGGCCTGCACAGTTCCTCCGTTACCCTCGTCATGGGGCCTTCCGGCGTCGGGAAAACCACATTGGGGCTCCGGTTCCTCGCTGAGTCGACAGTGGAAGCGCCGGGCCTGCATTTCGGTTTTTATGAAAGCCCGCAGCGGTTACGCCTCAAAGGCCAATCGCTGGGTATTGATATCAAGGGTATGGAAGAAAGTGGTGCGCTGAGTCTTGCCTGGCAACCCACGACAGAAGGCCTGCTCGACGGTCTCGGCGCACGTCTGCTGAAAATAGTTGAGGAAAAGGGCATCAAGCGCCTGTTCATCGACAGCTTGAGCGGCATGACCCGAGTGTCGACAAACCCGGCACGTATCACTGATTTCTACAGCGCCCTGATGAGCGAGCTTCGTGCCCGTGGCGTAACGGTGTTTGCCTCATGGGAGATGCGTGACGTTTTTGGTTCGGAGGTCAGCTCTCCAACCCCGGACCTCTCCAGTATTGTCGATAACCTGCTGCTGATGCGTTTCTTCGAGATTCAATCTGAACTAAGAAGAATGCTTTCGATTCTTAAGGTACGAGACAGCTTCTACGATCCTTCGCTTCTTGAAGTGGTAATCCATGAACACGGCGTTGACTTGAAGAAGGCATCAAGAAATGCATTGGCTGTCGCTGATGATTCCTGGCGGCCGGGCTCAACGTCCAAAGTCTCTGATTCGGGTTGAATTGACATGACCACCATCCTGGTCGTCGACGACGAGTATTTGATCGCTGACATTCTCGGCTATGCGCTGGAGGATGAGGGGTACATGGTCGTAAAAGCGAGCAATGGCCAGAAAGCACTCGAGGTCCTGGAGCGCGAGCGGCCAGCGTTGATCATCACCGACTTCATGATGCCGGTCATGGATGGCCAGGAGTTTGCCGAAGCGGTTCGCGCTCTGCCGGCAGTCAATCACTTGCCCATCATCCTGATCAGCGGAGCCCAGGCTCATATTGGTATGGAGCGGTCGGACTTGTTCAATGCAGTGTTGAAAAAGCCGTTCAACATTGACTTGGTCATCGCTGAAGTTCGCCAACTCCTGGCTGAAGCCTGAATCGCAGCACACGGGCGTGTGCCTGGCTTCTGATTGGCGCTTGCCTCCATGGGAAGCCTCACAAAAAAGGCCCTGTACAACAGGGCCTTGGGTAGAACCTAGAACTTGTAGCCAATACCGACCATGTACACCATCGGATCAACATCCACATTGACCTTGGCCCGAGTGCCCTGGCCCAGCGCGTTGTTGTCCACGGTGGCCTTGGTGCTGATGTCGATGTAGCGCGCCTGGGCGTTGATCATCCACTTGTCGTTGATCATGTAGTCCGCACCGATCTGCGCGGCCCAACCCCAGGAGTTTTCCGCCTTGAAGTTGCTGAAGCCGGCCTCCTGGGCGCGACCGCCAACGTGCTCGTCGTAGATCCAGGTGTAGTTGATACCGGCGCCGATGTACGGTTGGAATACCGACTTGCTGTCCAGCGGGTAGTACACGACGCTCAGGGTCGGCGGCAGGTGTTTCAGCGAGCCGAGCTTGCCGTTGGCCGGGGCCAGGGCGGTGTTCTTGATCTTCACATCGTGCTCGAACGGCGTGGCCGCCAGCAGTTCGATACCCCAGTGGCTGGTGAACATGTAGGCGAAGTTCAAACCCAGTTGAGTGTCGCTGCTCATGGTCGCCTTGCCGCCCAGGTTGGTCCCGGCCAGCGGGCCCTGGTCAACCTTGACACTGCTGCTGTCCGCTTTCGGGTTGACGGTGATGGCACCGGCGCGAATCAGGATGTCACCCGCTTCGTGAGCGTGGGCAACAGGGGCGACGAGGGCGAGCGCGACAAGCGACGCGCCGAGCAGGGACTTGTTCATGGGAGCTCCAAAGGACGTTATTAATTGCTTGTGTCCAATGGTAAAGATCGTAACGTTCGAGCTTTTGACTCAGCTCAATGAAAGCGCAATCACGGGTTATTCCTGCAACTCGTACACATAGATCTTGTCGGCATCCATCTGGTAGCCGGCATCGGCCAGTTCACTGCTGGACGGTTTGACCTGCATCTGGCCTTCGATCCAGTACGGCTGATACAACTCGTCGAGCTTCACGCCGACTTCGCTTTTGACATGCACGATCTGGTTCGACGGCGGTGGCGGCACGTGAATGCAGGCGCCGAAATACGGCACCAGCAGGAACTCCGTGGTGCGGCCTTCCTCGCTGACTTCCAGCGGCACGATATAACCCGGCAGGCGGATGTGCTTGCCGTCCAGGCTTTGTACGACCGGCGCGTTGGGCAGGTCCTGCTTGGCGGCCGGCGCTGACTCCACCGACAACGCATCGGCCATGCCCGACAAGTCGTGCAGCGGTTTCATGTTGGGGATTTCCGGCGGCGCGTCCGGCGGGATCATCTCCTGCCACGACAGGTCCTTGGGCTGGTCTTCAGCCCACACGGGCAGGGCCACCAGCAGTAACAGTGCGAGCACGACGCGACGCATCAACAGCTTCCTCATAAACGTATCGACAGGCCGTCGGCCAACGATTGCCGGTAGGCGCGCCAGGCCGGCACGCTGCCCATCAGCAGGGCTGCGACGAGAATACCGCCCAACAAAGTCCATTCATATTCGCTCGGCAACGACAGCGGCAGGTCCAGGCCGTAGTTGGCCTGCAAATACCCGCGCGACGCGGCGATGCACACATACAGCAGCCCGACGCCGGCGATCACGCCCGACAACGCCAGGGCGAAGGCTTCGAAGATCAGCAAGGTCGCAATATGCCAGGGCCGCGCGCCCACTGAACGCAGGATTGCCATTTCCCGGCGGCGCTCGTTGAGGCTGGTGAGGATCGCGGTGAGCATGCCGATCAAGCCGGTCAGCACCACGAACAGCGAGATCACGAACAGCGCTTTTTCAGCCGTGCCCATCATGCTCCACAGCTCTTGCAGCGCCACGCCCGGCAGGATCGCCAGCATCGGCTCGCCACGGAACTCGTTGATCTCCCGTTGCAGGGCGAAGGTGGAAATCTTGTTGTTCAAACCGAGCATGAACGCGGTGATGGCTTGTGGCGTCAGGTCCATGTTGCGGGCCTGATCGGCGCTGATCCGGCCTTTGCCCTGGGCCGGTACGCCGTTGTGCCAGTCGATGTGAATCGCTTCCATGCCGCCGAGGCTGATATGCAGTGTGCGGTCCACCGGAGTGCCGGTGCGCTTGAGAATGCCGACCACGGTGAAGGGCTTGTCATCGTGCTTGACCAGGCTGACCACCGCCACGCCGTGGGCCAGCACCAGCTTGTCGCCGAGCTTGTAATGCAGCGCGTCGGCCACTTCGGCGCCGAGCACCACTTCGAATGGATCGGTGGCGAAGGCGCGGCCGCTGGCCAGTTCCAGGTTCTGCCGGCGGCCGTATTGGTAGTGTTCGAAATAGGATTCGTTGGTGCCCATCACGCGGTAGCCACGGTGGGAGTCGCCGAGGGAAATCGGGATCGCCCATTTTACCTGCGGGTTGGCCGCGAAGTGCTCGTAGCTGTCCCAGCGAATGTTGTTGGTGGCGTTGCCGATGCGGAACACTGAATACAGCAGCAAATTCACCGAGCCGGAACGCGCGCCGACGATCAGGTCGGTGCCGCTGATGGTGCTGGCGAAGCTGGCGCGGGCTTCGGTGCGTACCCGTTCCACCGCCAGCAACAGGCACACCGACAGGGCGATGGCGAAGGCGGTGAGGATCGCGGTAAAGCGGCGGTTAGCCAGGCTGGCCATGGCTAGTCGAAACAAATACATCTCAAACCTCTGCGGGCGTGGCGGCGCGATTGAGTTCGGCCAGCGACAGGTTGCGGTCGAACAGCGGCGCCAGGCTCTGGTCATGGCTGACGAACAACAGGCTGGCGCCTGCTTCGCGGCATTCGGCGAACAGCAACTGAATGAAGGCTTCCCGGGCGTCGTAGTCCAGGGCCGAGGTCGGCTCGTCGGCGATCACCAGCTCCGGCTGGCCGATCAGCGCACGGGCAGCGGCCACCCGTTGTTGTTGGCCGATGGACAGGGAGTCGGCGCGGCGCTCCAGCAGGCTCTTGTCCTTCAGGCCCAGGTGGGCGAGCAAGGTCGCGGCAGCCTGGTCGACGCTGCCGTGACGCTGGATTGCCCGCTGCGCCCGTAACGTTGAAAAGTGGCAGGGCAACTCGACGTTCTCGCGCACCGAGAGAAACGGCAACAGGTTGAACTGCTGGAAGATGTAGCCGGTGTGGTCGACCCGGAAACGGTCGCGGGCGCCGGCCGAGAGTTCGGTCAGCTCCTGGCCCAGCAGGCGAATGCTGCCCCGGCTGGGCTTTTGCACACCGCCCAACAGGCCCAGCAGGGTGGTCTTGCCACTGCCGCTGGGGCCCTTGAGGAACAGGGTTTCCCCCGGCTCCAGGCGGAACGTGGGGATGTCCAGCAACTGTGGGTGACCGGGCCAATTGAAGCCCAGGTCAGACAGTTCGATAAGTGCTTGGGTCATAGGGAGGTCAGTGGTCTGGCTCGATTTGGATGATGACACCGATCAACTGTAGGAGCTGGCTTGCCTGCGATGGCATCACCGCGGTGTTTCTGGAGCACCGCGGCGTCTGCATCGCAGGCAAGCCAGCTCCTACAGTGTGGTGTTTACATCAGAATTTCAGGGTGGCTGCTGTGGCCGTCGCTTCCACACCCTGCTGGCCGCTCGGGCCAATGAGTTGTACCTGAATTTTCTGGGTGGCGGGGAAGGTCTTGAACACCTGGGTCAGGTCGAGGTTGCTCAGCGCGGTCGGCGTGGCGCAGGTGAACTGGTAGTGAGCGTGGATTTCGCTGTGGTCGTGGTGATGTTCGTGGGCGGCGGCGCCTTTGCCATCGGTGGCGTGGTCGTCATCGTCTTCATCGTGGTCGGCTTCAGGCTTGTCGCCGAACAGCGGGCTGTTCAGTTCCTGGGTGCTGATCACGCAACCGGCGGCCTTGGGCAGGCTGAACAGCACCAAGGGTTGCTCCAGTTGCTTACGGGCGGCGGCGACCTTGGCTTTGTCGGCGGACGTTGTAGCGAGATGTTCGAAGCCCACCAGGTTCATCGCCGGGCTGTCCAGTTCCAGCTCCAGAGCCTGGCCGTCGAGCACCGCATTGAGGCGACCCACGCCGTGTTCGTGGGCACCGAGGCTGCCGTGCTCGTGATCATGGTCGTGCTCGTCGGCAGCCTGGGCGATGGCCAGTGGCAACAGGGCAAACGGCAAAGCGAGCAGCAAACGGCGCATGGTGGAGCTCCCGGACAAAGATGAAAGTTTTGTTATGTGATCTTATAACAATTTTGCGAGGAGTTTGACCGCCTGCTTGGCGTAGCGCAAGACGCGTGGGAGCATGCTCGTCAGAAAAGTGCGGGAGTAAGTGCGATGTTGAGAATTCGTGGAACCGTCGGTGACCTGCCGGTGGACTTGACCCTGGAGCTGGATGACGGCGACTGGGCCCGGCTGGGCGCGCAGTTGCAGGCCAGCAAAACCCCGAGTGTGGAACCGGTAGTGACGCCGGCGGCGGGTAACCTGGACGAGAGCCTGTGGCAGGCCGCCCAGGATTTACTGCGCAAGGCCGGGCAACTCAACGGCCTGGAATTGCTTGATCAGCTGGAAGGCCTGGCCGGCAGCGCCTCGGCGGGCAAGCGCCTGCTGGTGCGCCTGCGCCATAGCGCCAAGGTCAAGGTAGCCAGCGGCGGGGATACGCCGCTGTACAGTTGGATCGAGTAACGATCAGTAAAGCGCGGCGAACAGCTTGCGGCGGTACACGGTGACCAGCGGATGATCGTTGCCGAGCAGTTCGAACACCTGCAACAGCGTCTTGTGGGGCAGGCCTTCGCTGTAGCTGCGGTTGCGGATGAACAGCTTGAGCAAGCCATCCAGCGCGGCGTCGTATTGCTGGCGCGCCAGTTGTTGCACGGCCAGTTGGTACACTGCCTCGTCATCCTGCGGGTTTTGCGCCAGGCGGGCTTTCAGGTCTGCGGCGTCCGGCAGGTCGGCGGCCTGGCGCAGGAAAGTGATCTGCGCCTTGGCGCCGGCCAGTGCGGCCTTGTGATCATCGCTCTTGACGGCGTCGAGCACGGTTTGCGCTTCGCCCAGTTCACCGCGCTCGGCCAGGCAGCGTGCGTACAGGATCAGCGCGGCGGCGTTGGTGTTGTCTTCGCCAAGCAGGGTGACCAGCACGGCCTCGGCGTCGGTGATACGGCCTTCGGCAAACAACGCCTGGGCCTGCTCCAGTGGATCGGCAGCCGCCGGTGGTGGCATCTGCACATGGGGCTCCAGCATCGCGCGCACGGCGGATTCAGGCTGCGCACCGGCAAACCCATCCACTGGCTGGCCATCCTTGAACAGCACCACGGTCGGCAGGCTGCGAATGCCAAAGCGCGAGACCACGTCCGGCTCGGCATCGCAATCGACCTTGGCCAGCAGCAACTCACCCTGATAACTCTCGGCAATCTGCGCGAGCATCGGCATCAACGCCTTGCACGGCGCGCACCACTCGGCCCAGAAATCCACCAGCACGGGTTTTTCGAAGGAGTTCTGGATCACCGCCTGATCGAAGGTGGCGGTGGTGGCATCGAAGATGTACGGCGTGGGCTCACTCATGGGGAATCTCGAAGAAAGCAGGGGATGGGGCAACTATAAGGGTTGGTGGGGTTAGCTGAAAGCGGGGCGGTCTCAGGATCGCAATCGCAGGCAAGCCAGCTCCCACAGGGGAATGCATTTCAAATGTGGGAGCGGGCTTGCCCGCGATGCTCTCAAGCGCGCTGCGAATGGTACAGGCTCACCTTGCGAAACTCCCACGGCTCGGCCAGGTCGGGCAGTGTCAGGGCGTCGAGGATACCCAGGCGCTGATAATCCGGGTGCTGGAAGTCCCGAACCCGGGAATCGGCGACCAGCGCTTCGCGGCCGCGTGTCAGGAATTGATCCAGCAGCGGCAGGTTCGCCCGGTCGTACAGCACATCGGCGACCAGGATCAGGTCAAACCGGTCGGCTTCGGTGAAGAAGTCTTCTGAATAGCCCAGTGTTACGCCGTTGAGTTCGGCATTCGCCCGGCAGGCAGCCAGGGCCAGCGGATCCAGGTCGCACGCCACCACTTCCAGCGCTCCGGCCTTTACCGCGGCAATCCCGGCAACACCCGAACCTGCGCCGAAATCCAGCACCCGCTTACCCGCGACCCACTCGGGGTTGGCCGCCAGGTATCGCGCCAGCGCCAGGCCACTGGCCCAGCAAAAGCTCCAGTACGGCGGCTCATGCAGGATGCGCCGGGTTTCTTCGGGGCTGAAGGCGCGGTCCATGTTGTCGGCGTCCAGTAACCACAGCGACAACTCGGTGCCCGGCAGCGGGCAGGGCACCAGTTGGGCGTCGCCGATCAGTTCGCTCAGTGCGCGTTGCAGGCCCAGCGGTGGCGTCATGGTGCGGGAACGAGTTGCAGCGGCCCGGTGGTCTGGGTGATCGCCTGGGTGATGCGCACCGGCGGCAGGTGCAGGATCAACTGGCCGGACTGGCTGGCGCGACCACGCAATTCAACGCGCCCGCCCGCCGGGAACGCTTGCGGGTTGAAGCGCAGGCGGAAGGCCAGGGGCTTGTTGTTGCCGATCAGCACGCTGCTGGCCAGCAGTTGTTGCGGGCGCGAACGGTCGTCGATCACCAGCAGCGCCAGTTCGACTTCCGCACCCGCCGGTATACCGTTCAATTGGCCGCTGACTTCACGCTGGTAGGCGGGCAACGGGCCGAGATCTTCTTCCACACCCGGCAGTTTTTTCTCTTGTTGCGGTGCCGGAGCCGGCGCCGCAGGTTTTGGGGCATGGCTGCTGCAGGCGACCAGAAAACCGAGCAACGTGAGCAAAACAAGTGGTCGTAACTGCATGTACGGCTCCAGAAAGGACAAAATCCGTGGCTTAAAAAATATGAAACATAATAGTCAGCCTATATACCGTAAAGGCTATGGCTTGTCTTGCCACAGGGATGCGCTACCATGGCCCTCCCATTTTTTGTTGCCTGCCACCATGCACTGTCCCTTCTGCGGTGCCAACGACACCAAGGTCATTGACTCGCGTCTGGTCGCCGAGGGCGAACAGGTGCGTCGCCGGCGTGAATGCCTGGCCTCTGGCTGCGGTGAACGTTTCACCACCTTCGAAACCGCCGAACTGGTATTGCCACGTCTGATCAAGACCGACGGCAGTCGCCAGCCTTTCGACGAAGAAAAACTGCGCGCCGGAATGCAGCGCGCCCTGGAAAAACGCCCGGTGAGTGTCGAGCGGCTGGAAGCGGCGCTGGTGCACATCAAGCACAAGCTGCGCGCCACCGGCGAGCGCGAAGTCAAATCCCTGGTGGTTGGAGAACTGGTGATGGGCGAGCTGCAAAAGCTCGACGAAGTCGCCTATATCCGTTTCGCCTCGGTGTATCGACGCTTCCAGGACCTCAACGAGTTCCGCGAAGAGATCGACCGCCTGGCCCGTGAGCCGGTAAAAGAATGAACCCACCTTCGGCAGAACAAGCGGTACTCGACGCCCATTACATGGCCCGTGCCCTGGAACTGGCGCGCAAGGGCCTGTACACCACCCACCCCAACCCCCGGGTTGGCTGCGTGATCGTGCGTGACGGGCAGGTTGTCGGCGAAGGCTGGCACGTGCGCACCGGCGAACCTCATGCGGAAGTCCATGCCCTGCGGGCAGCGGGCGACAAAGCCCGGGGCGCCACGGCCTACGTGACCCTTGAACCGTGCAGCCACCACGGGCACACACCGCCCTGCGCCGATGCCTTGGTGAATGCCGGCCTGGCCCGTGTGGTGGCAGCGATGCAGGACCCGAATCCGGAAGTCGCCGGGCGTGGCATGCGCCGCCTGGCCCAGGCCGGGATCGAGACCCACAGCGGCTTGCTGGAAAACGAAGCGCGGGCGCTTAACCCGGGCTTTCTCAAGCGCATGGAGCATGGCCTGCCGTTTGTGCGGGTCAAGTTGGCCATGAGCCTGGACGGTCGCACCGCGATGGCGAACGGCGAAAGCCAATGGATCACCGGCCCGGCCGCCCGTGCCGCTGTGCAGCGCCTGCGGGCCCAGGCCAGTGTGGTGCTGACCGGCGCCGACACGGTGCTGGCCGATGGTGCTCGCCTGACCGTGCGCGCCGCCGAACTGGGCCTGGATGAAGAAACCACCGCCCTGGCGATGTCCCGTCCGCCGCTGCGTGTGCTGATCGACGGCCGCCTGCGGGTGCCGCTGAATGCGCCGTTCTTCAAGGCTGGCCCCGCGCTGGTCATCACCTGCGTGACGCCGGACAACCAGTACCCCACAGGCCCCGAGTGCCTGGTGGTGCCGGGTGTCGACGGCCAGGTCGACCTGCGTTCCGCGCTGGTGGCCCTGGCGGCCCGTGGTGTCAACGAAGTGTTGGTGGAAGCCGGCCCAAGCCTGGCGGGTGCCTTCGCCCAGCAAGGGCTGGTGGACGAGTACGTGATATTCGTCGCTGGCAAGTTTCTTGGCTCTGCCGCCCGGCCTTTGCTGGACTGGCCGCTTGAGAAACTGGCCGACGCCCCCCAACTCAAGATCACTGAAATGCGCGCTGTTGGCGATGACTGGAGAGTCACTGCCATCCCTCTGCCATCAGCGAGCGTATAATTCCCGGCCTGCGCCACGTCTTCAGGAGAACGGCATGTTCACCGGCATTATCGAATCCATCGGCAGCATCCGTGCAATGACCCCAAAAGGCGGCGATGTACGCCTGCTGGTTGAAACCGGCAAGCTCGACCTGAGCGACGTCAAACTGGGCGACAGCATCGCCGTCAGCGGTGTGTGCCTGACCGTCATCGAGTTGCCTGGCAACGGCTTTGCCGCCGATGTCAGCCGGGAAACCCTGGACTGCACCGCGATGAACGACCTCAAGAGCGGCAGCCCGGTGAACCTGGAAAAAGCCCTGACCCCGACCACACGCCTCGGTGGGCACCTGGTCAGCGGCCACGTCGACGGTGTCGGCGAAGTGGTTGCCCGCAGCGAAAACGCGCGTGCCGTGGAATTTCGCATTCGCGCACCGAAAGAGCTGGCCAAGTACATCGCCCACAAAGGCTCGATCACCGTCGACGGCACGAGCCTGACGGTGAACGCCGTGAATGGCGCCGAATTTGAACTGACCATCATTCCCCACACCCTGAGCGAAACGATCATGGCGTCGTACCAGCCGGGTCGCCGGGTGAACCTGGAAGTGGACTTGCTTGCCCGTTACCTGGAGCGCCTGTTGTTGGGCGATAAGGCCGCAGAGTCTGACTCTCTTCAAGGGCCCGCCGGGAACATCACTGAAAGTTTTTTAGCCGCTAACGGCTACCTTAAATCCTGACCCAAGGGGGTGCCGCGTGGCGCTCAACAGCATCGAAGAACTGGTTGAAGACATCCGCCAAGGCAAGATGGTCATCCTCATGGATGACGAAGACCGCGAGAACGAAGGCGACCTGATCATGGCCGCCGAGTGCTGCCAGCCGGAACACATCAACTTCATGGCCAAGCACGCCCGTGGCCTGATCTGCATGCCGATGAGCCGCGAGCGCTGCGAGTTGTTGAAGCTGCCGTTGATGGCGCCGCGCAATGGTTCCGGGTTTGGCACCAAGTTCACCGTGTCCATCGAAGCCACTACCGGTGTCACCACCGGTATCTCCGCTGCTGACCGCGCCCGCACCGTACAAGCCGCTGCCGCGAAAGACGCCAAGGCCGAAGATATCGTCAGCCCTGGCCACATCTTCCCGCTGATGGCCCAGCCGGGTGGCACCCTGGCTCGCGCCGGCCACACCGAAGCGGCCTGCGACCTGGCGCGCATGGCCGGTTTCGAGCCGAGCGGTGTGATCTGCGAAGTGATGAACGACGACGGCACCATGTCCCGTCGCGCCGAGCTGGAAGAATTTGCCGCGCTGCACAACATCAAGATCGGCACCATTGCCGACCTGATCCACTACCGGATGATCCACGAACGTACCGTTCAGCGGATTGCCGAGCAGCCGCTGGACAGCGAACTGGGCCAGTTCAACCTGGTGACCTATCGCGATTCCGTGGAAGGCGACGTGCACATGGCCCTGACCCTGGGCACCATCTGCGCTGAAGAGCCGACCCTGGTGCGGGTGCACAACATGGACCCGCTGCGGGACCTGCTGATGGTCAAGCAGCCGGGGCGCTGGAGCCTGCGGGCCGCGATGTCCGCGGTGTCCGAGGCCGGCAGCGGTGTTGTATTGCTGCTGGGCCATCCGCTGGATGGCGACGTGCTGCTGGCGCATATCCGCGAAACCGCCGACCACGCGCCGGTGAAAAAACCGACCACCTACAGCATCGTCGGGGCCGGTTCGCAGATCCTGCGGGACCTGGGCGTGCGCAAAATGCGCCTGATGAGTGCGCCAATGAAATTTAATGCCATATCCGGTTTCGACCTGGAAGTAGTAGAATACGTGCCCTCCGAATAAAGGCCGGCGTTGTTTGCCCCTTGTTCGCGGTTCAAATATCACTGAGGGGCGCGCACTAAGCGCGTCCCGGCTCTTTAAGAGATTTGTCGAATGACCCTGAAGACCATCGAAGGTACCTTCATCGCCCCCAAAGGCCGCTATGCCCTGGTGGTTGGCCGCTTCAACAGCTTCGTGGTTGAAAGCCTGGTAAGCGGTGCCGTGGATGCCCTGGTTCGCCACGGTGTGAGCGAAAGCGACATCACTATCATCCGCGCTCCTGGCGCCTTCGAAATTCCACTGGTTGCGCAGAAAGTTGCACAGCAGGGTGAATACGCGGCGATCATCGCCCTGGGCGCGGTCATTCGTGGCGGCACTCCGCACTTCGAATACGTGGCTGGCGAATGCACCAAGGGCCTGGCCCAGGTGTCCATGGAGTTCGGCGTGCCGGTCGCCTTTGGCGTGCTGACCGTTGATTCCATCGAACAAGCCATCGAGCGTTCCGGCACCAAGGCCGGCAACAAAGGTGCTGAAGCTGCCCTGTCCGCCCTGGAAATGGTCAGCCTGCTGGCGCAGTTGGAGGCCAAGTGATTAGCGACGACAGCGATCAGTTCAACCCCCAGGACCCGCGCCCGGCAGACGCCGGCAAGCCATCGAAAAGCGAAAAGCGTCGTTCGGCCCGCCAGCTCGCGACCCAGGCTTTGTACCAGCGCCACATGGCGAAAACCTCGCTGAACGAAATCGAGGCGCAGTTTCGCGTCGACAACGATTTCAGCGCGGCCGATGCCAGCTACTTCCACGACATCCTGCACGGTGTTCCGGCCAACCTGGCGGAGATCGACGCTGCACTGACGCCGTGCCTGGACCTGGCGATCGAAGAGCTGGACCCGGTTGAACTGGCCGTACTGCGCCTGTCCACCTGGGAACTGCTCAAGCGCGTCGACGTGCCTTACCGCGTTGTGATCAACGAAGGGATCGAACTGGCGAAAGTCTACGGTTCCACCGACGGTCACAAGTTCGTCAACGGCGTGCTCGACAAGCTGGCCCCGCGCCTGCGTGAAGCCGAAGTGAAGGCGTACAAGCGCTAACTGGCGCTTGCTGACGCAATGGGCGAGTTTGAGCTGATCCGCAACTACTTCGCCGCCGCGCCCTGTGCGCAGGGCGGCGAAGGCATTGCGCTGGGGATTGGCGACGACTGCGCCTTGCTGGCTGTTCCTCCCGGGGAACAGCTGGCGATTTCTACCGATACCCTGGTGGCCGGCGTGCATTTTGCCGACCCCTGCGATCCGTTTCTGCTCGGCCAGCGCTCGCTGGCCGTAGCAGTCAGCGATCTGGCGGCCATGGGCGCCAATCCCCTCGCGTTTACCCTTGCCCTCACCACCCCGACGGTTGATGCCGATTGGCTACAACGCTATGCCCAGGGCTTGAACGCCATGGCGCAGGTTTGTGGCGTGGTTCTGGTAGGTGGCGACACCACCCGTGGGCCGCTGAGCCTGACCATGACCGTGTTTGGCCGGGTGCCGGCGGGCCAGGCCTTGACCCGCAGCGGCGCGCGGCCCGGCGACTTGCTGTGTGTGGGCGGTGAGCTGGGTAACGCAGCGGGCGCCTTGCCGCTGGTCCTGGGGCAGCGCACGGCGGAGGCGGCTATCGCCGAGCCGCTGCTGGCCCATTACTGGTCGCCGCAACCGCAGTTGGCGCTGGGCTTGGCGTTGCGGGGCAAGGCCACGTCTGCCATGGATATTTCCGACGGCCTTTTAGCTGATTGCGGGCATATCGCCAAGGCGTCGGCTGTCAGCTTGTTGATCGAGCAGCAAAAACTGCCGTTGTCCGCCGCCTTGCTGGCGTTCGTCGGTGAGGCGGATGCCCGGGTGGCCGCGTTGAGCGGGGGGGACGACTACGTACTGGCGTTCACCTTGCCGCCCGCCGAACTGGCGCCGCTGTTGGCCGCCGGTGTACCGGTCCATGTAATCGGCCGGGTCGAGGCGGGGCAGGGCGTTACCCTGCTGGATGCGTCTGGCCAGGACGTCACGCCGGCCATTCGTGGCTATCAACATTTCTGAAAGGCATAGAACCAAGCTGAAGGCCAATCGAACCTATTGATCTTTATCAGCGATAATTCAGCTTAAGCGTCTGTAGGAACCTACTGTTACAATCCCTCCCCTGTGAAATCTGAAATCAGGAGCACAAGGTGCCCGTCGTTTTCGTCGCCGCTTCCAAGCTGCCAACCCCTTTTGCCACGTTCACCATGAATGGCTTTCTTGAAGAAGCCACCGGGCGCGAACACGTTGTTCTCAGCCTCGGTGACGTGGCGGACGGTGCCCCGGTCCTCGGTCGCGTGCACTCCGAGTGCCTGACCGGCGATGCGCTGTTCAGCCAGCGCTGTGACTGCGGCTCGCAACTGGAAGCCGCCCTGCAGGCCATCGCCCGCGAAGGCCGTGGCGTGTTGCTGTACCTGCGTCAGGAAGGCCGTGGCATTGGCCTGCTGAACAAGATCCGCGCCTATGAGCTGCAAGATGGCGGCGCCGACACTGTGGAAGCCAACGAGCGCCTCGGTTTTGCCGCTGACCAGCGCGACTATGGGATCTGCCTGCCGATGCTCCAGCACCTGGGCGTCAAATCCCTGCGCCTGATGACCAACAACCCGCGCAAGGTCAAAGCCTTGACCGACATGGGCATCACCGTCGCCGAGCGCGTGCCGCTGCACACCGGCCACAACCCGCACAACAAGCTCTACCTGGCCACCAAGGCCAGCAAGCTCGACCACATGATGGGCAACGAGCACCAGGGCGAGGCCGATCGGGCGTGACGCGCGGCCAGGTCAAGCGGCGGCTGTCGTTTAACTGGTGGCAATACCTGGCGTTGGCGCTGGCGCCGTTGTTTGTGATCAACCTCGTGTTTGGCAAGGCCGAGCCCTTGCTGCCGGTGCTGGCGATGCCGTTTTTTATCGCCGGCGTAGCCTCGATGTTTGTCAGCCTGCGTTACTTCCACGGCTATAAACACGCGCTGATCGCCACCGGCAAAGCCCTCGATACCCCTGAAGAGCCGGCTGCCTGGATCACCCTCGCGGCCCGCCGTCGTGTGGCGTTGCTGGTGGCTGCACTGCCGGCCTGGGTCGGCGCGCTGGCAGTGTTTGTCGGGCTGGAAGCGGTGCCGCTGTTTCTGTTGGCACTGTCGACCCTGGTGCTGTTCTACCTCTACCGCATCCCGCGCCAGTTGGGTTGATGCGCGTCTGGCTGGCGGTGTGGCTGCTGGTTGTCGCGGCCCAGGCTGCGGCGGTCGAGCGGGTGGTCAGCCTTGCGCCTTCGTTGTCTGAAATCGTCGTTGAACTGGGCGCCGCCGATTTGCTGGTGGGCGTGCTGGATGGCGGCGAGCGGCCACAGGCGTTGGCGAACGTGCCGTCTGTGGGCAACTACGGGCAGTTGGACATGGAGCGGCTGCTCAGCCTCAAGCCCGAGCTGATCCTGCTTTGGCCCGGCAGCGTCGGCCCGGGCCAGCGTGAACAGCTGCAACGCCTGAACATCCCGGTATTTGTCGCCGAACCCCACAGTCTCGAACAACTCACCTCACAGGTCGAAACCATTGCCCGGCAACTCGGGCGGGATGACGCCGGCCGGCAATTGGCCGCGCAGTTGCGTCAGCGCTTGGTCGAATTGCGCTCGCGCTATCAGCGGGCCGAGCCGTTGCGGGTGTTTTATCAGGTGTGGAACCAGCCGCTGTACACCGTGGGTGGCGGGCAGATCATCAGCGATGCGCTGAGTGTGTGCGGCGCGCGCAATGTGTTCGATGACCTGAAATTACCGGCACCGCAGGTCAGCATTGAGTCGGTGTTGCAGCGTAATCCCGAGGTGATTCTGGCGGGCGATCAAGCGCAGCTGGATGCCTGGAAAGCCTGGCCCCAGGTGGCGGCGGTGGCTGGCGGGCGTTTGCTGGTGGTGCCTGACAAGGGCCTGGAACGGCCCAGCGGGCAGATGCTGCAGGCGGTGGCGCGGTTGTGTCAGGTTCTTGCTCCGGGGCTGTGAGACCGCTATCGCAGGCACGCCAGCTCCCACATTTGACCGAGTCGTCTGGATAAGCACGGTCCCCTGTGGGAGCCGGGCTTGCCCGCGATGAGGCCGGTGCAGACGACTTAGAGTTCCGGCGTCCAGGTCACCCCGACCATCAGTGCCCGGCCTTCTTCCCGATAGCCATATTGCTGGCCTTGATACTGATACAGCGCCCGGCTGTAGTCCTTGTTCAGCAGGTTATCGAGCTTCATTTCCAGCGTGACTTCATGGTTCACCGCCCAACTGCCCCGTAGCCCGAGCAAGCCATACCCGCCCAGGCGTTGCTGGTTCGCCGCATCGTCGTAGCTGCTGCTGACCGCTTGCCAGCTGGCGCCGACGCCGAATTGATCGAATTGGCGATCCAGGTCCAGGCTCAGGGTGCGCCGGGCTCGACGCGCCAGTGTGCGCCCGGTGTCGCGGTCGCGTGGGTCGATCAATGCAACGGCGAGGCTGCTTTGCCAGCCGAACAGTTCTTGCTTGAGCGCCGCCTCGAAGCCGTTGATGCGTGCGGCGCTGACGTTTTGCGGGCCGTTGCTGGCAAACACGATCGCATCCTGAATATCGGTGCGGTACAGCGAGGCTTCCAGTCGGCTGCTGTCGCTGAGCTGGCTGCGCCATTGCACTTCGTAGCTTTTCGATGTCTCGGGCTTGAGGTTCGGGTTGCTGTTTTTGAAGCCGAATTCGTCCGGGTAGTAGAGGTCGTTGAACGTAGGCGCGCGGAAGCCTTCGCTGTAGCTCAGCAACAGATCATTGTCCGGGTTCAGCGGCAGGGTGAAGGTGCCGCTCCAACTATTGTGGCCGCCGAACTGTTGGTTATCGTCGCGACGCAGGCCCAGTTCAGTGGAAAAGGACTGGGCTTGAAAACGGTGCTGGATAAACGCCGCTCGATTCCAGCGACTGTCTTCGGCGAACGCTGTGCTGCTGTTGACCTGGTCCTCGTACCAGTCGCCGCCCAGTATCAGGCTGTTCTGCTCATTGAGGGTCAGGTCGTTCTGCCAGTTCAGTGAGTTGCGGTAAGTGTTGAACACGCTGCGTTCGGTGCTGAGCTTGTCCCGGGTTTCTTCGCGGTTTTCGCTGTGGCCCGCTTCCAGCCGGGACTTCCACGTGTCATTGATACGCGCGTCAACATAGGTGCTGACACTGCTCACGGTGAAGTGGGTGTAGGGCTTTTGCTGGAAGCTTTGGAAGGTGGTCGAATCGAAGCGACCGAACGGGTTGTCGAATTCGCTTTTGCCGCGGTTATCCAGCACGTTCACACCCGCTTCGAGGTCATCGTTGAAGGCATGGCTCAGGCTGAAACTGATGGCCTGGTTGCGATAGGCGTCATGGTCACGGTCGCTGGGATAGGAGTCGTACGTGCGATTGATTCCGGCCGTGTCATCCAGGCTGGCGCCGAGGTTGAAGCGAGTTTGCGCATCGCCGCCGGACAAGCCCAGGCTGCGTTCCCACGTCTGGTTGCTGCCAAATCCCACATGCAGGCGGGGTTGCAGGCCGGACTCGTTACCACGCCGGGTGAAAATCTGGATCACCCCGCCAATCGCATCGCTGCCGTAGATCACCGAGCGCGAACCACGCAGGACTTCCACGCGTTCGATCTGCTGGATGTTCAGGTGCTGCAGGTTGCTGTCGCCGGAAGTCGAGTTGCCGATGCGCTGGCCGTCGACCAACACCAGGCTCTGGGCCGACTTGGTGCCACGAATGTAGACGCTTGCCAGACTGCCACGGCCACCGGCCTGTGAAACCTGCACCCCGGGCACGCGGCTGAGCAAGTCGGTCACGCTGGTGGGTTGCAGGCGGTCGATGTCGTCGCGGGTGAAGACGGTGTTGGCGGCGCTGCTGTCGTTGCGCGCCTGGACCTGGCGGTTGGCGCTGATCACCATGTCGGGCAGCTTGAGGGCTTGGTCGCGTTCGAAACTGTCGGCGAGCAGGTCGGTGGCGGGCAGTAACAGAAGGGGCAGGGCGAGGCGAAGGCGGTTCATGGGCTGTCCGTAGCATTTGAAGTTGGCATAAAACAAATGTGGGAGCGGGCTTGCTCGCGAAGGCGCAGTGTCAGTCAATGCATCTGTCGACTGACCCAGCGCTTTCGCGAGCAAGCCCGCTCCCACATTTTTAATCGCGTTTCTACAGGCCCAGCAGGGCCATGCGCTGACGAACCGAAGCTTCAATCCCGGATTCATCCAGCCCGCACTCGGCCAGCATCTGCGCCGGCTTGGCATGCTCGACATACACATCCGGCAAGCCCAGGTGCAGCACCGACTTGAGGATATTCTCCCGTGCCAGGAACTCACTGACTGCCGCACCGGCGCCGCCCATGATGGCGTTTTCTTCGATGGTCACCAGCAGCTCATGGCTGCCGGCGATCTCGCGCACCAAGGCCTCGTCCAGTGGCTTGACGAAACGCATGTCTACCACCGTGGCGTCGATCTTCTCGGCCACTTTCAAGGCTTCAGCCAATTGCACGCCGAACACCAGCAAGGCAACCCCGCTGCCCTGGCGGCGGACGATACCCTTGCCGATTTCGATAGGCTCAAGGTCCTTTTCGATCACCGCATTCGGACCATTCCCACGCGGATAGCGCACAGCCGCCGGGCCGTTGTACAGGTGGCCGGTGCTGAGCATCTTGCGCAGTTCGTTCTCGTCGCTCGGGGTCATCACCAGCATGCCGGGGATGCAGCGCAGGTACGAGAGGTCGAAGCTGCCGGCATGGGTCGGGCCGTCTTCGCCCACCAGGCCCGCACGGTCGATGGCGAACAGCACGTCGAGGTTCTGCACCGCGACGTCATGAATCAACTGGTCATAACCGCGCTGCAGGAACGTAGAGTAGATCGCGACTACCGGCTTGGCGCCTTCACAGGCCATGCCCGCGGCGAAGGTCACCGCGTGTTGCTCGGCGATGGCCACGTCGAAATAGCGCAGCGGGAAACGCTCGCTGAACGCCACCAGGTCGGAACCTTCCTTCATCGCCGGGGTGATGCCCACCAGGCGCGGGTCGGCGGCGGCCATGTCACACAGCCATTCGCCGAACACACCGGAATACTTTGGCCCGCTGGGCTTCTTCGGCGCGGCGGCCGGGGCGTTCAGCGGTTCCAGCTTGGTGATCGCGTGGTAACCAATCGGGTCGACTTCCGCCGGGGCGAAGCCTTTGCCTTTCTTGGTCACGATATGCAGGAACTGCGGGCCTTTAAGGTCACGCATGTTGCGCAGGGTGGCGATCAGGGTTGGCAGGTCATGGCCGTCGATCGGGCCGATGTAGTTCCAGCCCAACTCTTCGAACAGGGTGCCGGGAACCAGCATCCCCTTGGCATATTCTTCGGTACGACGGGCAATTTCCCACGCGCCGGGCAGACGCGAGAGCACCTTCTTGCTGCCTTCACGCATGCTTGCGTAAGTGCGGCTGGAGAGGATTTTTGCCAGGTAATTCGACAGGCCACCGACATTGCGCGAGATCGACATGTCGTTGTCGTTGAGGA
The DNA here is from genome assembly GCF_000278565.1 of Pseudomonas sp. Ag1. Lineage (NCBI taxonomy): Bacteria > Pseudomonadati > Pseudomonadota > Gammaproteobacteria > Pseudomonadales > Pseudomonadaceae > Pseudomonas > Pseudomonas sp. Ag1. The sequence goes on from NZ_AKVH01000104.1 coordinate 80,629, forward strand.
TCACCAGCATGTTGGCGTCCACTTCCGGCGCGTGGTTCAGCGCCTCGAAGGCCATGCCGGCGGTCAACGCGCCATCACCGATCACCGCAATCGCCTTGCGATCGCTGTTTTGCAGGCGGGCGGCAATCGCCATGCCCAGCGCTGCACTGATAGAGGTGCTGGAGTGGCCGACGCCAAAGGTGTCGTACTCGCTCTCGGAGCGGCGCGGGAAGGCGGCGATGCCATCCTTCTGGCGCAGTGTGGCCATGCGCTCGCGGCGTCCGGTGAGAATCTTGTGCGGATAGGCCTGATGACCCACGTCCCACACCAGCCGGTCGTCCGGAGTGTCGAATACGTAATGCAGCGCAATGGTCAGCTCGATGACGCCCAGGCCGGCACCGAAATGCCCACCGGTCTGGCCGACCGTGTAGAGCAATTCCAGGCGCAACTCATCGGCCAGGGTTTCCAGCTCGGCTTCACCCAGGCGGCGCAGGCCGGCTGGCGTGTTGGCACGGTCCAGCAGGGGCGTGGCCGGGCGCTTGCGGGGAATCTCTTGAAACGTCGTGGGCATCAGGCGAATCGTTATAGGTATAGAAGAGGCGGCAGTTTACCTCAAGCATCGCAAACTGCCCACGCAGAGCGCCGAACTTGGCTGATATGCGGTGGAAAAGGCCGCTGTTGTCAGTGGCGACGTTCGACGATATACCGCGCCAGGTCACGCAGTGGCTCGGCAGCCGCGTCGAAAGGTCGCAGGGCATCCAGGGCCTGGTCCCGCAGCTCCAGGGCGTACGCCTTGGCGGCTTCCAGCCCGAGAAGCGAAGGATAAGTCGGCTTGTCCCGTGCGATATCAGCACCCTGGCGCTTGCCGAGGGTCGCGGTATCGCTTTCAACGTCGAGAATATCGTCCTGCACCTGGAACGCCAGGCCGATGGCCCGCGCGTAGGTTTGCAGCGCCGCCAGTTGCGCCGCTTCGGCACGGCCACTGGCCAGGGCGCCGAGGTGCACGGCGGCCTCGATCAGCGCGCCGGTCTTGTGGCGGTGCATGTATTCCAGGGCTTGTTGATCGAGCTTCAAACCGACCGAGCCCAGGTCAATCGCCTGGCCGCCGACCATGCCGGCAGGCCCTGCGGCCAGCGCCAGCGCGGTGACCATGCGCAGACGGATCTCGGCGTTGACGCTGCTCAGGCGCGGGTCCAGCAGGGCGCTGAACGCCAGGCTTTGCAGGCCGTCACCGGCGAGAATCGCGCAGGCTTCATCAAAGGCTTTATGGGTAGTGGGTTGGCCGCGACGCAGATCGTCGTCGTCCATTGCCGGCAAATCGTCGTGTACCAGGGAGTAAGCGTGGATCAACTCCACCGCACAGGCGGCGCCGTTTGCTTCCTCCGCCTGAGCGCCGAGGGCTTCACAGGCCGCATAGGCGAGCAACGGGCGAACGCGCTTGCCACCGTTCATCACGCTGTAGCGCATGGCCTCATACAGGCGGTTCAGCTCAGGGCTGGGCGCGACAAACAGCGGATCCAGCGCAGCATTGACCCGGGCCTGGCTGCCGGCCTGATAAGCGTCGATCATTCAGGCTGTTCCGCATCGAAAGGTTCTTCGGCCAACTCCCCATCGCGTTCCAGCAACACCTGGACCTTCTGCTCCGCCTGCGCCAGGGCGCTCTGGCAGTCGCGGGTCAGTCCGATGCCTTGCTCGAATGCGGTCAACGAGTCTTCCAGCGACAACTCGCCGTTCTCCATACGCTCGACCAGGGTTTGCAGGTCGGCGAGGGATTGTTCGAAATCGAGTGCAACTTTTTTGCGGGCCATGGCGGCTATTCCGGTAGACGGTAAACCGGCGCGACACTAGCAGACATGGGGGATTGGGGCAAATGAGTGGGGGGATTTGCCTTGTAAATCAATCGCCTTGGGTGTTGATTTGATAGCGGGTGCTGCGGCCGCCGCCGGGTAGCCGAACCAGGCAGTTTTTTTCCAGAAGATCGGCCAGATGTCGGGTCGCCGTTGCCTTGGACACTTTGGCCACCGCTTGATATTGGGCCGCGCTGATCCCGTGCTCAAAGCCCTTCTCGCCGCCGTCGAGCAAGCGATTCAAGACTTTTGTCTGCTCGGCGCTGAGTACGTTGTCTCGATGCCGTTGCCAGAAGCGAGTTTTACCCAGCACCCGGTCGATCCGCGCCATCGCCTGCTGCAGGCTACGAAGCAGGGTTTGCAGGAACCACTCTAGCCAAGCGGTGACATCCAGCGTGGCTTTTTGACTGGTTTCCAGTGCACGGTAATAGCCTGCCCGGTCTTCAAGGATGCTTGCCGACATGGCGTAGAAGCGGATCGCCTGGTTCTCCGCCTGGGCAAGCGCGAGGTCAGTAATAGCCCGCGTCAGACGACCGTTGCCATCATCGAAGGGGTGCAGGGTGACGAACCAGAAATGCGCCAGGCCTGCGCGGAGCAATGGGTCAAGGGCCGCATGATTCCGGCTGGCTTCAAACCATTCGATGAAATCGTCCAGCGACTGCTCCAGTCCTTGGCAGGGTGGGGCCTCGAAATGCACAGTGGGTCGGTCCAGTCGTCCCGACACAACCTGCATAGGCTCATCCCCCCTTAACGCGCCTACGTTCAAGCCGTGGGTGGAAAAGCGGGCCTCCTCGGCGGGAAACAACCACCGATGCCAGTTAAATAGACGGGTGAGGGTAAACGGTTGAGCAAACTGTTGCGTGGCGTCCAGCATCAAGTCAGCCAGACCCTCGCTGCGTCGGCTCACTGAGCCGTCTTGCAATTGCTCCAGGCCCAGGCGTCGGGCCAAAGAGGAACGTACGGAACCCACATTCAGTTGCTCACCCTCGATTGCCGAGGAGGTCAGAATGTTTTGCAGCAACGCATCCAGTTCATTCTCTGAGCTCTGGGCCTGGCTGACCGAACCGAGCATGCCCAGCAACTTTCCTTGCGCCTGCGTGCACTCTCGCAACAACGCTGCAAGGCGCTCTGGTTGCCAGTGAAAGTGCGGCCAGTCCGGTTGTTGCCAGATCCAGTTCGGGTGATCCATAGAGGCATGCTCGGTATATGAGCCGAATAGAAGGCTTATTCGGCTCATTTGGTGAGCCGATTGTGTGAGCTATTCGGCTCACTGTCCAGTCAGATGCGCACATCAGGTACAGCGCCGCCTCATCACTGGCCAGCAGGATCGCCTGTTCCATAACCTTTGGCGCAGTACTCGCCAGCTCCATCGATTCGCTGGCTGTCGCCCCCAGGCTTTCAAACAGCTTGCCGGCGTCCTTGAAGATCTCCTGCGCTTGCTTGATGGCGTCCCACACGCCGGTAATCGCCGTCCAACTTCCCGCCAGCACGCCATTGCCAATCGCGCTCGAAGTGGACCTTTCCCAGTGCGGCCGGAAACCACTCCATTACTTGCGAAGCTTTTTCTGTTCCGAGCCGCTGCCCGGTACTACGTAAAACAGCGGTTCAGCTCATTGACGGCAGTGGCGTTTTCAGTGGTGCGGTGCATTGGCCCTGAGCATCCTTGAGACTGGCCTCAAACTCGACCAGTCCTCCATGCATCTTCTGCAATGCCTCGATCTGCCGCACCAACTCCTGCTTCTTGTTGGCGATCGCCTTGTCCGCCAGGCCCCAGGGCAGCCCATCACCGTGATGCCCACCCAGAATTGCCTGCAACTCCTTGAGCTTGAAACCCAACTGCTGAGCGCACTTGATGAACGTCAGCAGCTCCACACTTTGCGTGGAGTAAATGCGATAACGACCTTCCCGCTGCTGCGGCGGCAACAGGCCGATGGCTTCATAGTGACGAATCGCTTTGATGGTTGTGCCCGACAGTTGCGCGGCTTTGCCGATGTACATGAAAAGTCCTTTTCCCAAAGAGTGCTCCGGCCTGTTTCAGCCACTGTTCCCGCTGTGCTGGCGTAGAGCCCAACACCGGCCCGAACAGCAACGTCTTGATCGGCTGAATGCCACAAAACGCCAGTGTTGTCTTGCGCATCTGGTGCAGCGCGGGCATGCGGTAGAACCACCTGTAATACCACGGCGGTGTGTCCAGGGTCACCAGCAAGTGCGCGGTTCTGCCCTTCAGGAGTTTGTCGGGGAAGGCCTTTCCCTTGCGGTATTTGAAGGCGAAACCGGATAGGAAAATTCGGTCGATAAAACCTTTCATCAAGGCCGGGATGCCACCCCACCAGACGGGGAAAACAAACGTCAGGTGATTGGCCCACAGGATGTCGGATTGAGCGTTGAGCAGGTCGGGTTCCAGGGGCTGGGCCTGGTTGTAGCCGTTGTGGAGGATGGGGTCGAAAGCCAGTTCACCCAGACGCAGGATGCGTACTTCGTGGCCGGCGTTTTTGGCGCTGGTGATGTAGGTGTCGGTGAGGGCCGAGCAGAAGCTGGTGCTGGAAGGGTGGCCGAGGATGACCAGGATGCGTTGGCTCATGGTGGTGCGGTCCTGAAAACTGGGGTTTCAGGGTGAGGTGTGACCTTAGGGGGAGAGTCAAGCGCTTACTCTACGGTACGGGCAAGGGTCGGCGATCTGGCTGACCTAGTCCTGCCCGTGATAGTTAAACGCTGCCGACCGGCAGGAAGATCGGTACATTTTGTCCTGTCTCGCAGGTGTAGAAGGCGACCTTGAGTCGCTGGCCAATGCGCAGTTGTTGTGGGTCCTCGCAGTCTATTGCCGACAAAATCGTAGGGCCCTCGTTCAGGGTCACGTAGGCAATGCAGTGAACGTGGCCTTCTCGCCGACTGTAACTGAAGCTATACAGCGTCGCGTCGCCGCTGGCGACGATCCAGTCGGTGGACGTCGAGCCGGTAAACGGGCTGTGATCACGCGGGTAGTAGTAAGGCTTGCCGGTATCGAGGCAGCGGCGCAGCAGCAGTTTTCCTTGATTGGCGGCGTCCCAGAACGGCGCGCTTTCCGGGGTAATTTGAGGTGGTTTGAGGTGCATGTCAGAGTCGCTCCAGAATAAGGGTGGCACTGCCATGTCGTGAGCCCAGCAGGCCACCGGTGCCGTGAGCCAATGCCAAGGTGCAATCGGGCAACTGAACCGCCGGGTGGGCCTCACCGCGCAATTGGCGGACGGCTTCGATCAATTTGGTCATGCCGCCCCGGTTTCCCGGGTGATTGTTGCAGAGGCCGCCGCCATCGGTATTCACCGCCAGTGGGCCTTCGCCACTGATCAGCTTGCCATCGGCGACAAAGACGCCACCTTGGCCGGGTGGGCAAAATCCGAGGTTTTCCAGCTGGATCAATACGGTGATGGTGAAGCTGTCGTAGAGTGAGGCGTAGCGGATATCGCTGGGCTTGAGTCGAGCCTCGGCAAAGGCGTCAGCCCCGGACTGGATGCCGCCGCTGGAGAGCAGGTCGAAGTAGCCGCCGTTCAAATGGTTGACCGAATAGCCTGAGCCGATGGGTGTGATCAGCGGCCGCTTGAGTGCGCGGGCGATGGACGGATGCGCCAGTACCAGCGCTCCGCCGCCGTCGCTGATGACACAGCAGTCCAACCTGCGTAATGGGGCCGCGATCAGTGGCGAGTTCAGCACGTCTTCAACACTGACGACCTTGGGCAGCATCGCGTTGGGGTTGTACTGGGCATGGTGTGACGCAGCGACTTTGATCCAGGCCAGTTGCTCGGCGCTGGTGCCATGTTCGTGGCTGTGACGCATGGCGCACATGGCGTATAGATTGGTCACGGCGGCGCCGTAGGGCATTTCAAATGGTGCTTCGCAGGCGCTCTGCGGTTGCTTGAGCTGACTGCTGTCCGGCCGCTGGCGCTCGGCGCGTGGACGTCCGGCCTGGGTAATCAGCGCCACCTTGCACCGTCCTTCGGCGATGGCACGTGTAGCCTGTGCAACGTGTTGGATGTAGGACGAACCCCAGCTTTCTGTGGTTTCTATGTGCCGAGGTTTGATGCCCAAATACTCGACCACGGAAAACGGGCCGACGCCTTGGGAGTCCCATCCCGGTACGTCTCCCGCGCAGAAGTAGCCGTCGACATCGTTGATGCTCAATCCTGCGTCGTCCAGGGCGCCGCGTGCGACGTCGGCATGCAGTTGGGCGAGGGAGCGGTCCACGGCGTGGCGGGTAGGGTGTTCATAAGCCCCGACGATAAACGCTTTTGCTTTAAGGCTCATGATTCGATGTCTCCTGGCGGTAAAGGCATTGGATAGTCGGTTTGCTGGCCTGCGTAATCGATAAAAAACGCCAATGCGTGCGGGTCTCGCATGGCACTTGGATTGGCCGCTTTTGCTGGGTCATGGCCCATCAAAATCCGCCGCACTGGCACCTCCATTTTCTTTCCCGTCAACGTCGTGGGAATCATGGGCACCGCGTGTATGCGATCCGGGACATGTCGGCGTGTACAGGTTTGGCTCAGGCACTCGCTGATGTGCCGTTCAAGGCCTGCGTCCAACTGAATCCCAGGGCGTAGCTGGACAAACAGCGGCATGAAGAACCCACCTTCAGGCAAGTCCAGATTGACGATCAGCGAGTCCTCGATGGCCTCGATCTGTTCCAGCGCACGGTAGATTTCGGCGGTGCCGATACGCACGCCAAAGCGATTAAGCGTCGCATCCGAGCGCCCCAGCACCTGGCAACCGCCACGGCCGTTGACCAGGAAGAAATCACCATGGCGCCATACGCCGGGCCAGGCCTGGAAATAGCTGTCGCGGTAACGCTCGCCGGTGGGATCGTTCCAGAAGTACACCGGCATCGAAGGCATTGGCGCCGTCACTGCCAGCTCGCCGACTTGATCGATGGCGGCCTTGCCTTGGTCGTCGAATGCATGCGCCGCCACGCCCAGGGCACGTGCCTGGATTTCGCCGGCATACACGGCCAACGTGGGCACCCCACTGACCAGGCCGCTGCAGATATCGGTACCGCCGCTGCCGGTGGCGACCCATACGTCGGGTTTGAGGTGGCGATAGAACCAGGCATTGCACTCAGGTGAAACCGGTGACCCCACGGGCATGACAGTGCGCAGTGCCGAAAGATCGAAGCGCTGGCCGGGAACCACGCCCTGACGTTTCATCAGCTCGATGTAGGTGGGGCTGGTGCCGAAAAAACTCGCACGGCTGTCTTGCGCCACTTGCCATAACGTATCGGTGTTCGGCCAGGTGGGATGGCCGTCGTACAGCACTGGGCGTACGTCGCAGAGCAACGTGCAGAACAAGGTATTCCACATCATCCAGCCGGTGGTGGTGAAGAAGAACGCGGTATCGCCAGGGCGAAAATCCAGGTGCAGATGCAGGGCTTTCAATTGCTCCAGCAAAATGCCGCCATGGCTGTGCACGATCGCTTTGGGAAGCCCCGTGGTGCCGGAAGAAAACAGCACCCACAACGGGTGGTCGAAGGGCAGTTGCTCACACTGGAAGTCGACGGCCGGGACGATAGGGCGAAGGTGCAGGTTGCGCCAATCGACTGCGCCGTGAACGGTGATCGACTCTTGGGGGAAGAGCGCGGGCAGCATGATCAATTGCTCGATACTGCCCAGCTCCCGAACGATCCGTTGGACCTGTTCACGACGGTCGAATGCTTTCCCACCATAGCGGTAACCGTCCACGGCGAAGAGCACCTTGGGTGCCAGTTGTCGGACTCGATCCAATACGCCATCGGCACCAAAGTCCGGTGAGCAACTCGACCAGATTGCCCCTATGGCAGCACTGGCACACAGGGCGATCATGGCTTCGGGGATATTTGGCAGGTAAGCCACAACCCGGTCGCCAGGTCTTATTCCCAGCTCGCGCAAATAAGTCGCCAGGGTGCGCACCTGGTTGGCGAAGTCGGGCCAGGGCATGCCTTGCAACGTATCGGTTTCACTCACGTACAGCAGGGCATCACTGTTTTCTCGCTCGTTACGCAGAATATGTTCGGCGAAATTCAGCTGGGCCCCCGGAAACCACTGCGCCCCTGGCATCGTGCGGGCGCCCAGAACGGCGCGGGGAGGGCTGGAGGCCTGTACGTGGAAATGATCCCAGATGGATTGCCAGAAGGCGTCCAGGTCGTTGACGGACCAACGCCACAAGGCGTGGTAATCGGTGAAGGTAATATCTCGTTCCTGCTGCAGCCAATTCAGGTAACGGGTAAGACGGGCCCGTTGTATGTGCCCGGGACTAGGCTGCCACAGCAGTTGCCCATGACGGACAGGATCAGAAAACGGGAAAGCGTTCGCCACGATAAAAGACCTCTGACGTTATTTTTATTAAGGGTCATTGGGTTTCATGCGTGACGGATCTTAATCATCAATTGTACGACGTACAATTAGTGGTTTTTCAGGTATCGATGAGTGACGTTTCTAGCGACGGGATGCCAGGGTTTCCAATCCGCAGATGATGGTCTCGACATAAAACGCGAAGCTGTCATCCAGCGCCGCTTGCACGCCGTTTTGCCAGCGCAGGCTGAAGCTGCGATTGCTCAACTGATCCATGTTCTGCGCCAGTGTCGGGTGTTGTTGCGGGTCGACTTGCTGAAGGCTCTGCTGGACCTGGTTTTGCCAGGCTTCTGTGTTTTCCGGCAGCGGTGCGAACTCCAGCGTAGTAAACCCGGTGAGGGCGGCAATGAAGGTGTTGTAGGCGCTTGCCAGTGTCGGCCCGTTGAAGCCGGCCTGTTGCAGGGCCGCCAGCACGCCTTCCACCAGTTTGAAGTCGGTGCGGGTATTGGAGACCAGTTGCGCACCGAGCAACGGCGCAATATTCGGATGTTGGTGCACGGCGTTGTGGCAATTGACCATGGCCGCACGCAAGTAGTCCTGCCAGCGTTCCTGGGGCTCGGGCGCCAAGTGTTCCAACACCTTGGCCAACACCTGGGCCAGCAGTAATTCCCGAGAAGAAACGTACCAGTAAATCGCCGTCGGATAGACGCCCAGGGCGCTGGCGAGAGTGCGCAGGCTGAATTTCTCCAGGCCTTCCTGATCAATCAGCTCAAGTGCCGCGGTGGTGATGATTTGGGCGGTCAACAGGTTTTTCGAATCCTCCCCAGCGCTCTTTTTACGCCGGCCTCGGGGGTTTGCGGTTTTGCTGGTCATGGGCCTTTCGTTCCGGCTGAGGGAAGGCGAAAGAATAGCGGCTAAGGGTTTTCCTGTCTCGGATACGAATCACGGTGGAGTGCCCAGGAGCCTCGGGCTCCTGGGCCGGGCAGCCTCAGTCGCAAGGCAAAACAGCAGCGTAGCGATCGACAAAAGCCCGAGTGGCGGTGAGCAGGTGTAACAGTTCGTTGTCGGTCAGTGGCAAGCTCAGCGCGACCAACCCGCGCCGGGCGAGGTAGATGCCACTTTCGATCAGGTGGAAGAAATACAGGTCACGCAGGCGTTTTTGGTACTCGGATAACTCCATAGGGCGCTGCAGGTGCATGGCGGTGGGATGAAAATTCATCACCGAGCCTTGTCCTGTGAACTGCAGGGCGACAGGTGCCAGCACCTGATTGAGTTGCTGGCGTAATGCGTCGCCTCGGGTATTGAGCGCAATGGCTGCCTCGCGGGTGAACACCTGCTCCAGGCCGGCGATGCCGGCGCTGAGCGTCATCACGTTATTGTTGAATGTCCCGGCATGGGGCAGGCGACCCAGGCGCGGATCGAACTGCGCCATGATTTCCCGGCGCCCCCCCAGCATTCCGCAAGGCATCCCGCCGCCCAAGTATTTACCCAGGGTGATCAGGTCAGGTTTGACCTCAAGCTTTTCCTGCAAACCTCCAGGCGCCAGGCGTGAAGTCATCACCTCGTCGAAGATCAGCAGCGCGCCATGGGCCCGGCTCATTTCGCGCAAACCTTGAAGAAAACCCGGCGCAGCGCAGATGCATCCCCCGGCACCAAGCATGGGCTCCACCAGGATCGCGGCAATTTTGCCGCGGTGCTGATGCATCAAGCGCTCGACACTGTGCAGGTCGTTATAGTCGGCCAGATAGACGCGATGGGGAACGTTCATTGCCGTCGCCGGTCCGGCGAAACTCATTACGCCTCCGTGGTATCCACCAGAAAAGGCAATGATTGCGCGACGGTCTGTGTAGGCAACTGCCGCCGCCAGTGCGAGCAGGTTCGCTTCGGTCCCCGAGTTGGTAAAACGCACCTGCTCGGCGCAATCGAAGCGCTCCACAATCAGTGTTGCCAGCCTGGCTTCCAGCTCGGTATGGGCGCTGAGGTTCAGTCCTCGCGCCATCCCTTGTGACAGCGCATGCAGAATGACTGGGTGGGAGTGGCCATATAGCGCCGCCGTGTATTCGGCCAGGAAGTCGATATAGCGATGGCCGTCCATATCGGTGAGCAAGCAACCCGCGCCACTGGACATGGTCAGGGGAAACGGTTCGTAAAACAGCACCGAGCGTGTATTGCCACCGGGCATGACCCGGGCGGCCCATTCCAACTGGCGCGCACTATTGGGGTTGGCACGAGTGAAGCGCTCGACACACGCAGCCAGTTCGGTCTTGAGGGTGTTGCCGGTCATATTCAAGCTCCCTGCACGTCGCTGGCAGCTACTGACTGAGCGGGTTTCGGATACACCAGCATCAGCACTGCGAACCAGGCGAACGTCACATAGAAGGCTGCGCGGGTGTCCGGGTCCAGAGCCACCAACAAGGCCAGCACCGCCAGAAAAGACAGCACCAGCACACTGCTGCCCATGGCCCACGGCATGCGATAGGCAACCCGAGGCAACTCACCCCGCTGAACTTTGCGGCGATACGCCATATGCGCAACGATGATCACCGCCCACACCCAGATCAACAGGCCCAATATCCCGGTAATCAGCAGGCCGAACAGACTCTCCGGAATCATGTAGTTGAGCAGTACACCCACCAACAACATCAGGGTCGAGACCATCAGGCATCGAGCGGGAACTTGGCGCCGGCTCAACACCTGGAGGCTGCGTGGCGCCTGCTGGAAATGCGATAGCGAATACAGCATGCGACTCGTGGCAAACAGCCCGGTATTGCAGGATGACGCCAGCGCTGTGATCACCACAAAGTTCACCAGCCCCGCGGCCATTCCCAGACCGATGCTGTCGAACACCATGACAAACGGGCTTTGCCCGGTATTCAGCTGATTCCACGGATACAGCGCCATGATGATCGCCATCGAGCCGACATAGAAAATGAACATGCGCCAAATGATGCTGTTGATCGCCTTGGGCAGCGTGCGCTCGGGGTTGGCCGTTTCAGCGGCCACCACACCGATCACTTCAACGCCGGCGAAGGCAAACGCCGCCACCGGAATCGCGTACAACAGGCCGCTCCAGCCGTGAGGTAAAACGCCTCCGTGGGTCCATAGGTTGGTAATGGACGGCGGTGTCTTCGCCGATGTTTCAAGGCCGAAAAACAAAATCACCAACCCCGCCACAATCAGCCCGACAATCGTTACCACTTTGATCAGCGCCAGCCAAAACTCCACCTCGCCAAACGCCTTGACTGTGAACAAATTAATCACCATCAGCACACCGGCCGTGACGAGTGCGGGAATCCACTGGGGCAGTTCCGGGAACCAATATTTCATCAGCAGGCCGATGCCGGTGACCTCAAGCACGCCCACCAGAATCCAGATCAACCAATACGACCACCCGGTAATAAAGCCGAAGCGCGGCCCAAGGAACTCCTCGGCAAAAGACGCAAAGGACCCGCTATTGGGTCGGTATAGAGACAACTCCCCCAGCGCCCGTGCGATCAGATAAATCATCAGCCCGCAAATGGCATAAGCCGCCAACAACGCAGGCCCGGCAGTGGCGATCGCCTTGCCAGACCCCAAAAATAATCCAGCACCAATCACCCCCCCGATGGCGATCAGCATGACGTGGCGTTCCTTGAGAGAAGTAGCAAGGCCCTGGTTGGACATGTTGCGCATCATCATTCCCCTGGCTGCATTGCGCAGCGGTCATGAACGTTATCCGGCTTGGTGGCCGATTTTATTGTACGGTGTTCAATAGGCAGGATTCGGGCCAGAACAGGGTGGGGTTGATGGTATGGAGGAGGGAGTCGGGGTTAAACATTCTGTTTAGATTGGTTTGTAGGATCGTTTCTGGATTTGTCAGACGGGAAGTTTGGGAAGTTGGATTGGCAGATACGGGGCGAGGTGTCACCCGATAACACATCTAATGTGTGGTGGTGGGGCGCTGATTTTTGATGGCCAGCAAGACAGATCCCTTTCCTTGGCAGGACGTTTCCTAGAGAATTCCAAGCGCTTGCGCCAGCAAAATCCCGCGACTAGTCTGCGTTCCGTCACTGCTTATTCGGTGATCGGGTTTAGTCGCCCGGATTCGATTGGCGCACGATCAGTTCATGAGTCAGGCCGTTTTTCGCCTGCACTTTTATGGTGGCTGTGCGCAGGGCGCCCTCGGGCGCGCCGGGTTTCCAATCGACCGGTCGACTAACCTGCGTACAGCTGCCACCTTCGTTTAGTCGCGAAGCGTGGTGGCTCCAAATGTTTGATTGGAGATTTACCATGGTCAAAGTTACCCCCGATCCACCCGCATTCCATAAAGCCTTACTCCGCGACACTGATGCCTCGCGTCGAGTGATCGATCACTACCTCAAAGCGCCGGACGCGCAGCCTTCACCCAACCCGTTTACCGTCGATGACGAACTGAGTTTCGAAGATGCCCTGGCCCATGCTGCCGAGTTATTGCATTGCGCCGTGGCAACCGCCCAGGCGTCGACCGAGCCGCTGAATGGCGCACAGCGGGCGGTGATGCATTTGGTGGAAATGTCGAAGGTGGTGGTGGATCGAGCGCTGGACTGTTTGCAGCCGAGGTGAGGACCTTAAGCCTACGCTGAGGTTGCGATGCATTTGGTCAGCGATCTACTGACCAAATGCTCATCATCCTGGCTCAGGGGCGGAAATCCCGGCAGACGATCGCCATGGATTAAAGCGGTCTCCTCAGGCGTATGGCTTGAAGTCATTGCTGTCGCGAGTGAGTAGCTGCATCAGTTTGGGATGGATGAAGAGCTTTTCCTTGCCAACCTGAACCTCTTGCAGAACGCCGATGGCGACTAGTTCTTTGAGGTAACGGGAGGCTGCTTGACGCTGGGCAATCTGTTTGTCGACGACGTTGCTGATGCGGCAGTAGGGCTGTTCGAAAATGACGTCTACCAGCTCGCGGGAATAGGTTTTCGGCAACTGCTCACGAACAAACTGGGTGGTGTGCTCGGACAGGCTGCGAATAGCGGCAATTTTTGCACAAGTCCAGCGTGCTGTTTCTTCCACAGCGCTGAGCATGTACAGCAGCCAAGGCTCCCAGGCTTGTTCGCGAGTGACATCAAGCAACAGGCGGTAGTAATCGGCTCTATGGGCAATGATGTAACGGCTAAGGTAGAGAATCGGTAGATTCAGCAGGCCTTCCTGGATCAGGTACAGGGTGTTGAGCACTCGCCCGGTACGGCCATTGCCGTCGGTGAATGGGTGAATGGCTTCGAATTGATAGTGACTAACCGCCATACGTACTAATGGATCCAGGTCGGTCTCGTTGTGCAGGAAGCGCTCCCAGTTGGCGAGCATGTCACGTAAGCGATCTTCGCCTTCCGGTGGGGTATAGATGATCTCGCCGGTTCGGTCGTTGGCTAGCTGGACTCCTGGCACCCGGCGTATATCCATGTTCACGCCTTTAAGCGTGCGGCAGATTTCGACTGCAGTACCGGTGGAGAGTGGGCGGTCGGCCAACGATTGATAACCTTTCTGCAGGGCTTTGCGGTAGCGCAGTGCTTCCTTGGTCGCTGGGTCTGCGTGGCTATCTCCATCCTGAGCATGCTGAAAGAGCAAATCCGTGGTGGTGACGATACTTTCGATCTCTGAGCTGTCCTTGGCCTCCAGCAATGGAATGGTGTTGATCAGCATTGTCTGGTTAGGGATCAGCTCAGCCGCTTGCTTCAATTCGGCCAGGGCTGTGCGGGCCTCAATGCAGCGTTTGAGCACTGCATGGGTTTCCAGAACAGTTGCCGGTGGCAAAGTGGGAAGCTGGTTGTAGGGCTTGTCAGCCTGCCAGGGAAGGTGGGATGCGGTCATGGATGGGGCTCGGTCTTTGACTTATCCGTCTAAAGGTAAGAGGGGCTCATCAGGGCGCCCTTTCGTGGCGTCAGTGTAAACATGCGTGCACTACGTGTCGCTATATTTTGATTTCTGCGACACGTCTTGATGTCATGTCGTTGGTAACGACAGGTATGCGAAACGTGTTCTTGGAACGGGCTTTTAGCGACGTATCAGGCGAATGTCCTGAGGATGGAAAAGACGGCTTGCGTGCCTTGGAGCGGTTGGCGCGTTCTCAAATAGCTCGATGCCTGGCAGGTGTAGCGCATTTCTTCCAGGCATTAAAAAGCCGGCTTGTGGCCGGCTTCTCGGGGACTGGTTCAGCTTATTTTTGGTAAACCTCACCAGCCTTCAAATCGTTCACCCAGGCTCACACCCAGGTGATAAGGGGCATCAGCGGGAACTCCTCCGCATCGCCAGGCAGGGCGGACCGGCTTCACGCCAACCCCCTGCCAAATGTGCGGCGGATAATACCCACATTCGCCTCAATTTCCCAGCTCCGGATCCGATTTAGAGCCTTCGTAGCCCAATAACTGCTCATCCAGCGGCACCGGCGGGCGGCGGTTATTCAGTGTCGCCCACCAGAACACCCAACCCAGAATCTCAAAGTTCTGCTCATGCCGCTGCTCATAGGTCAAAAACTCGTCCGGATGCTCGGCGCTGTTGTGGCTGCGCATCCGCAGGCCACCTCCTGGACGGTTGTAGAGGTATTTGATCCGCAGCATTCCGTCGTGCTCTACCGCGTAGATTTCGCCATCGATGATCTGTTTGCGGCCACAGTCGATGGCAAGGGTACTTCCGTCCTGGATGATGTCGATCATGCTGTTGCCGACCATGTAGGCCCCGAGTGCCCGCTCCGGGCTTACACCGATGGCTTCAAGGGTGTGCAGGGAGAGGCGGATGCTTTCGGTCGAGGTGAAGGTGGGGTGGAGGGGGATCTCCACGTCGATTTTTACCGGGCCCGAGACCGGGTGGGTGATGTAGTTGCCGCTGGTCTCGCGGGCGATACGGTGGGAGGTGTCTGCATCGGATCCTTCCAGCAGGTAGTTGGCGGGTGGATGTTTGGGGCCTTCGCCTGTGCGCAGCCAACGGCTGGTGACGCACAACAATTCTGCGAACTCGTTGAGCCGGCCCATGGGGACGCCGCGTTTGAACCAGTTGTTTACGTGTTGAGGCGTAACATCGCGGTTCTTGGCGAAGTCGGAAGCGGAAAGATGAACTTCCCGTAATAGCGCTCTTAAGCGATCACCTGATGTATTCATAAACGCAGAGTTTACTGGCCGTAAAATCAGATCAAATAAACCATGCGTTGAGTTGCTGTATGTAGGTGTTTCCTTATCGCAGGACTATTCTGCTAGTTGATTAAGCTAGTTAAACAATTGCTGTAAATATGTTTATTAAAGTAGCCGGATGTTTATATTTTTCCCACAAAAAAAGCCCCGTTTAATCGGGGCTTTTTCAGAGCGAATAGCGGTATCAGCCTTTGTAGGCAGCGACCGACTTCAGGATCTCGGCGCGGGCGGCGTCTGCATTGCCCCAACCGTCGATCTTCACCCATTTGCCTTTTTCGAGGTCTTTGTAGTTCTCGAAGAAGTGTTTGATCTGTTCCAGCAGCAGTGGCGGCAGATCGGTGTATTCCTTCACGTCGACATACAGCTGGGACAGCTTGTCGTGTGGTACTGCGATAACTTTGGCATCGCCGCCGCCGTCGTCAGTCATGTTCAGGATGCCGACCGGGCGGGCGCGGATAACCGAGCCTGGGGTAACCGGGTAAGGGGTCACGACCAGCACGTCGAGGGGGTCACCGTCGTCTGCCAGGGTGTTGGGGATGAAACCGTAGTTGGCCGGGTAGAACATCGGGGTGGCCATGAAACGGTCAACGAACAGGCAGTCGCTGTCTTTGTCGATTTCGTATTTGATCGGCGCGTGGTTGGCCGGAATCTCGATGGCGACGTAGATGTCGTTCGGCAGGTCTTTGCCAGCCGGAATCTTGCTGTAGCTCATTGGGCGTTGCCCCCGTAGTTGGCCATGGAACATGGCCGGATTGGCCTAAAAGTGGCGGCGATTATAGGCATATTCTGACGCCGATGCCATGCGTCAGACGTCGTAGTGCGCTTGGCGTTCCGTCTGATACCGCACGTCGCCGGCCTGCAGTTGGTGCAGGCGCGCCAGGGGATCCTGACGGTAGAAGTGGCTCAGTTGCTCGTACACCTGTGGATAACTGCTGACCAGTAAATCCGGGGCACTGAAGAAATATTCGCTGGTGACGGCAAAGAACTCGGCCGGGTTTTCCGCGGCGTAGGGGTCGATGGCCGTTTCGGCGTCAGGGTTGCGGTCGAGCTGGCGGTTGAGGTCGTCGAAGGCGCTTTGCATGACGCTGGCCCATTCCTGCACGCGCATGTCGTGGTGCAGGGGTGGCAGGCCGTTGGCGTCGCCGTTGAGCATGTCCAGCTTGTGGGCCAGTTCGTGAATGACCAGGTTGTAGCCTTCCCAGTTGCCGCTGGCCAGTACGCCGGGCCACGCAAGGATCACCGGGCCCTGTTGCCAGGCTTCGCCGCTGTGCTCGCCGTCCCACTCGTGCTCCACGCCGCTGGCGTCGCGATGGCGCTGCGGGCTGAGGAAGTCGTCGGGGTACAGCACGATCTCGTGGAAGCCCTGGTACCAGTCGAGGTCGCCAAGGTTCATCAGCGGCAGCTGTGCCTGGGCGGCGAGCAGCAGGCGCTGTTCCTGGTGCAGTTCGACGCCGGGCAGGGCGGTGAGGTGTTTTTCGGCGAGGAACACCACGCAGGCTTCCCGCAGCCACTGGTCTTGCTCGGCAGTGATGCCGTCGAGGAACGTCAGGTGGTGGCGCACCCGTTGCCACGTTTCATCGGCAATCGGGTGCTTGGCCAGCAGGCGCCGGCGACGCCAGGCGCTGAGGGACCACATCGCAGGTTACTGCGGCTTGGCTTCGGTGGAATTGCGGCCAAAGCGGCTGCGGAACACACCGATGATCATCGGTACCAGCGACAGCAGGATGATGAACACCACCAGCAGCGACAGGTTTTTCTTGATGAACGGCACGTTGCCGAAGAAGTAGCCCAGGGTTACCAGGCCGCCGACCCAGAGGACGGTGCCGAACACGCTGAAACCGAAGAAGCGCGGGTAAGGCATTTTCGCGATACCGGCGACGAACGGCGCAAACGTGCGCAGGATCGGCAGGAAGCGCGCCAGGGTCACGGTTTTGCCGCCGTGCTTGTCGTAGAAGTCGTGGGTTTTTTGCAGGTAGTCGCGGCGGAAGATCTTCGAGTTGGGGTTGCTGAACAAGCGTTCCCCGGCCGTTCGTCCGATCACGTAGTTGGTACTGTCACCCAGGATGGCCGCGAGCATAAGCAGGCCGCCCAGCAATATCGGGTCCATGCCGCCGCCCGCTGCAACAGCGCCGGCGATGAACAGTAAGGAATCACCCGGCAGAAACGGCATGACCACCAGGCCGGTTTCGCAAAAGATAACCAGGAACAGAATGGCGTAGATCCACACTCCGTAGTTTCTCACCAGCATGTCGAGGTACACGTCGAGATGCAGGATAAGGTCGAGCGGGTTGAAATCCATGGAGGGCACCTGTGTGAATGGCCTGGCTCAGCGGGCCTGTGCGGAGGCTTCGGGTAATAAGGGCTACAAGGTAGTGGCGTATTTCTTACGACCCTGAAAGGTCCGCATTATACGGATAGAGTTGTGAAAAGCGTGCTGGTTTTGTAGCGGGGAATGTCGCGAAAGCGATCTGATTGTAGACACAGCGTCAGTGTGGGAGGGGGCTCCCACAACAGATGTATGAGGTTTGGTTAATAGTTGTCAGTCATCGCTGATCGCAAGCACGTAGTTCTTGAACTCGGTGTCTTCCCGAAAACCGATGGACTCATAGGTTTTCTGCGCCACCTGGTTGTCACTGCTGGTGGACACACGCAGGCGCACGGCTTGAGTTTCCTTGGCCATCTTCTTCGCGGTACGCATCAGGTTGTCGGCCACCAACTGCCGGCGTGCGTCTTCGGCGACGTAGATGTCGTTGAGGATCCACACCCGCTTGAGGGACAACGATGAAAAGCTTGGATACAGCTGGCAAAAGCCAAGCAGTTTCTTGTCGTCATCGTCGGCCAGCGCCAGGTAGATCACGGACTCCTTGCGGCGCAGGCGTTTTTCCAGGAAGGCGCGGCTCGAATCAGGAAATGGCAGCGCGCCGTAAAACTCGCGGTATTTGACGAAAAGCGGGGTCAACAGGTCCAGGTGTTCCAGGGTCGCTTGAGTAATCCGCATGCCAGGCCTCAACTTCCAAATGGGGTATGACCACACAAGCGGCCGTGTCTCGATGCTGCCTAAAGCAGAGAAAAAGCGCAATCGTGCAGGGATCAGTCCTTCGGTGGGCTGAGCAGGAAGTTTCCTTTCATCAGGTCGGGATCATCCGACTCGAGGGTTTGTACCTGCGCTTCATCCTTGAGGTTGACCCCCGACAACTGCCGGCGACAGGCCTCCCGCATCAAGTAAAGCAGGCGGTGAGCGGCCATGCCGTAGCTCAAGCCTTCCAGGCGCACATTGGAGATGCAGTTGCGGTAGGCGTCAGTGAGGCCGACCTTGGGGTTGTAGGTGAAATACAGCCCCAGGCTGTCCGGCGAGCTGAGCCCCGGCCGCTCGCCGATCAGGATCACCACCATTTTTGCCCCGAGCAACTGGCCGACTTCATCCGCGACGGCGACACGGCCCTGCTCCACCAGAATCACCGGTGACAGCGACCAGCCTTCAGCGTGGGTTTGTTCCTCCATGCGTGTAAGAAACGGCAACGTATGTTTATGCACCGCCAGGGCCGACAAGCCATCGGCCACCACCACCGCCAGGTCCACGCCGCCGGGGTTGGCTTCGGCATAGTCCCGCAGGGCCTGGGCGGATTCATCACTGAGGCGGCGCCCAAGGTCCGGGCGTTGCAGGTAGCTGTGACGGTCGACGGCGGCGCTGTGCAGCAGCAGGCTGTCGCGGCCACGCTCCGCCAATTGGCTGCTGAGCCCTGCATGATCAAACGACAGGTGTACCGCGTCGCGGGCCTGGGCATGGGCGAACTGGAAATCCAGCTGCGCGCCGGTAGGCATGCTGGTGCCGGTGCGGCCCAGGGCAATCCGCGCCGGGGTCAGGCGCCGCAGCTCAAGCCACGGGTTGTCCATGTTGTTTTCCGGGGTGTCGATGTGCACGGGCGGTTCCTTCTTCATCCCAGTTGCGCCAAGGCGTGGCGGAATGCCGGTGGCAGGCTGTTGCCGAAGTGCACCTTGCCGTCGGCTTGCGTGAAGATGCCCATTTTCGCCAGCCACTGTTCAAACTCCGGTGCCGGCTTTAAACCCAATGTTTGGCGGGCGTACAGCGCGTCGTGAAATGAAGTGGTCTGGTAGTTGAGCATGATGTCGTCGGAGCCCGGGATGCCCATGATGAAGTTGATCCCGGCCACGCCCAGCAGGGTGAGCAGGGTGTCCATGTCGTCCTGGTCGGCTTCGGCATGGTTGGTGTAGCAGATGTCGCACCCCATGGGCACGCCCAGCAGCTTGCCGCAGAAGTGGTCTTCGAGGCCGGCGCGGATGATCTGCTTGCCGTTGTACAGGTACTCGGGGCCGATAAATCCTACGACCGTGTTCACCAAAAACGGCTTGAAATGCCGGGCAACGGCATAGGCGCGGGTTTCGCAGGTTTGCTGGTCGACGCCAAAGTGTGCGTTGGCCGACAAGGCGCTGCCCTGGCCGGTTTCGAAATACATCAGGTTTTGCCCGAGGGTGCCGCGATTAAGGCTCAGGCCCGCGTCGTAGCCTTCCTGCAGCACGCTCAGGCTGATGCCGAAGCTGGCATTGGCCGCCTCGGTGCCGGCGATCGACTGGAACACCAGGTCCAGCGGCACGCCACGGTTGATGGCTTCGATGGAGGTGGTGACGTGGGTCAGCACGCAGGCCTGGGTCGGGATTTCATAACGCTGGATGATCGCGTCGAGCATTTCCAGCATCGCGCAGATCGAGGCGATGCTGTCGGTGGCCGGGTTGATGCCGATCATGGCGTCGCCGTTGCCGTAGAGCAGGCCGTCAAGAATGCTCGCGGCGATACCGGCCGGCTCATCGGTGGGATGGTTGGGCTGCAGGCGGGTGGACAGGCGCCCGCGCAGGCCCATCGTGCCGCGGAACTGTGTGACGACGCGGATTTTCTGCGCCACCAGTACCAGATCCTGCACGCGCATGATCTTCGACACGGCGGCGGCCATTTCCGGTGTCAGCCCGGGCGCCAGGGCGCGCAGGCTCTGTTCGTCGGCCGCGTCGCTGAGCAGCCAATCTCGCAAGCCCCCGACGGTCAGGTGGCTGACCACGGAAAACGCCTGTTTATCGTGGGTGTCGATAATCAGCCGGGTGACTTCGTCGCTTTCGTACGGGATCAACACTTCTTCGAGAAAGTGCTTCAACGGAATGTTGGCCAGGGCCATTTGCGCCGCGACCCGCTCGCCATCGTTCTGGGCGGCAACACCCGCCAAAAAATCCCCGGAGCGGGCCGGGCTGGCCTTGGCCATCACGTCCTTGAGGCTGTCGAAGCGGTAGGTCAATACACCGACCGCGTGGGAAAAGCTTGCCATACAGAGTCTCCTTGTCGACGCGGGCTGAATGTGAGTAAAGCGCCCGCGTCGAGGTTTATGGCAGTTAGTGCAAGGCGGCCTCTGCGGCCTGGATCGCCGCAAATTCTTCTTCCGGCGTGCCTGCTACCAAGTGATGCCGACTGTAGAAAGCAAAGTAAGCAATTAATACTCCATAGATGATCGCGGCGCCAATCACCACGCGCGGATCCACCAGAAAGCCCGCCACAACGGCGATGCAGGCCAGTACCAGGGCGACGCCCGAGGTGAAGATGCCGCCCGGAGTACGGTAAGGGCGGTCCATTTTGGGGCGGCGGATGCGCAACGTGATGTGCGCGGCCATCATCAGCACGTAGGAAATGGTTGCGCCGAATACGGCGACCAGGATCAGCAAATCGCCTTGGCCGGTCAGCGACAGGCCGAACCCGATGATGCCGGGGATCACCAGGGCCAGTACCGGTGCCTTGCTTTTGTTGGTCTGCGACAGCTTGCGCGGCAGGTAGCCGGCGCGGGAGAGGGCGAAGATCTGCCGGGAGTAGGCGTAGATGATCGAGAAGAAGCTCGCGATCAGCCCGGCCAGGCCCACCAGATTGACGAAGTGGCCCATCCACGTGGAGCCGCCGTAGGCTTTGGACAAGGCTTCCACCAGCGGATTGCCCGATGCCATTAATGCGTAGGCGCCAGCACCGCCGGGGGCGATTACCAAAATCAGCAGGGCGAAGCTGGTCAGCACCACAATGGCGCCGATCAGGCCGCGAGGCAGGTCGCGTTTGGGGTTCTTGGTTTCTTCGGCGGCCAGTGGCACACCTTCGACCGCCAGGAAAAACCAGATCGCATAGGGAATCGCCGCCCACACGCCGACATAACCGAAGGGCAGGAAAGTGCTGGCGCCCTTGGCCTCGGTCACCGGGATGTCCAGCAGGTTGGCAACACTGAAGTGCGGCACCATCGACACCAGGAACACACCCAGGGCAATCGCGGCGACGGCGGTGATCACAAACATCAGCTTCAGCGCTTCACCCACGCCGAAAATGTGGATGCCGATAAAGATGATGTAGAACGCCAGGTAGATCATCCAGCCGCCAATGCCGAACAGCGATTCGCAATAGGCGCCGATAAACACCGCGATGGCGGCGGGGGCGATGGCGTATTCGATAAGGATCGCGGTGCCGGTCAGGAACCCGCCCCAGGGGCCGAACGCGCTGCGGGCAAAGCCGTAGCCGCCGCCGGCGGTAGGGATCATGGAAGACAGTTCGGCCAGGGAGAAACACA
The DNA here is from genome assembly GCF_000278565.1 of Pseudomonas sp. Ag1. Taxonomy (NCBI): domain Bacteria; kingdom Pseudomonadati; phylum Pseudomonadota; class Gammaproteobacteria; order Pseudomonadales; family Pseudomonadaceae; genus Pseudomonas; species Pseudomonas sp. Ag1. The sequence goes on from NZ_AKVH01000104.1 coordinate 102,486, forward strand.
TGCACAGGTACATGGTGGCCATCAGCAGTGTGGCGAGGAACATGCCGCCCCAGCCACCCTGGGCCAGGCCGAAGTTCCAGCCGGCGTAGTCGCCGGAGATGACGTAGGCAACACCGAGACCGACTAATAGTACCCAGCCGGCAGCGCCTTTTTTCAGTTCCCGTTGTTGGAAGTATTCGGTGCCGACCTTTTCAAAGTCGACGGAAGACCCGGACGCCGGAGCGCCATTCGGTTCGCTGGGCATGATGGAATCCCTTTCTTATTGTTTTATCCCGGCTTACTTAAGTAAGCCGAATGAGTAGCAAGGTCTTGTGAAGATCAAGTGTGGGAGCGGGCTTGCTCGCGAATGCGGTAGTCAGTTGAAAACTCAGTAACTGATACACCGCATTCGCGAGCAAGCCCGCTCCCACATTTTTATTGCATTTCAAATGTGGGAGCGGGTTGTCAGTTAGAAGAAGCCCAGCGGGTTGATGTCGTAGCTCACCAGCAGGTTTTTGGTCTGCTGATAGTGATCAAGCATCATCTTGTGAGTCTCACGGCCCACACCGGACTTCTTGTAACCACCGAACGCGGCATGCGCCGGGTACAGGTGATAGCAGTTGGTCCATACACGCCCGGCCTTGATCGCCCGGCCCATGCGGTACGCGCGGTTGATGTCGCGGGTCCACAGGCCGGCACCCAGGCCGAACTCGGTGTCGTTGGCAATCGCCAGGGCTTCGGCTTCATCCTTGAAGGTAGTGATGCTCACCACCGGGCCAAAGATTTCTTCCTGGAACACCCGCATCTTGTTGGTGCCTTTGAGCAGGGTTGGCTGGATGTAATAGCCGGTGGCCAGATCGCCGGTCAGCTTCTCGACCTTGCCGCCGGTCAGCAGCTCGGCGCCTTCGCCCTTGGCGATTTCGAGGTAGGACAAAATCTTGTCGAACTGCTGCTCGGACGCCTGGGCGCCGACCATGGTGTCGGTGTCCAGCGGGTCGCCACGTTTGATCGACTCGACCTTCTTCATCACCACTTTCATGAAGTCGTCGTAGATCGACTCTTCCACCAGCGCGCGGGAAGGGCAGGTGCACACTTCGCCCTGGTTGAAGAACGCCAGCACCAAACCTTCGGCGGCCTTCTCGATGAATTGCGGTTCGGCTTTCATGATGTCGGCGAAGAAGATGTTCGGCGACTTGCCGCCCAGCTCAACGGTGGACGGAATGATGTTCTCGGCGGCCGCGTGCATGATGTGCGAGCCCACTGGCGTGGAGCCGGTGAAGGCGATCTTGGCGATGCGCTTGCTGGTGGCCAGGGCTTCGCCGGCTTCTTTGCCGTAGCCGTGCACCACGTTCAGTACGCCCGGCGGCAGCAGGTCGCCGATCAGTTCCATCAGCACGTTGATGCCCAGCGGGGTTTGCTCGGCAGGCTTGAGCACCACGCAGTTACCGGCGGCCAGGGCTGGCGCGAGTTTCCAGGCGGCCATCAGCAGCGGGAAGTTCCACGGGATGATCTGGCCGACCACGCCCAGCGGTTCGTGGAAGTGGTAAGCGGCGGTGTGTTCGTTGATCTCGGCGCTGCTGCCTTCCTGGGCGCGGATGCAGCCGGCGAAGTAGCGGAAGTGATCCGCGGCCAGCGGGATGTCGGCGTTCAGGGTTTCGCGCACGGCCTTGCCGTTGTCCCAGGTTTCGGTGATGGCCAGCAGTTCGAGGTTCTGTTCGATGCGGTCGGCGATTTTCAGCAGTACCAGCGAGCGGTCCTGGGCCGAGGTCTTGCCCCAGGCGTCAGCGGCGGCGTGGGCGGCGTCCAGGGCCTTGTCGATATCCTTGGCAGTGGAGCGCGGGAATTCGGCGATGGGCTTGCCGTTGACCGGCGAGGTGTTGGTGAAATAGTTGCCATCGACCGGCGCGACAAACTCACCGCCGATGTAGTTGCCGTACTTGGCCTTGAACGAAACGATCGCGCCTTCAGTACCGGGGTGTGCGTAACGCATGGTGGGTATCTCCTGGCTTTTTGTGTTTATTGGAGGACGCACGGTTGTGCTTGTTAAAGCGTAGAGCAAAGGTCGGGCCAGTGCCTCGTAGAGCCTGTAAATCAAGGGTTTAGAGGTTGTTGCAAACCGTTGCTGTGGCAAGCTTGGTACAGCCTGGGTGACAGTTTGTGCCATAAGCGGTACAGCCTGTGACCGGTGGGTCTGCCCGGGATTGCATTGGTCGGGAGGCTGGAGGATGCTGGGCACTCGCGCGCGGTGTACTTCACGCAGGGAGAATAATAAGAACATGCAAAACGATCATTTCAGTCGCCATGCCCAACAAGTCCTGACGGTCACCCGTGGGCAGGACCCGCTGCATGGCCCCGGCAGCGATCCGTCCATCGCCCGCTCCTGGCTGCGTTGTCTTGAGGACTATCACCTCGACCCCGCATTGACCATCGCGCCCACGGTGCTCGAACATGGCCGCCTGCTGGAAAGCCGCGAACGCCTGCAACAAGTGCTGAGCATCGCCGGCAATGAAATGAACAGCCTGCATCAACAGCTCTCCGGCGCCGGCCATGCGGTGCTGCTGACCGACGCCCGCGGGGTGATCCTCAACTGCGTCACCGCCCCCAGCGAGCGCAAGATCTTCGAGGGTGCCGGGCTGTGGCTGGGTGCCGATTGGAGCGAGGCCTGCGAAGGCACCAACGGCATCGGCACCTGCCTGGTGGAGCGCCAGTCCCTGACGATTCATCGCGATGAACATTTTCGTGGCCGACATACCGGCCTGACCTGCTCGGCCAGCCCGGTGTTCGACCCTCATGGCGAACTGCTGGCGGTGCTGGATGTGTCCTCGGCCCGGGAGGCGGTGTCGCGCCAGAGCCAGTTCCACACCATGGCGCTGGTCAATCTTTCGGCGAAGATGATCGAGAGCTGTTACTTCCTGCGCCATTTTGAGCACCACTGGTTGCTGCGCTTTCATTTGCAGGCCGAGTCTGTGGGCCTGTTCAGCGAAGGGCTGCTGGCGTTCGATGGTGAAGGGCGCATTTGTGCGGTTAACCAGAGTGCGTTGAACCTGCTCGGGCAAATCCGTGGCGGGTTGTTGGGGCAGCCGGTCGAGGCGTTTTTCGATTGTTCGCTCGATGAGTTACTCGGGCGTGCCAGCGCGAACGCCAGCGCCAGTTGGCCCCTGCGTACCCGCGATGGCCGTGGCTTGTTCGCGGTGTTGCGCGGCCAGCCACGCAGCGTACCGGTGCCGGTGGCCCACGCCTTGCCGGAGCGGCCGCGATTGCCGGGCATTTGCCTTGGAGACGCGGCGCTGCAAAACGATTTCCGCAGAGCCTTGCGGGTGTTCGAGCGTGATGTGCCTTTGCTGATCCAGGGGGAAACCGGGTCTGGCAAAGAGGCGTTTGCCAAGGCCGTGCACCATGCAAGCCTGCGCGCAGATAAAGCCTTTGTGGCCCTCAACTGCGCAGCCATCCCGGAAAGCCTCATCGAAAGCGAGCTGTTCGGTTATCGCGGCGGCAGTTTTACCGGCGCCCGCAAGGAAGGCATGCGCGGCAAGCTGCAGCAGGCAGATGGTGGCACGTTGTTTCTGGATGAAATCGGCGATATGCCGCTGGCTTTGCAAACCCGGCTATTAAGGGTGCTTGAAGACCGCTTGGTAGTGCCCATCGGCGGTGAACCGCAAGCGGTGGACGTCAGAATTATCAGCGCTACCCACCGTAATCTGCTTGATCGGGTGCAGGACGGTAGTTTTCGTGAAGACCTGTATTACCGGCTCAATGGCCTGGAAGTGGCCTTGCCGCCGTTGCGCGAGCGCAGTGACAAGTTGCAACTGCTGGACTTCCTGTTGGCCGAAGAAGCGGGAGATCAGGCGGTGCAGCTTGACGGCGAGGCCCGCCAGGCCCTGTTGGCGTTCGCGTGGCCGGGCAACGTGCGGCAGTTGCGCACGGTGTTGCGCACCCTTGCCGCACTGTGTGAGGACGGGCGGGTGAGGCTTGATGACCTGCCTGCACAGATTCGTGCCGTGCAAACCCTGCCGGTGGCGATGAGTGAACCGGCAAACTCATTGCTGGATGCTGCCGAGCGCCAGGCATTGCTGGCAACATTGGTGCAGCAACGCTGGCATATGACGCACGTGGCGACCGTGCTTGGAGTCAGTAGAAATACGCTTTATAGAAAGTTACGTAAGTATGGTATAGCGCGTCAGGTTTAATGATGACGTTAACTGTTCTGACTGTGAGTGATCAATCTGTGTTGTGAGCGACTGTGCGTTAAATAATTGGCGTCGCACCGTACTAATGTTTTGTCATGTATTTTTGTGCGTAGGTGACTGTCTTCTGGAACGTTCATTATCTGTTTAGTTACTAAGTTGGCGGTTGTCGATTGTCTCGGTAACTCGCTAATAGCGCTTATGGGTAAATAGTAACAATAAGTGAGATAATAATCATGAATAGTATTAGAGTTCGGCCCAACACGGTCAATCTACCTCCAGTGAATAAACCACCGGCCCCGCGCAATGGCGGTGTAACGCCTCCGATAGTACGTCCCGGTGGCCAGGGCAGCTCCCCTCCAATAGCTCCCCAACCTAAACCCCGGTTAGGGAAAAATCCGGCCACAGACACCTCCACAACGCTACCCAAGCCCGAGAAACCCAATAATTTTCAAACGCTGACACAACAAAAATTGATGAGCCAAGGGCCTGCCAACCGGCCGTTCAAGCCTCAGGCCAGCGCAGATCCTAAAGATTTGGCACAGGTGACTCAAAACCTGATGGTTGCTGATCGGCTGGTCAAGGCCGGGGTGTTCAACACCTCGCCCCAGGCGGCAACGGTAGCCCGCGACGCCTTTGTCAGTGCGGGTATAAGCGGATTGGTCAGCGCTCCCCTGAGTATTGGTACCTACGCAGGCTCGGTTTGGTCTGGCGAGACAATCAAGGCGCAGTTTACAAACAATACGCCACTGCTCCCTCCGGCTCACCAGCCGGCTCCAAGCACGCAGGTGCCTGCCGCGAAAACCGACGGAACAACATCGGTCGTCGCCACGCAGGACACCGACACGGGTGCCACGACCGCGCGCTTGGGCCTGGCCGAGTTGCGCATGGAAGTCATTGCCAACAATATTATGGCAATGCGTCAAGGAACGAATGCTCCGGCACTTAAAATGAGCGACTCCTCGTCGCGTACGCCAAGCGAGCGCCTGGAAACGCTTGAGGCCTTGTATAAAACTGCGGAGGAACAGCTTAAAAAACTGGGGGACGAAAACGACATGGTATTCCGGCCTTACATTGCCACTCCCGCAGACGGCACCGATGACAAAGGCCGTCTGGATGTTATTGATAAGAAATTCGACGCATTAAACAAGTTCATAGGGAAGTTGTTGCACATGGGCACGCTGTCATTACCGGCAGAGTCTGCCGAAACAAAAGTCGTGTGACATAACCCCGCGTAAACTTTCGAGTCATGGATGATGCTCAGTCAAACTGGCGATGGGTCCGATGCCATGCATGCATCCTGTGGCACCGGACTTATCGAATATTCCCCTACGCTCTGACAAACAATGGCGGCTACCCCCCAAGGCCTGCGTGCTACAGCTAAAGAGTGCGATTTTCCCTTCCCTGCGCTAACCTGCCTCGATGTTTTACGAGGTCGACTATGCACATTCATATTCTCGGTATTTGCGGCACGTTCATGGGCTCCATGGCGGTGCTCGCCAAAGAACTGGGCCATCATGTTACTGGCTCCGATGCCAACGTTTACCCACCCATGAGCACGCAACTGCAGGCCCAGGGCATTGAGCTGACCCAAGGTTATGACCCGGCGCAATTCGACCCGGTCCCGGACCTTGTCGTGATCGGCAATGCCATGGTGCGCGGTAACCCGGCAGTCGAATATGTACTGAATAAAGGTTTGCCGTACGTGTCTGGCCCGCAATGGCTGGCCGACCATGTGTTGCAAGGCCGTTGGGTACTCGCCGTTGCCGGTACCCATGGCAAGACCACCACCAGCAGCATGCTGGCCTGGGTGCTGGAGCATGCGGGCATGAGCCCGGGCTTCCTGATTGGTGGCGTGCCGCAGAATTTCTCGGTGTCGGCGCGCCTCGGCGACACCCCGTTTTTTGTCATCGAAGCCGATGAGTACGATAGCGCGTTCTTCGACAAACGCTCCAAGTTCGTTCACTACCGCCCGCGTACGGCGATCCTGAACAACCTGGAGTTCGATCACGCGGACATCTTCCCTGATCTGGCGGCCATCGAGCGGCAGTTCCACCACTTGGTGCGCACCATTCCCAGCGAAGGCCTGGTGATTCACCCCACCACCGAACCTGCCCTGCAGCGAGTTATCGAGATGGGCTGCTGGACCCCGGTACAAACCACCGGTGCTGGCGGCCAATGGCAGGTCAAACTGCTGAGCGAAGATGGCTCCAAATTTGAAGTACTGTTCGAAGGCGTCGCCCAAGGCATCGTCGATTGGGACATGACCGGCCAGCACAACGTCGCCAATGCCTTGGTCACCCTGGCGGCTGCGCGGCATGTGGGCGTGGTGCCGTCCATGGGCATTGCGGCCTTGAGCGCGTTCAAAAGCGTCAAGCGCCGGATGGAAAAGGTCGCCGAAGTGAATGGGATTACCATCTATGACGACTTTGCCCACCACCCGACGGCCATCGCCACTACCCTGGATGGCTTGCGCAAGCGTGTGGGTGATGCCCAGGTGATCGCGATTATCGAGCCGCGCTCCAACTCCATGAAGCTGGGCGCCCACCGTGATGGTTTGCCGGAAAGCGTCAACGATGCCGACCAGGTTGTGTGGTACGCGCCGGCCAACCTCGGTTGGGACCTGCCTGCCATCGCCGCGTTGTGCACGGTGCCGTCGATTTGCCGCGACTCACTGGAAGGCATTATCGAACACGTGAAACACCAGGCCAGGCCCGGCACTCACGTGGTGATCATGAGCAACGGCGGCTTTGGCGGCCTGCATGGCAAACTCGCCGAGGCCCTGAAGTGAGCGGCCCGGAACGCGTCACCCTGGCGATGACCGGTGCGTCCGGCGCGCCCTATGGCTTGCGCCTGCTGGACTGCCTGGTGCGCGAAGACCGCGAGGTGCACTTCCTGATCTCCAAGGCCGCGCAACTGGTGCTGGCCACCGAGACCGATGTGGCGTTGCCGCCCAAAGTGCAGATGATGCAGGCCTTCCTCACCGAGTACACCGGTGCGGCGGCGGGGCAGATCAAGGTCTATGGCAAGGAAGACTGGATGTCACCGGTGGCGTCGGGCTCCGGTGCACCGGCCGCGATGGTGGTGGTGCCGTGTTCCACCGGGACCCTGTCGGCGATTGCCACGGGCGCCTGCAACAATCTGATCGAGCGCGCGGCGGACGTGACCTTGAAGGAGCGTCGCCAGTTGATTCTGGTGCCGCGCGAAGCGCCGTATTCGAGCATCCATCTGGAGCACATGCTCAAGCTGTCGAACATGGGCGTGACTATCTTGCCGGCGTCGCCGGGCTTCTATCACCAGCCGCAGACCATCGATGACCTGGTGGACTTTGTGGTGGCGCGGATTCTCAACCTGCTGAACATTCCCCAGGACATGCTGCCGCGCTGGGGCGAGCACCATTTGAGCAGTGATGAATAAACTATTGATGGTGCTGCTGGCGCTGCAACTGACCGGGTGTGCGACTGCGCGAACCCTGGACGCCGCCCAGCCCGGCGCGCCGGTGGTGTATGCCGGCACGCGGCTGGACATGTATGCGATTCAGGGCGGGTGTTGCGCGATGGACCGTTTTGGGGCCGAGGCGCCGAGCTATCCCCATGTCGACCTGCCGGCCAGTGCCTTGCTCGACACGCTGCTGTTGCCGCTGTCGGTGCTGACGGTGCTGGGGGTTGGGTTTAACGCGACGGGCGGGCTTTAGTACTTATCCCAGTATTAACAGAAATCCAATGTGGGAGCGGGCTTGCTCGCGAATGCGGTGGATCAGTCACTGTATCATTGACTGATCCACCGCATTCGCGAGCAAGCCCGCTCCCACATTTGGATGGTGTCCTGCCTGGAATTACGTGTTATTTGCCGAGCTTGCGCAGCTCGTCCGACTCTATAACCCGCACCCCATCCTGCTCTTCCAGCGCCAGTCGCCACATCGCCCGCGCCAGTTCGCACACTTCAATGCCGTGGTACTTGCCCGGAATCAGCCGCGACAATGGCCCGGCCAGTTGCTCGGCCAGCCGCGGTTCCAATCGCTCACCCAGCAACAGCGAAGGTCGGACGATGGTCAACTGCGGCCAATCCTGGGCTTTCAACGCCTGTTCCATCTCGCCCTTGACGCGGTTGTAGAAGATCGAGGATTTCGGGTCGGCGCCGATTGCGCTGATCACGATCAGGTGCCGCGCCCCCATTTCCCGGGCGCGCTTGGCAAAGGCCACGACCATGTCCAGGTCGACGGCGCGGAACGCTTCTTCGGAGCCGGCCTGCTTGATGGTGGTGCCCAGGCAGCAGAAGGCGATGTCCACCTGGCCGCTCAGTTGCGGCAGGAATACTGCCGGGTCGCCCACCGGGTTTTCCAGGTGTGGATGCTCGGCCAGAGGCTTGCGGCTGGGTGCCAGCACGCGGGTCACGGTCGGCTCGTTGAGCAGGCGGTCCAGCAGGTGCTCCCCGGTCAGGCCGGAGGCTCCGGCGAGCAAGATATGCTGAGGCGTCAGGTACATGATGTTTCCCCCTTGATACAGATTCAGCTTAGTTGCTCTTGGCTTCCTTGCTATTCATTGAGACGCTTTCGAGCGCCTTTCGTGCCTGCTGTTTGCGTAATAATTGCCAATGGGCGATTACGCCTTTGGGGGCCCAGATCTGCGGTTCGGAGGCTTCGAAGTTGTCCGCCTGTTCGCGTTCGGCCACGTGGGTCTGTGCCAGCTTGAAGGCTTGCTGCAAGTCGTCGGTCTGGTTGAAGGCCTGGGCGAAGAGGGCGTCGCCGAAGTAGGTGAAGTCGGCCTCTTCGGAGCAGCCGAACGACACACGATCGGCGCGCGAGGCGGTCATGATCAGGGTGTGTTCGTCCTTCAGGGCCGGGATGAACCCGCCGGAGTAGCAGGCCGAAATCACGATGATCTTGTCGCGGTTCTTCAGCGGTGCCAGCACGGCGGCCAGCTCATCGGCCGGCAGGTCGGCCAGCTCCATGCGCGGCTGGTCGAGCACCAGTTCGTGCTCGTGAGTGCCGTGGCTGGTCAGGTAGATAAACACCAGGTCTTGCGGGCCACTGCGTTCGGCCAGGGTTTGGACTGCGCGGCGCAGGCTTTCGCGAGTGGCCATCGGGCGGTCGGCAATATGGTCGCGATGGTTCACCAGGCGGATCTGGCCGTAGGCGCCGAAGCGCGTGGCAAGCATGTTGCTGACGTAGTCGGCTTCGCGCAGGAACACGCTTTGTTTGCCGTCGCCGGCCACCACCAGGGTGTACAGCTCCACCCCCGATTTGGACGCGGGCACGGCGGCGAGGGCGGCATCCAGCAAGTGGCCCTGGGCAAACAGGCCGATTTCCAGCGGGTCAGGCAACAATTTGCCCTCGGCGTCGCGCACGCGCATGCCGTTGACCCAGGTGCCGGCCTGCACGGTGCCGTCGGTGAGCACCAAAGTGCCACGACCTTGATAGCTGTCGCTGTCGAAGCCGCCAATATAGAAGCTGCCGTCGGTGAGGTTCAGGCGGCCTGTGCCTGTGAAGCGCCAGTCGACGAACTGGCCGACGTAGTGGCTGCCATCGACGCCGATCAGTTCGCCCTTGCCGCTGAGGGCGCCTTCCTTGAATTCGCCGATCCATACGTCGCCGTCGGCGTTTTCGTAGCGGCCCTTGCCGTTGAGCTGGTTTTGTTTGAAATGGCCGATGTACATGTCGCCGTCGGCGCTGTTGAAGGTGCCGTTGCCCTCCAGCTGGCCATCGACGAAGCGGCCGCTGAACTGGTTGCCGCTGTCGTCGTTGCGCTGGCCTTCGCCGTTGGGCTTGCCGTGGGCGAACTGGCCCTGGTACTGGCTGCCGTCGGCCAGCTCGAGGCGGCCGAGGCCGGAATACTGGTCGTCCTTGAATTCGCCGCGATAGGTCATCTGCCCCTCTTTGAGGGTGCCTTCGCCGTTGCGCTTACCTTGTTTGAAACCGCCGACGTAGCTGTTGCCCGACGTGGTCAGGCTGCCCTGGCCGTCGAACAGGCCCTGCTGGAACTGGCCTTTATAGACCTCGCCGTTGCTGCCATGCCATTCGCCCTGGCCGTGCCACTGGCCTTTATCGAACTGGCCCGCGTACCAACTGCCATTGGGGTAATCCACCCGGCCCTGGCCTTGCAGCAAGCCATTGACCACATCGCCACGGTAACGACCGCCATCGGGCAGCCGCGCATCGGGCGGCAACAGCGATTCGCCGTCGCCGCACGCGGTGAGCAACAGGACAAGAGCAAGGGGAGCGAGTGGGCGCATAGCGGGATCCGGATAATTGAGCGCCGAGTATGCCGCAGCTGCGAGATCTATACATAAATTTACATGAATTGTGGTGAGCGGACGGGCTCACCACAGCCAGGCTTCAGACGAAGCAGAGTGACAACGATTCTGCAATGTAGGCCGGTTTTTCCTGGCCATCGATTTCCAGGGTGCAGGTGGCTTTAAGCAACCATTGCCCAGGTTTTTTCTCGGTGGCGTCGGTCAGGGTCACGGCCAGGCGCACCCTGGAGTCGACCTTCACGGGCTGGATGAAACGCACGCTGTCCAGGCCATAGTTGACCGCCATCTTCAGGCCTTCGGGCATGATCAGGATGTCTTCGATCAGCTTGGGTATCAGCGACAGCGACAGGAAACCGTGGGCGATGGTGCCGCCAAACGGGGTCTGGGCGGCTTTCACCGGGTCGACGTGGATGAACTGAAAATCGCCGGTGGCTTCCGCGAACAGGTTGATACGTTCCTGGTCGATGGTGAGCCATGCAGAACGTCCCAGTTCCTTGCCGACATATTCTTTGAGTTGCGCTACGGGTACTGAGGGCATTGCGACTCTCCTTCTTTGCTCGGTTGGCTTCATCGTTTTTGTAGTTTTGGACAGGTCCAGAGAACCAATGTAGATCATCACGGGCACTTGGCCCGGTCAACCCACCATGCTTTTGGCGAATGCCGCTCCATAGAGGCAGCGTGCTTATAATGCCGACACGCTTTTGGGGGGAAGAACGGATGCTGTTACGCGGTCTGACATGGCTGGTGCTGTTTCAATTACTCGGCACGGCGATCAATCATTTGTTTGTCCCGGTGCTGCCGGGGCCGATTATCGGGCTGCTGCTGATGCTGGCCTTCCTGGTATGGCGCGGCGAAGTCGGTGAGCCCCTGAACCTGGCGGCCAGCAGCCTGCTGCGTTATTTGCCATTGCTGCTGGTGCCGCCTGCGGTCGGCGTTATGGTGTATGCCAAGGACATCGCCGCCGACTTCTGGGCCATCGTCGGCGCGCTGGTGTTGTCGCTGGTGATCGCCATGGGCTTTGTCGGCGTGCTGATGCAGAAACTGGTCAAGCGCCAGGCGCAGCGGGAGGACGGCCAATGACACTGGACTGGCAGGGCGCCTGGGCCGCCGTGATTCATCACCCGTTGTTCGGCATCGGCATCACCCTCGGCGCCTATCAGCTGGTGCTGGCCGGTTTCGAGAAAACCCGCTGGATTTTCCTGCAACCGGTGCTGGTGTCGATGCTGTTGGTGATCGGCGTGTTGCTCGGCTGTGGCCTGACGTACGTCGAGTACCGCAAGAGCACCGAGATCATGAGCATCCTGCTGGGCCCTGCGACGGTAGCCCTGGCGGTGCCGCTTTACCTGAATCTGCGACGAATTCGCCAATTGTTCTGGCCGATTTTTACTACGCTGGTGGTGGGAGGCGTATTGGCCACCGGCCTGTGCGTGCTGTTGGGCTGGTGGTTTGGCGCCGAACACATGATGCTGATGACCATGGCACCCAAGTCCGTGACCTCACCGATTGCGATGCTGGTGGCCGAGCAGATCGGCGGCGTGGCGGCACTGGCGGCGGTGTTCGTGCTGATCACCGGGGTGATCGGCGCGATGATCGGTCCGGCGTATCTGTCACGGTTGGGCGTGCACAGCCCCGAAGCGCGCGGTATGGCGCTGGGCATGACCGCCCACGCCGTAGGTACGTCGGTGGCCTTGCAGGAAAGCGAAGAGACCGGCGCCTTTGCGGCGCTGGCCATGAGTCTGATGGGCGTGGCCACGGCGGTGTTCCTGCCGTTGGCCGTGTCGCTGGTTATTTAAGTCGGGTTTAAGGAAACCTTTATGAGTCTGGCGCTTTTCCCGCTCAATACCGTGCTGTTTCCCGGGTGCACCCTCGACCTGCAGCTGTTCGAGGCGCGTTACCTGGACATGATCAGCCGCTGCATGAAAAAGGGCGAAAGCTTTGGCGTGGTGTGCATCCTCGACGGCAAGGAAGTGGGGCTGGCGCCGGATGGCTATGCGTTGATTGGCTGCGAGGCGCTGATCCGCGACTTCAAGCAGCAGGACAATGGCCTGCTGGGGATTCGGGTCGAGGGTGGCCGGCGTTTCCGCGTGCGTGATGCCGGTGTGCAGAAGGACCAGTTGCTGGTGGCCGAGGTGCAATGGCTGCACGAGCATCCCGAGCAACCGCTGGAAGAGGAAGACGCTGACTTGCTGGCGTTGCTTCATGCCCTGGCCGAGCATCCGATGGTGGCGTCCCTGGATATGGGCACCCACGCCGATGGCCAGCAAGCCCTGGGTAATCAGTTGGCCTATCTGCTGCCCTTTACCGAGGCCGACAAGATCGACCTGTTGCAACTCGATGACCCGCAACAGCGCCTGGACGCGATCCAGTTGCTGCTGGATGAGTTGCAGGGCGAGCTGTTCACCTGACCCGCGAGTGTCACTCGGACTTGTCCTTCCCGGTCTTCAGATTTTCCGTGGTTGTCCTGATCCCGTTGCCTGAAATAGTTGGCAGTCACGTAACGATGATCAGGGGGAAAGGATGATTCGGCTTTCGCAATCGGAGCAAGTCGTGTGGGATGCGTTTTTTATGGCCGTCACCACGCAAATTCTTCATATGAACGACGGTCGCGGCGCGGAGTACATCGCCGAACGCGCCGCGGAGATGGCTGACGAAATGCTTCTGGAGCGGCGCGAGCGCAGCGTCGAACGCCGCGCTGCACCCCTGGATTGGCTGGGGCCTGCCTAGTAGGCATACCTCAGCAGCGCGTGGGAAGTGCCGGTAAACGCAATGAACCCGAGCACCGCGCCACACACCGGCAGGATCAGCCACCAGACTCTCGGCGGCATCGGTGGCAACAGGCTGCGGTGCTGGCTTAACGTCAGGCTGAAGGCGCACACCGTCATTGCCAGCAGGGTGCCGGCCAGGATGTCCGTCGGCCAGTGTGCACCCAGGTACACCCGGGAAATCGCGATGGTGGCGGCGGGAATGCAGCCAAGCACCAGCCAGGTCAGGCGCAGTCGTGTCGGTTGACCGCGACCGGCAAGCACTGCCAAGGCCAGGAAGAATGCAAACGAGCCGGACGCATGGCCGCTGGGCATGCTGAAGCTGGTGAGTGGGTCGGTCAGCACTTCGGGGCGCATCCGCGCAAAAAACAGCTTGGTCCCGGTATTGATCAGCGCCGCGCCCAGCAGGGTGGCGCCGACAAAGATTGCCTGGCGCCATTGCCGCGCCACCACCAGCAGGCCGGTCAGCACCGCGCTGGCGACAAACATCTTCTTGAACTCGCCGAGCTGGGTCACCATCACCATCGCCCGGTCGATCGCCGGGCCGCGGTGTTCCTGCACCAGTGCCATCAAGCCCTGGTCAAAGTCGTTGAGGTAGGGATAGCCGATAAACAACGCGATCAACAGTGTGCCGCCGATGCAGCCAATCCATAGGGTGGCGCGCCGATGGCCGCGCAGGCTGCTGTTGAGGCTTACGCCGATCAACACTGCGAGACAGGCGGCGACAATCCCGGCCTCCGGCCAGAAGCCTTCGGGCAATGGCAGGCGGAAGGCCGCGCCGGTGGCCCAACCCGGCAACAGATACGCCACCGACCAGCCTGCGCCGGCCAGCAGGCTCACGGCGGCAAAACGTGGGAAGGGCATGTCGCACATGCCCGCAACCATCGGCAACATTGGCCGCAGCGGGCCAATGAAGCGGCCTACCAACAGGCTGGCGATGCCGTACTTCTGGAAGTAAGCCTCGGCGCCGCTCATCCATTCCGGGTGATGCCGCAGGCCGGGAAGGCGCCGGATGTTCTGGTGGAAATGGCGACCGAGGAAGTAGGAAACAACATCGCCCAACACGCCGCCGAGGAAGCCCAGCAACAGGGTTTCTCCCAGGGACAGTGCGCCGCTGCCGGCCAGGGCGGCGATGGCAAACAGCAATACCGTGCCAGGTACGATCAGGCCGGCAATGGCCAGGCACTCCACGCACGCCACGATAAACACCGCCACGGCCAGCCATTGCGGGTTCAGGGTCAGCCAGCCGGTAATGCTATCGAGCCATGGGCCCATACAATCAACTCCCTTTTGTAGATCGTCCTTGTGGGAGCCCGGCTTGCCGGCGATGGCGTCCTTGAGTCCGCTATCGCCGGGCAAGCCGGGCTCCTACAGGTTTATGTATGTTTTCAAATCAAAAAATAGTCGCGGCCTTCGACCTGGCCCCGGCGCAGCGGGTTCCGTGTGCAATACGGCGCATAACCGGCATCGAGGAAGCGGTACATCAGGTGTTCATCGCGCCCACCGGGAATGCCCAGGCGGGTGGTCTGGATGATCTGCGCTGGCGCCAGCCCTACGTCTTCCACGTAGAGCAGTTCCTGGTCAAAGCGCTTGGCGTCCCACATCGGCACCTTCAAACCCAGCGCCTTGCACAGCAAGGTCTGGCCGGCGCACAGCTTTTGCGAGGGCCGTGGCCTGCCGCTGGCGTCCGGGTTATTCAGCAGCATCTGCGCCAGGCTGGCCGGGCCGGAGACTTCGTCGACCCACGGATAGGCTGATTTGATCAGCACCGCATTGCCCGGACCGTGGGCGCTGAAGTTCAGCGAATCACCGCCACGGGCGTAGTACATATAGATGTGCCCGCCATCCAGAAACAAAGCCTTACGCTTTTCTGTGTAGCCCAAGGACGCGTGGCTGCCTTTTTCGGCGAGGTAATACGCTTCGGTTTCGATAATTCGTGCCGACAGCCACAAATCACCAACACGATGGCGAATGACTTTTCCGAGCAATTCGCGCGCGAGCAGTTGCGCGTCACGGTCGAAAAAGCCGTCGGGCAGGGCGTTGGCGGGGATCAGCGGCGAGAAACTGGACATGGCGATCAAAGGTAGTACGGCTAAATGTGACAGGATGATAACAACTCCAGCCTTAATTCCCGCTGAACGTCGGGTTTTTACAGTTCATTTCGACCATCCGCCCCTCACCGCTGTCCGTAGGACGGCGTCACAGCTATAATCTGCCGCTTTCCTCTTTGCCAAGACCCCACCAGACCATGACTGAGTCCGTTCTTGACTACATGACCCGCCTGGGTCGCGCTGCCCGTCAGGCCTCGCGGTTGATCGCCCGTGCGAGCACTGCGCAGAAGAACCGCGCCTTGCTGGCGGCCGCCGACGCTCTGGATGCTTCGCGCTCCGAGCTGAGCGCCGCCAATGAACAGGATTTGGCCAACGGTCGCGCCAATGGCCTGGAGGCTGCATTGCTGGATCGCCTGGCGCTGACGCCGGCGCGGATCGACGACATGATCGAAGGCTTGCGTCAGGTGGCCAAGCTGCCTGACCCCATCGGTGAAATCCGCGACATGCGCTACCTGCCCTCCGGCATTCAAGTCGGCAAGATGCGCGTGCCCCTGGGCGTGATCGGCATCATCTATGAGTCACGCCCGAACGTGACCATCGACGCCGCGAGCCTGTGCCTCAAGTCGGGCAACGCCACCATCCTGCGGGGCGGTTCCGAGGCCATCAATTCCAACCGTGCCATCGCCGCGTGCATTCAGCAGGGCCTGGCCGTGGCCGAGCTGCCCGCCGAAGTGGTGCAGGTGGTCGAGACCACTGACCGAGCCGCCGTTGGCGCACTGATCACCATGCCTGAGTTCGTCGACGTGATCGTGCCACGGGGTGGCAAGAGCCTGATCGAACGCGTGAGCCGTGATGCCAAGGTGCCAGTTATCAAGCACCTGGACGGCGTCTGCCACGTGTTCATCGACATCGCCGCCGACCTCGACAAGGCGATCCGCATTGCCGACAACGCCAAGACTCACCGCTACGCCCCGTGCAACACCATGGAAACCCTGCTGGTGCACGTCGGCATTGCCGATCGCGTGCTGCCGCCGCTGGCTGCCATCTACCGCGACAAGGGCGTTGAACTGCGTGGTTGCGAGCGTACCCGGGCGATCCTCGGCAGCGACGTGATCGAGGCCACCGAGCAGGACTGGTACACCGAATACACGGCGCCGATCCTGTCGATCCGCATCGTCGACGACCTGGACCAGGCCATCGAACACATCAATCAATACGGCTCCAAGCACACCGACGCCATTGTCACCGAGCATTTCAGCGATGCCCGGCGTTTCCTCAACGAAGTGGATTCCGCTTCGGTGATGGTCAACGCCTCGACGCGCTTTGCCGATGGCTTCGAGTACGGCCTGGGGGCGGAGATCGGTATCTCCACCGACAAGCTCCACGCACGCGGCCCGGTTGGCCTGGAAGGGCTGACCAGCGAGAAGTACGTGGTGTTCGGTGACGGTCATGTGCGCACTTGATGGGTAAACGCATCGGGCTGCTCGGCGGCACCTTCGACCCCGTGCACATCGGCCATTTGCGCAGTGCACTGGAAGTCGCGGACGCCCTCGGGCTGGATGAACTGCGCCTGGCACCGAATGCCCGGCCGCCGCATCGCGATACGCCGCAGGTGTCTGCGCAGCAGCGCCTGGAGATGGTCCGCCTTGCTGTGGCCGGCATTGCACCGCTGGTGGTGGACGACCGCGAACTCAAGCGCGACAAACCGTCCTACACTGTCGACACCCTGGAACTGATGCGGGCCGAGTTGGCCGCGGATGACCAGTTATTTCTACTTTTGGGCTGGGACGCGTTTTGCGGCCTGCCCACTTGGCATCGCTGGGAAGAGTTGCTCCAGCATTGCCACATCCTGGTGCTGCAACGCCCGGATGCCGACGCAGAATCGCCGGATGCCTTGCGCAACCTGCTGGCGGCGCGGTCGGTAAGTGACCCTTTGGCCCTGACCGGGCCGAGCGGGAATATTGCATTCGTCTGGCAAACCCCGCTTGCGGTGTCTGCCACCCAGATCCGTCAACTGCTGGCCAGCGGGAAGTCGGTACGTTTCCTGGTGCCTGACGCGGTCCTGGCCTACATCGATGCGCACGGGCTTTACCGTGCGTCGAACTGAAAAGGCGCGCTTGAACGCACGAACAGTCGTGCAGCGAGCGCCCGAACATACGAGCAAAACGAGTTTTATATGACGAACAAAGACGTAAGCAAAGTTAAGCGCAAAGGCACGTTCAAGAGCGCTCCTCTGCCAGTAGAAGCCCACACCGGCCCTGAGCTGGCCGGCGAAGAGCTGGTGAAGGTTGCCGTGGCTGCCCTGGAAGACGTGAAGGCCCAGGACATCCAGGTCCTGGACGTGCGCGACAAGCAGAGCATCACCGACTTCATGATCATCGCCACCGGTACCTCCAACCGCCAGATCGGCGCGATGCTGGACAAGGTTCGCGAAGCGGTCAAAGCCCAGGGCGTCAAGCCATTGGGTGAAGAAGGCAAGGGCGACAGCGACTGGGTACTGCTGGACATGGACGACGTGATCGTTCACATGATGACCAGCAACGCCCGTCAGTTCTACGACCTGGAGCGTCTGTGGAAAGGCGCCGAGCAGAGCCGTGCCGCCGATGGCAAGCACCACAGCCCTGAAGTCGGCCACGCGCACTTCGACAAGCTCAACAAAGACCAGGAATAAGGAACGGCTGTGCGCCTGCGTCTGATCGCTGTCGGTTCACGCATGCCCAAGTGGGTGGAAGAAGGCTGGCATGAATATGCCAAGCGCCTGCCATCCGAATTGGCGCTGGAACTGGTGGAAATACCGCTCAATACCCGGGGCAAGAATGCCGACGTGGCCCGCTTTATCCGTCAGGAAGGCGAAGCCATGCTGGCCAAGGTCGGGCCCAACGAGCGGATCGTGACCCTCGAAGTGCACGGCAAGCCCTGGAGCACCGAGCAGTTGGCGGTGGAACTGGATCGCTGGCGCCTGGATTCGCGCACGGTCAACTTCATGGTCGGCGGCCCCGAGGGGCTGGCGCCGGAAGTGTGCGCGCGGGCGGACCAGCGCTGGTCGCTGTCGCCCCTGACACTGCCGCACCCGCTGGTAAGAATTCTGATCGGTGAACAGCTGTATCGCGCCTGGACAGTTCTGTCCGGGCACCCTTACCACAAATAATCTGCGCCCTGCCTGATGACCCAGCCGATCCGCATCAAGGACCACGAGAAAGACGCACGTCTTGTACGCGCGCGGGTGGTCTTTGGCGCGATTTTGGTGGTGGCATTGCTGGGGGTGCTGATTGCGCGCCTGTATTTCCTGCAGGTGATCCAGTACGACTATCACTCCACATTGTCGGAAAACAACCGGGTGCACGTGCAGCCGATTCCGCCGACCCGTGGGCTGATTTTCGACCGCAATGGCGTGGTGGTAGCGGATAACCGGCCCAGCTTCAGCCTGAGCATGACCCGCGAACGCTCCGGTGACTGGCAGCAGATCCTCGATGTGATCGTCGAGGTGCTGCAACTGACGCCGGAAGACCGGGTGATTTTCGAAAAGCGCATGAAACAGGGGCGCCGGCCGTTTGAGCCGGTGCCGATCCTGTTCGAGCTGACCGAAGAGCAGATCGCCCGGATCGCGGTGAACCAGTTCCGTCTACCGGGTGTGGAAGTGGTGGCGCAGTTGGTGCGGCACTACCCGCAAGGGGCGCACTTTGCGCATTCGGTCGGCTACATGGGCCGGATCAACGAGAAAGAGCTCAAGACCCTCGACCCGGTCAACTACAGCGGCACCCACCATATCGGCAAGACCGGCATCGAGCGTTTCTACGAGCCGGAACTGCACGGCCAGGTGGGTTACGAGGAAGTCGAGACCAACGCCCGTGGCCGCGTGCTGCGGGTGCTCAAGCGTACCGACCCGGTGCCCGGCAAGGACATCGTGCTGAGCCTGGACATCAAGTTGCAGGAAGCGGCGGAGATGGCCCTGGGCGGGCGTCGGGGTGCCGTGGTGGCACTGGATCCGAGCACTGGCGAAGTGCTGGCGATGGTCAGCCAGCCAAGTTTTGACCCGAACCTGTTTGTCACCGGGATCAGCTTCAAGGCCTACGCCGAGTTGCGTGATTCCATCGACCGGCCGCTGTTCAACCGCGTATTGCGCGGCCTGTATCCGCCGGGCTCGACCATCAAGCCGGCGGTGGCGATTGCCGGCCTGGACTCGGGCGTGGTCACGGCATCGAGCCGGGTGTTCGACCCCGGCTACTACATGCTGCCCAACTACGATCACAAATACCGTAATTGGAACCGCACCGGCGACGGTTATGTGGACCTGGATACGGCGATCATGCGTTCCAACGACACCTACTTCTATGACCTGGCCCACAAGCTGGGGATTGATCGGCTGTCGGCCTACATGGGCAAGTTCGGCCTTGGTCAGAAAGTCTCCTTGGACATGTTCGAAGAATCCCCCGGCCTGATGCCGTCCCGCGAGTGGAAGCGTGCGACCCGGCGCCAGGCGTGGTTCCCGGGCGAAACCCTGATCCTGGGGATCGGCCAGGGCTACATGCAGGCCACGCCGCTGCAACTGGCTCAGGCCACCGCGCTGGTGGCCAACAAGGGTGTGTGGAACCGCCCGCACCTGGCCAAGACCATCGAGGGTGAACGCCCGGTGGACGAAAACCCGATTCCCGACATTGTGCTGCGCGACCCGTCCGACTGGACCAAGGTCAACCACGGCATGCAGCAAGTGATGCACGGCGCCCGGGGTACCGCTCGTAAAGCGGCAGCCGGCGCGCAATACCGGATTGCCGGCAAGAGCGGTACGGCTCAGGTGGTCGCGATCAAGCAGGGCGAGAAATACGACCGCTCCAAGGTTCAGGAACGCCACCGTGACCACGCCTTGTTCGTCGGCTTTGCTCCGGCCGACAACCCGAAGATCGTCGTGGCGGTGATGGTCGAGAACGGTGAATCCGGTTCCGGCGTAGCAGCGCCCGTGGTGCGTCAGATCATGGATGCCTGGCTGTTGACCGAAGACGGCAAGCTCAAGCCCGAATATGGCGGCACCCCATCCAGTGTGGAGGCTACGGCCCTTGAAGAGTAATTTTGACCGCATCCTCTCCAGCGAGGATGTGATGCGCCGCCGCGCCACTTTGCTGCAGCGCATGCACATTGATGGCCCGTTGCTGATCCTGCTGCTGACCCTGGCCGCCGGCAGCCTGTTTGTTTTGTATTCGGCCAGTGGCAAGAACTGGGACTTGCTGATCAAACAGGCGTCGTCGTTTGGCCTGGGTCTGTTGTCGATGGTGGTGATCGCCCAGCTGGAGCCGCGTTTCATGGCGCGCTGGGTGCCGCTGGGGTATGTCGCCGGCGTGTTGCTGCTGGTGGTGGTGGATGTCATGGGCCACAACGCCATGGGTGCGACGCGCTGGATCAACATCCCGGGGGTGATTCGCTTCCAGCCGTCGGAATTCATGAAGATTTTGATGCCGGCGACCATCGCCTGGTACCTGTCAAAACGCACACTGCCGCCCCAGCTCAAGCACGTGGGCATCAGCCTGATATTGATCGGCGTGCCGTTCATCCTGATCGTGCGCCAGCCCGACCTCGGCACCTCGCTGCTGATCCTGGCGGGCGGCGCGTTCGTGCTGTTCATGGGGGGGCTGCGCTGGCGCTGGATCCTCAGCGTGCTGGCCGCGGCCGTGCCGGTGGCCGTGGCCATGTGGTTCTTCTTCATGCACGACTACCAGAAGCAGCGAATCCTCACGTTCCTCGACCCGGAGAGCGATCCGCTGGGCACCGGCTGGAACATCATCCAGTCCAAGGCGGCCATCGGTTCCGGCGGCGTATTCGGCAAGGGCTGGCTGCTGGGCACCCAGTCGCACCTGGACTTTTTGCCGGAAAGCCACACCGACTTCATTATCGCGGTGATGGGCGAGGAGTTCGGCCTGGTGGGCATCTGCGCACTGTTGCTGATTTACTTGCTGCTGATCGGGCGCGGCCTGGTGATTACTGCCCAGGCGCAAACCCTGTTTGGCAAATTGCTCGCCGGCAGCCTCACCATGACGTTTTTTGTTTACGTTTTCGTCAACATCGGTATGGTCAGTGGCCTGTTGCCGGTGGTTGGGGTGCCGTTGCCGTTCATTAGCTACGGCGGAACTTCGCTGGTGACATTGCTGTCAGCGTTTGGGGTTTTGATGTCGATCCATACCCATCGTAAGTGGATCGCACAGGTTTGAATAAGGTGAAGATGTCAATGCAAGTAATGCGCGGCTGGGCTGCCCGGCACGTGTCCTGGATGGGCCTGTTGGGCCTGCTGGGAGCCGCTGTGCAGGAAGCGCAGGCCGGCGACTACGACGGTTCGCCCCAGGTCGCCGAGTTTGTCGGTGAGATGACCCGTGACTATGGTTTCGCCGGTGAACAGCTGATGGGCGTGTTCCGCGAGGCCCAGCGCAAGCAGGCGATCCTCGACGCCATCTCCCGGCCCGCCGAGCGCGTGAAGCAGTGGAAGGAATATCGCCCGATGTTCCTGACCGACGCCCGCGTGGCGCGGGGCGTGGACTTCTGGCGCCAGCACGAAGCGGTGCTGGCCCGCGCCGAGCAGGAATACGGCGTACCGGCCCAGGTGATCGTGGCAATCATCGGCATCGAAACCTTCTACGGCCGCAACACCGGCAGCTACCGGGTGATCGACGCCTTGTCGACCCTGGGCTTTGACTACCCGCCACGCGCCGAATTCTTCCGCAAAGAGCTGCGCGAGTTCCTGTTGTTGGCCCGTGAAGAACAGGTCGACCCGTTGACCCTCAAGGGCTCCTACGCCGGGGCCATGGGCTTGCCGCAGTTCATGCCGAGCAGCTTTCGCGCCTACGCCGTGGATTTTGACGGCGACGGCCATATCAATATCTGGAGCAACCCCGATGACGCCATCGGCAGCGTCGCCAGCTATTTCAAGCGTCACGGCTGGGTAGCCGGCGAGCCGGTGGTGATTCGCGCCGATGTGACCGGTGAGCGCGCCGATGAAGGCCTGACCCAGGGTATCGAGCCGGTCAAGACGGTCGGGGAGTTGCGGGCGTTGGGCTGGTCGAGTCAGAATGCGCCACGCGATGATATGCCGGTGACGGCGTTCCGCCTCGAAGGCGAAAATGGCCCCGAATACTGGATGGGCCTGAAGAATTTCTACGCAATCACGCGTTATAACCGCAGCGTGATGTACGCCATGGCCGTGCATCAACTGTCAGACATGCTGGTCCAAGCACGGGGCGTCAAGTAATGCCGGTATCACCGATGTACAAACCCCTGAAGCTGTTGGCGTACGCCGCATTGTCGTTATTGGTGGTCAGTTGCTCCACCAGTCGTGCACCGGTGCAAAAAACCGCTGGCACGGCGATCCGCTCCCAGCCGGGGCTGGATATCAACCGCGCCCACAAAGACGGCGCGCCGTGGTGGGATGTGGATGTTTCGAAGATCCCGGATGCCACGCCGACCCTGCACACCGGCCCTTACAAGGCCAACCCCTATACCGTGCTGGGCAAAAACTACTTCCCGCTGCAAGACTCCAAGACCTACGTGCAATCAGGTACGGCGTCCTGGTACGGGACCAAGTTCCACGGCCAGAACACCGCCAACGGCGAAGTCTATGACCTGTACGGCATGAGCGCGGCGCACAAGACCCTGCCGCTGCCCAGCTATGTACGCGTGACCAACCTGGACAACAACCGCTCGGTAATCCTGCGGGTCAATGACCGTGGGCCGTTCTATTCGGACCGGATCATCGACTTGTCCTACGCCGCCGCCAAGAAACTCGGGTATGCCGAAATCGGCACCGCCCGGGTGAAGGTCGAAGGTATCGACCCGGCCCAGTACTGGGCCCAGCGTGGCAAGCCGGCGCCGTTGATGCTCAACGAACCGCAAACCCCGCAACCGCAAGTCACGGCCTCGGCCGGCAAGATCGAACAGTGGACCCCGCCGCCGGCGCAGCACGCCCCGGACACGGTCGTCATTCCGCATGCAGCACCGGGAGCCTCTACCGTGGGCGGCCAGTACCTGCAAGTCGGCGCTTTCGCCAACCCGGACGCGGCAGAGCTGCTAAGGTCCAAGCTCAGCGGGATGGTCAGCGCGCCAGTCTTTATCAGCTCTATTGTGCGTAACCAGCAGACCCTGCACCGTGTGCGCATGGGGCCGATCGGCTCGCCGAGTGAAGTTGCGCAAGTGCAGAACAGCGTGCGCCTGGCCAACCTGGGGCAACCCAGCGTGGTCACCGCCGAGTAAGCAGTACAAAGGATTGATGGCTCAGGCTCGCATGCGGGTTTGAGCCCTGGTTGTTGGCTCGTTGAACAATAAAAACCCAGGGGCAAGGGGTGGGCATGCAACCGAACACGCGACAGTCTGGCGACGGGCTGTCTGAATAGTTTTGCCCGCGAGGGCAAGTTTCCATAAGCAATTTCGAGAGACGGATGAACATCACCACCTTAGCCAAACGCACGTGCCTGCTTCTTTCGCTGATCATCACCCCGGCCGCTTGGGCGGTTGAAATGGTGCCAGCTTCCCCGCAACTGGCTGCCAAGGCCTGGGTCCTGATGGACGCCGCCAGCGGCAACGTGCTGGTGGAGAACAACGGTGACCAGCGCCTGCCCCCAGCCAGCCTGACCAAGCTGATGACCGCCTACATCGCGACCCTGGAAATCCGTCGCGGCCAGATCGGCGAAAACGATCCGGTGACCGTCAGCGAAAACGCCTGGCGCACCGGCGGTTCGCGGATGTTCATCAAGGTCGGATCGCAAGTGACCGTCAGCGACCTGCTGCACGGCATCATCATCCAGTCGGGTAACGACGCCAGCGTAGCCCTGTCCGAGCACATCGCCGGCAGCGAAGATGCGTTCGCCGACATGATGAACAAAACCGTGGCCGACCTGGGCATGACCAACAGCCACTTCATGAACCCGACCGGCCTGCCGAACCCTGAGCACTACTCGTCGGCTCACGACATGGCGATCCTGGCTCGCGCGATCATTCGTGTCGACCCGGTGCACTACGCGATCTACTCCCAGAAAGAGTTCTTCTGGAACAACATCAAGCAGCCTAACCGCAACCTGTTGCTGTGGCGTGACAAGACCGTCGATGGCCTGAAAACCGGCCACACCGAAGAAGCCGGCTACTGCATGGTGTCGTCCGCTGTCCGTGACGGCCAGCGCCTGATTGCCGTGGTATTCGGTACCAACAGCGAGCAGGCCCGTGCGGCCGAGACGCAAAAGCTGCTGACCTATGGCTTCCGTTTCTTCGAAACCCAGACCTTCTACCAGAAAGGCACCGAGCTGGCTCAGGCCCCTGTGTGGAAAGGCGCGACCCATCAAGTCAAGGCCGGCCTGGCTGAAGACCTGACCCTGACCATGCCTAAAGGCCAGCTCAAGAAGCTGGTTGCCAGCATGACCATGAACCCGCAACTGGTCGCACCGATCGCCAAGGGCGATGTGATTGGTAAAGTCGAAGTGAAGCTGGACGACAAGGTGGTGCACAGCGCCGATCTGATCGCTCTGGACGCCGTCGACGAAGGTGGTATCTTCCGACGCGTGTGGGATAGCATCCGTCTATTCTTCTACAGCTTGTTCAACTGATAGTGTGCACCTGCATGACCCCGCGCTGATCCGGCGCGGGGTTATGCCCGTCGCCACGGCTTACGCTTACGAGGCCGTTACGCCATGACCGATACCGAAGTAAAGGCGCCAAAGATCGAATTCCCAAACGTGGACTATCCCGTCAAGGTGATCAGCGATACGGGCGTGGGCAACAAGGATAAGATCATCGAGATCGTCAAGAAACACGCAACGATCAACCATGACCGTGTGGATGAGCGTCAAAGCACCAACGGCAAGTACACCACTATTCAGTTGCACATCGTGGCGACTGATCAGGACCAGCTCTACAACATCAACAGCGAACTGCGGGCTACCGGCTTCGTGCACATGGTGTTGTGATGTCACAGACCCTGGGCTTTCGCGAGCTCGGCCAAATGGCTTACGAACCGGTGTGGCACGCCATGCAGCGGTTCACCAACGAGCGCGGCACTGAAGCCCCGGATGAAATCTGGCTGGTGGAGCACCCGCCGGTTTTCACCCAGGGCCAGGCCGGCAAGGCCGAGCATTTGCTGCTGCCGGGAGAAATCCCGGTGGTGCAGGTCGACCGCGGCGGGCAGGTGACTTACCATGGCCCAGGTCAATTGGTGGCTTATCTGTTGCTGGACGTGCGCAGGCTGGGTTTTGGCGTACGTGAGCTGGTCAGTCGCATGGAGTCATGCCTGATCGAGCTGCTGGCCAGCTACGGTGTGACCGCCGCGGCCAAGCCGGATGCACCGGGGGTTTATGTTGATGGCGCGAAAATCGCCTCCCTGGGCTTGCGGATTCGCCACGGTTGTTCCTTTCATGGCCTGGCCTTGAATGTGGACATGGACCTGGCGCCGTTTCGACGGATCAATCCCTGCGGCTACGCCGGTTTGGCGATGACCCAGTTGAGCGATCACGCAACACCACTAGAATTTGCCGAGGTAAGTGCCCGGCTGCGCGCGCAGCTCGTCAAACACCTCGACTATGCTGAGCAGACGACCCTAACGGGCGGAATCGACTGATTATGACTACTGATGCAGTGCAAACCATGATCCCGACGCTGGATGTTACCGAGCGTCCGGCCCCGCGTGCCAAGGTAGAAGCCGGCGTCAAGCTGCGCGGCGCCGAGAAGGTTGCACGCATCCCGGTGAAGATCATTCCGACCACCGAACTGCCGAAAAAGCCTGACTGGATTCGCGTGCGTATCCCGGTTTCGCCGGAAGTCGACCGCATCAAGGCCCTGCTGCGCAAACACAAGCTGCACAGCGTGTGCGAAGAGGCGTCCTGCCCGAACCTGGGCGAGTGCTTCTCCGGTGGCACCGCGACCTTCATGATCATGGGTGACATCTGCACCCGTCGTTGCCCGTTCTGCGACGTTGGCCACGGCCGGCCGAAGCCACTGGACGTCAACGAGCCGGAAAGCCTGGCCATCGCCATCGCCGACCTGAAACTCAAGTATGTCGTGATTACCTCGGTAGACCGCGACGACCTGCGTGACGGCGGTGCCCAGCACTTTGCCGACTGTATCCGCGAGATCCGCAAGCTGTCGCCGAACGTGATGCTCGAGACCCTGGTGCCGGACTACCGTGGGCGTATGGACGTGGCGCTGGAAATCACTGCCGCCGAGCCGCCGGATGTGTTCAACCACAACCTGGAAACCGTACCGCGCCTGTACAAGGCTGCGCGCCCGGGTTCGGACTACCAGTGGTCGCTGACCCTGCTGCAGAAATTCAAGCAGATGATGCCGCACATTCCGACCAAATCCGGCCTGATGCTGGGCCTGGGCGAAACCGACGAAGAAGTCATCGAAGTCATGAAGCGCATGCGCGAACACGACATCGACATGCTGACCCTTGGCCAGTACCTGCAGCCGTCCCGCAGCCACTTGCCGGTACAGCGCTTCGTGCACCCGGATGTGTTCGCCTGGTTTGCCGAAGAAGGCTACAAGATGGGCTTCAAGAACGTCGCTTCCGGCCCGCTGGTACGTTCCTCGTACCACGCCGACGAGCAGGCGAAACTGGTCAAGGCCAGCCTGGTGTCCTGATACGCGGAACGCCGGACACTGCAGGACCCATGTGGGAGCCGGCTTGAGTGGGAGCGGGCTTGTTCGCGAATGCGTTGGATCAGTTGACCTGTCCGGTGACTGACTGACCGTCTTCGCGAGCAAGCCCGCTCCCACCCAGGCCCGCTCCCACATTTGCTACTGACTCTTCCTCTTCTGTTTGCAACCATTGCTGTTTAGAGTGCCTTGGGCAATCCACACGAGGAGAACCATGGATGACGACTCAATTGACCACTTGTGCGGTACCTGCGCTGCGCGCCGAAGGCGTGATCGGGCTGATTGCCCCTGCCGGGCCGGCCGAGCTGGATATCGACACGGCCACGCAATGGATGCGCGCCCGGGGCTACACACTGCGGATCTTTCCGGGCGTGAGCCAGCGGGATGGCTATCTGGCCGGCAGTGATGAGGTACGCCTTGATGACCTGCACGCGGCGTTCGCCGACTCGACCATCGACGCGATTTTCTGCCTGCGCGGCGGCTACGGCACGCCACGCCTGCTGGACCGCCTGGACTTTGACCTGCTGCGGGCCAACCCCAAGCCATTCGTAGGCTACAGCGATATCACCGCCCTGCACCTGGCGATCAACCGGTATGCCGGTTTCGTCACCTTCCATGGTCCGATGTTCAACGCTGACCTGTTAGGTGAAAAGCAACAGCCTACCGAGTCGTCGCTGTTCAGCATGCTGCGTGGGCAAGTGAAAGCCGGTAGCCAGCTGGCTCACCCTGTGGCCTACCCGCTGACCACCGTCGAGCCAGGCATCGCCTGTGGGCGGCTGCTGGGCGGCAATCTATCGATGATCGCAGCAGTGATGGGCACGGCTTACGAGATTGATGCCGAGGGCATCATTCTGTTTATCGAAGATGTGAACGAGCCGTTGTACCGCATTGACCGGTTGCTCACCCATTTGCGCCTGGCGGGCAAGCTGGCCCAGGTGGCGGGCGTGGTGGTGGGGGATGTGGCTGGGGTTGATAGCCTTGCGCTTGAGCGCTTGCTGAAGCAGACCTTCGAGCCGTTGTGCATTCCTGTGCTGTCCGGCTGGCGCAGCGGGCACTGCAACCCGAACCTGACCTTGCCGTTGGGCGCCAGGGTGCGGCTGGATGCGGGGGAGAAGCGGTTGGTGTTGGAACAGGATGTGGTGTTTAAGGCCTGAACTTTGTAGCGCCGATAAAGGCCTCTTCTCGAGCAAGCCCGCTCCCACATTTCGATCGCGTTCCTTCAGGAAGTGCACGGTCAAAATGTGGGAGCGGGCTTGCTCGCGAATGCGGTAGCAGCCATACGCCGATCTATCGGCTTTGCAGCGACTCCAGCAACTTCACCGTCGGATACCCATCCGCCGGCCAGCCCAGGGACTGCTGCGCGGCACGAATCGCCTTGCGGGTATTCGCACCGATGATCCCGTCCGGGTTGCCCGCGTCGTAACCATTGGCACTGAGCACCGTCTGCAAGTCAATTCGCTGCGAGCGAGTCAACGGCAGTTCATCTTTCGGCCAGCTCCCACGAATCAAGCCACCGCCCCCGAAGCGTTCCGACAACAAGCCAACTGCCAACGCGTAGGACGACGAGTTGTTGTACTTGAGGATCGCGCGGAAGTTATCCAGCACCAGGAACGCCGGGCCACGATAGCCGGCCGGCAGCAACAGGGCGGCGGAAAGCTGGTCGACGTTGGCCGGGACACTGGCGCCCGGCGGCACCTGGATTCCCAGTTTCAGCCACTCGCCAACGGTCTTGCGTACGCTGCCATCGGCCAGGGCGTAATCAAAATTCAACGGCAGTTGCTGCACCTCGAAGCCCCAGGGCTGGCCTTTCTGCCAGCCGGAGCTTTGCAGGTAGTGCGCGGTGGAGGCGAGGGCGTCGGCCGGGCTGTTCCAGATATCGCGGCGGCCGTCACCGTCGAAGTCCACGGCGTGGGTGTTATAGGTGGTCGGGATGAACTGGGTCTGGCCCATGGCCCCGGCCCAGGAGCCTTTCATCTGGTCGGCGGCGATATCGCCATGCTGGATGATTTGCAGCGCCGCCAGCAGCTGCGCCTGGGCGAAGGCCGGGCGACGGCCTTCATAGGCCAGGGTCGCCAGTGAGCGGATCACCGAGTTGTTGCCTTGGAATTGGCCGAAGTTACTCTCCATGCCCCACACCGAGACCAGCGCCTGGCGGTCGACGCCGTAACGGTCCTCAATGCGTTGCAGAATGTCGGCATACTTCACCAGCAGCGACTGGCCATTGCGCACCCGCAGCGGCGACAGCGCGCCATCGAGGTATTCCCATACCGGCCGGGAGAACTCCGGCTGGCTGCGGTCGGCGCGGATCACCGCCATGTCGGGTACGACATTGGCAAAGGCCGTGTCGAAAACCTGCGGCGTGATACCGGCCTTCAAGGCTTCCACGCGAAACCCCGCCTGCCATTCGGCAAAGGTCTGGGTCGGCTGGATATCAAGATTGTCTGCCACCAGTGGCGCAACGACGGCAGGCGCAGCTACCGGTGCAGTCTGGAGCGGGGGCAGGGGTTGGGCATCGGCAGCGGTGGGTTTTTCCGCGCAGGCGACTAACAGAATGAGGCTGGAGGCAGCGATCAGTTGGCGAAGGTGCCAACGACGGGAAAGACTAGAGGGCATGCACAGGTCCAGGGAATACGAATCAGGTACAGACCTTATCATGCCGGAGGGGCGCTTGCCTTCAGGCAGCCAGAAAGTAAGAAGCCTCCCAGCTATTAGACTGGAAGGCTTCGCGGCGGTAGCTGCCTTTGCCTTTGCCGGCTCGTTCCTGGCGACTGCGGAACAACGGCTGGGCGATGATGGATTTGGCCTTGTTGGGGCCATGCTTGGATGGCTTTTTGCTCATGATGGGTACTCTCTGGCAGGTTGATGATGCGGTGCGAATCATCTGCCGAAGTTTGGATTCTGTCCAGCCCAGCGATACGTAGGACTATTCAGCAGGCAGCGCCAAGCGCTGTCCTGACATCAAAAGTGACAAACGACTCAGGCTCATCCACGGCGATCCAGCCGCCTGGCCCTTGATCTGCGCGTCAATGCGTTGGGCCTCCAGCAGCAATTGCGCCCAGCGTTGCGCCGAGTGCCGTTGCAGGGCTTTGCTGATCAGTGGTTTGCGCTTGTCCCATACCGGTGGCCGCGCCTGGCTGAAGGCCTTGTCCAGTGGGATGCCCTGGCTGTACTGCAGGGCAATATTGGCCAGCAGCCGTAATTCTCGCGCCAGGGCCCAGAGAATCACCGGCGGCTCGACGCCTTCGCCGCGCAGCCCTTCGAGCATGCGCAGGGCGTGGGCGGGTTCGCCGTTGAGGATCGCATCCACCAGGCCAAATACGTCAAAGCGCGCGCTGTCCGCCACGGCGCCTTGTACGGTTTCGACGGTGATCTGGCCACCCTCGGCCATCAGCTTGAGCTTTTCGATTTCCTGGGCGGCGGCCAACAGGTTGCCTTCCACCCGCGCCGCGATCAGCTCCACCGCATCCTGGCTGGCACTCAGCCCGGATTGCGACAGGCGCTGACGAATCCACTGCGGCAGTTGGCTGCTGTCCACCGGCCAGATCTGTATGAACTGAGTCTGGCCACCTTCCACCAGCGCCTTGCCCCACTTGGTTTTCTGCGCACTGCCATCGAGCTTGGGCAGGCTGATCAGCAGCAGCGTGTCTTCGGCAGGGCGTGCGCAGTATTCCATCAACGCCGCCGCGCCTTTGTCGCCGGGCTTGCCCGAAGGCAGGCGCAGTTCCAGCAGGCGTTTTTCGGCGAACAGCGACATGCTCGCCCCGGCTTGCAGCAGCGTACCCCAGTCGAAACTGGCGTCGGCGCTGAATACCTGGCGTTCATCGAAGCCCTGTTGGCGGGCGGCGGTGCGAATTGCGTCCGCAGCCTCCTGGCACAG
The DNA here is from genome assembly GCF_000278565.1 of Pseudomonas sp. Ag1. Taxonomy (NCBI): domain Bacteria; kingdom Pseudomonadati; phylum Pseudomonadota; class Gammaproteobacteria; order Pseudomonadales; family Pseudomonadaceae; genus Pseudomonas; species Pseudomonas sp. Ag1. Next base: position 133,204 of record NZ_AKVH01000104.1, read on the forward strand.
CAGCGGGTCATCACCGCTGACGATGTAGACGGGCGCAAGGCTGCCTTGCAGGTGCTTGGCGAGTTGGGCGGGGGCGAGTTTCATAGGCAGGGTGAACGGGGCGCCTGGGGCGCCCCGTCTGGCTTACTCGACAGGAACTTCGACAGGCGACTGTTTAGGTTGGCTGTCTTCATACTCTTGCGCCGCTTTCAGCGCATCGGCATCTGCCTTGGCCTTGGCATCTGCGGTTTGCTGCAGCTTATCCAGTTGCTCCGGCGTGATCAGTTGCAGGCGCAGGACCATGCGCTGCACCAGTTCACGACGCATTTCCTTGCGCACCTGGATGGTTTCGGAGTCCGAACCCACCAGGTTGTTGCCGTCGTGGCTCACGACTTTCTGTATCTGGATCTTGTCGCCCATCAGCGGCAGGTGGTCATGGCCCTGGATTTCGAAGAAGAGCGTGGTGCTCAGCTCAATGTCCGAAGCACGCCCGGCGCTGGCGTAGCTGAGGCTGCGCTGCTCTTCTTTTTCATCCACCAGGTTCAGTTTGTAAGCCGCGCCTGAATAGACTTTGACGCCACTGTTTTCCAGGACCTGGCGCAGCTGTTGCACTGTCTCGCCGTAGGAGTTGCGGGCGGTGACGTCCAGTTCCTTGATCGCCAGTTCGGTGGTGCCGGTGCCGCGCAGCTGGAAGCCGCAAGCGCTCAGCAGCACGGCAAGGCCCATAACCAGCAGATTGCGTTTGATCATTTTGATGCTCCCCTTGAAACCATGTGGGCCTTATCGAGGCCCTGGAGGTTTTGTTCGGCGCCAGGGTTATTCCCTCGGCGCCCGATCCGATTAGCTAGCGACGATATTGACCAGTTTGCCGGGCACCACGATCACTTTGCGGATCGTCAGGCCTTCGGTGAAGCGCAGCACGTTCTCATTGATACGGGCGGCGGCTTCGACGTCTTCACGGCTGGCGCTGGCCGGCATGTCGATCTGGCCACGCAGCTTGCCGTTGACCTGAATTACCAGTTGCAGCGTGTCCTGTACCAGGGCGCTGTCATCCTGTACCGGCCAGCCGGCATCGATGACGGCACCGCTGTGGCCCAACTGGTTCCACAGTTCGTGGCTGATGTGTGGCGTGATCGGCGCCAGCAGCAGGGTGACCGTTTCCAGGCCTTCCTGTACCAGTGCGCGGTCCTGTTCGGTGGCCTGCGGCGCTTTCTCCAGCACGTTCATCAGCGTCATCACCTGGGCGATGGCGGTGTTGAATTTGTGGTGCTGGCCCACGTCCTGGCTGGCGTGCTTGATGGCCAGGTGGGTGCTGCGGCGAATGACTTTTTGCTCATCGCTCAGGGTCGCCACGTCCAGCTTGCCCGGCAAGCCTTGGCTGACATGGGCGTGCGCCAGGCGCCAGACGCGCTTGAGGAAGCGATGCGAACCTTCGACGCCGGAGTCCGACCATTCCGCGCTCATGTCAGGCGGCGAGGCGAACATCATGAACAGGCGGCAGGTGTCCGCGCCGAACTGGTCGATCATCGACTGTGGGTCGACGCCGTTGTTCTTCGACTTGGCCATCTTCTCGGTGCCGCCGATTTCCACCGGCAGGCCGTCGGATTTCAGCTTGGCGCTGATCACCTTGGCCTTGCTGTCACGCTCCAGCTCGACATCTGCCGGGTTGAACCAGGTGTAGGCGCCATTGGCTTCGCGGCGGTAATAAGTCTCGGCAATCACCATGCCCTGGGTCAGCAGGTTCTTGAACGGCTCGTCGGAACTCACCAGGCCTTCGTCACGCATCAGCTTGTGGAAGAAGCGCGCGTACAGCAGGTGAAGGATGGCGTGTTCGATACCGCCGATGTACTGGTCTACCGGCAGCCAGTGGTCGGCCGCGGATTTTTCCACCAGGCCGCCTTCATAGTGCGGCGAGGCGTAGCGGGCGTAGTACCACGAAGACTCCACGAAGGTGTCCATGGTGTCGGTTTCGCGTTTGGCCGGGGCACCGCAGTTCGGGCAGGTGCACTCGTAGAATTCGGGCATGCGCGCCAATGGCGAGCCAGCACCGTCCGGCACCACGTCTTCGGGCAATACGACCGGCAGTTGGTCTTCCGGTACCGGCACGTCACCGCAGGTTTCGCAGTGGATGATCGGGATCGGGCAGCCCCAGTAGCGCTGGCGGCTGATGCCCCAGTCACGCAGGCGGAACTGGGTGCGCGAGGCACCGAGGTTTTTCTTGATCAGCGCCACTTCGATGGCGTCGAAGGCGCCTTCGAAATCCAGGCCGTCGAACTCGCCGGAATTGATCAGTGTGCCGTGTTCGTTGTACGCGTCCTGCCACGGAGCCGGGTTGGTGTCGCCCGAACTGGTGCGCACCACGGACTTGATCGGCAGGTTGTACTTGACGGCAAATTCGAAATCGCGCTCGTCGTGGGCCGGCACAGCCATTACTGCGCCATCACCGTAGTGCATCAGCACGTAGTTGGCGACCCACACCGGCAGCTTCTCGCCGGTCAATGGGTGCTCGACGAACAACGAGGTCGGCAGGCCTTTTTTCTCCTGGGTGGCGACGTCGGCTTCGGCGACGCTGCCGCCCTTGCATTCGGCGATGAACGCCTGCAGCTCAGGGTTGTTCTGTGCAGCCTGGGTGGCCAGCGGGTGTTCGGCGGCCACGGCGACGTAGGTCGCGCCCATCAGGGTGTCCGGACGGGTGGTGAAGACTTTCAGTACACCTTCTGCGCCGATGGAGTCGACGTTGTAGGGGAACTGCACTTCCATGCCACGGGACTTGCCGATCCAGTTGCGTTGCATGGTCTTGACCTGCTCGGGCCAGCCCGGCAAATCGTCGAGGCTCGACAGGAGTTCATCCGCATAGGCGGTGATCTTGAAGTAGTACATCGGGATTTCGCGCTTTTCGATCAGCGCGCCGGAACGCCAGCCGCGGCCGTCGATCACTTGTTCGTTGGCCAGTACGGTCTGGTCCACCGGGTCCCAGTTCACGGTGCCGCTCTTCTTGTAGATCACGCCTTTTTCGAACAGGCGAGTGAACAGCCATTGTTCCCAGCGGTAGTAATCAGGCTTGCAGGTGGTCACCTCGCGGGACCAGTCCACCGCCAGGCCCAGGCTGCGCAGCTGGGTCTTCATGTAGGCGATGTTTTCGTAGGTCCACTTGGCGGGCGCTACGTTGTTCTTCATCGCGGCGTTTTCCGCCGGCATGCCGAAGGCGTCCCAACCCATGGGTTGCAGGACGTTCTTGCCCAGCATGCGCTGGTAGCGGGAGATGACGTCGCCGATGGTGTAGTTGCGCACATGCCCCATGTGTAGCTTGCCGCTGGGGTAAGGGAACATCGATAGGCAATAGAAAGTCTCCTTGCCTGGCTGTTCACTGACTTCAAAGGACTTTTGCTCATCCCAGAACGACTGGGCGGCATTTTCTATTTCACGGGGCTGATATTGTTCGTGCATGGCTACTTTTGAACTGAATAGGGGTGGCCTAATCCTCTTCGGTGCAACGTTCAGGTTGATCGACACCAAAAAGCGGCGCGTCCGTGCCCAAACCCTGCGGGAAGTGGAGTTACAGGAAGCGCCGTAGCATACATGACCCCACTCTATCGAGGGAAACCCTGATTGCGCCGCCGAGGCCGTTGGTCGCGGCGCCAGGCAGGCAGGGCAAGCAGGACTACGCTGTTTAGTGGGGAGTGAGTCTTATCTTCAATGAGGTGAGGGATGGTTGATTCGCAGCGAACTTTAACGAAACCGCAGGTGTACGAAGGACTGATCGACCGTTTGGGTCGAGCACTGGATGCAGCAAAAACCGCAGGCCGATTGTGTGATGAACGGCCTCTGGAGTTGGAACTGCGTGGCTTGAGCCAGGCAGAGCTGGACGTGATCAGGGTGTATCTGGAATTGAATGAGCATCGCGCGTCCCATGGCATGGCCTCCCCGCCAGCCCAGGAGTTTTCGCGATCGGCCAAGGTGGTATGGCTCAAGGATTTTTCGGCCGGTCGCAGCCCGGAAAAACTCCGGTCCGTGCGTTTCAAGTGAAGTACCGCGTTAGTGATCTGTAGCCTTCTCAGCGTCTGTTCCTGTAAAGATTGTCGCTTAACCCCGTTACACCTTAGGCTTCGGGCATCTTTGGAGATGCCCGATGCCTATTCGCTATTTCATTAAACAATTGTTGTTGCCGCCCGGCATCCTGTTGCTGTTGCTGGCCCTTGCCTGGTGGTTTCGTCGCAGCCGACCGCGGCTGGCGGCCGTGTGCTTTGCCCTGGGGTTTGGCGGGATGTGGCTGATGAGCCTGCCGGTGGCGGTTCAATGGGGCGCAAAGGCCCTGGAGACCGAGCCGCCTCTGGCCCGTGATGAATGGGCGACCCTGGCGCAGCGGGCTGATGCCATCGTGGTGTTGGGCTCGGGGCGTGAGCGCGGGGATCCGGCGTGGGGCTCCGATCAGCCGACGGGTATCGGCCTTGAGCGCCAGCGCTATGCAGCCCGCCTGGCCAAGGCTTCGGGCTTGCCGGTGCTGACCACCGGCGGCTTGCACTACGGCACACCGCCCAGCGAGGCGGAGTTGATGGCGGTATCGATGCAGGATGACTTTGGCGTGAGCGTGCGCTGGAAGGAAGAGCGCAGCCGTACCACGTGGGAAAACGCGCAGATGAGTGCCGAGATTCTGCTGCCGCAGGGGATCAAGCGTGTGGTGGTCGTGACTCAGGCCTGGCATATGCCGCGCTCGCGCTGGAGCTTCGAAAAGGCCGGGTTCACGGTTGTTCCGGCGCCAGTGGGATTTCTTGGTTTGGACAATGCCCGGCCATTGGGGGGCTGGATGCCGGAGTTCAAGTCGGTATGGCAGAGCGGGCAGTTGCTGAATGAAGCGGTGGGGCAGGTGGGCTACCGGATGTTTTACAGGTAATACCGCAGGGCAAATGTGGGAGCGGGCTTGCTCGCGAATGCAGTGTGTCAGTCACTGGTGCTTTAACTGACAGATCGCATTCGCGAGCAAGCCCGCTCCCACATTGTTGTCCGAGTATTTCTGTTAAACCGTTTTGGACATCCGGCCCGCCAACAGCGCCCAGCCAAACAGGCCAAGGCACAGGATGATCAACGGCCACGAACGCCATTCCAGGTAAGGCGTGAGGTTGTGCATCGGCACGACCTCGCCGTAGAGAATCCCGCGTTCAAACTGCGGGATCTGCACGGTGATCTGCCCGTACGGGTTGATCAGGCCAGTGACGCCGTTGTTGGTGGCGCGGATCATCCAGCGACCGGCTTCCAGGGCGCGCATCTGGGCCATCTGCAAATGTTGCAGCGGGCCGATGGAGCGGCCGAACCAGGTGTCGTTGCTGATGGTCAGCAACAAATCGCTGCGGGCCGATAGGCCGGCGGCGAACTCCGGGTACACCACTTCATAGCAAATGAACGGCGCAATCTGATAGCCCTTGGCTTGCAGCAGTGCCTGGTCTGACGGCCCGCGGGCGAAGTCCGACATCGGCAGGTCAAAGAACGCGATCAAGCCGCGCAACATGTCCTGCAGCGGCACGTACTCGCCAAACGGCACCAGCTTCTGCTTCAGGTAGGTGCCGTCGCCTTCGCCCACCACCGTGATGCCGTTGAAGAAGCGCTTGTGGTGATGCACTTCCTGGCGGATCGGTACACCGGTGATCAGCGCAGTGTGCCGGTCAGCGGCGAACTTGCCCATCATGCCCAGGTAACCCTCCACGGATTCCTTGAGCACCGGCACGGCGGTTTCCGGCCATACCAGCAGGTCGACAGGCTTGGAGCTGAAGCTCATGTCGCGGTACAGCGCGAGCTGCGCATTGAGCTGCTCGGGGTCCCACTTCATGCTTTGTTCGACGTTGCCCTGGATAGCCGCCACCGTCAGCGGCGCGCCGGCGGGGGTGGTCCATGCATGATGCTTGAGTGCCAGGCCGATGGCCCATGGCGCCACCAACAACAGCAAGCCGGCACCGATGAACAGGTTGCGCTTAGCCGCCAGCAGACGCGGCAGGTTGCAGATCAGTGCGGCGGTCAGCGCCAGGGCAAAGGATATCAGCCACATCCCGCCCAGCGGCGCGAGGCCGGTGAGAGGACCGTCGAGCTGGCTGTAACCGGAATAGAGCCAGGGAAAACCGGTGAGGAACCAGCCGCGAAACGCTTCCTGGCCAACCCACAAGGCCGCGAAGGCCAGGGCATCGGCCAGTGGCGCTTCGTTGCGGCGCAGCCAGCGCGCCCACAGCCAGGCGGGCAGGGCAAAGAACCAGGCAATGGCCGCCGTAAACGCCAGCATCAGCATGCCCGCCAGCAACACCGAAGCGCCGCCGAAGTGGTGGATGCTGTAGTAGATCCAGCTGGTACCGGCGCCAAACAGGCCGAAACCGAAACACCAGCCGCGCCACAAGGCCTGGCGCGGTGTCAGTTCACGCAATCCCGCATAAAAGAACCCGGCCGCCACCAGCGCAAACGGCCAGAGGTCGAACGGCGCCAGCGCCAGGGTGGTGATGGCGCCGGCCACCACGGCCAGCAAGTTACCGGGCCAGCCGGGTGCAATCATACGGCGCATGTCAGTCCTTAGCGGGCAATAGGTGTCAAACGGATCAAGTGAATACGGCGGCTGTCGGCATTCAGGATGCGGAAGCGATAGGCACCGATCTCGGTGGTCTCGTTACGCTTGGGCAGGTGCCCGAACGCACTCATCACCAGGCCGCCAACCGTGTCGAATTCATCGTCGGAGAATTCGCTGTCGAAGAACTCGTTGAAGTTCTCGATCGGCGTCAGGGCCTTGACCAGGAAATCACCGCTGGGCAGCGGCTTGATGTAGCTGTCTTCTTCGACGTCGTGCTCGTCTTCGATGTCGCCGACGATCTGTTCCAGCACGTCTTCGATGGTCACGAGGCCGGCCACACCGCCGTATTCGTCAATGACGATGGCCATGTGATTGTGGTTCGCACGAAATTCGCGCAACAGCACATTCAGGCGCTTGGATTCAGGGACGAAGGTGGCAGGACGCAGCAGGTCCTTGATGTTGAAGCTGTCGCCGTTCTCCTTGAGGATCAGCGGCAGCAGGTCCTTGGCCAGCAGGACGCCCATGACGTCGTCATGGCTTTCGCCGATCACCGGGTAGCGCGAGTGCGCCGAATCGATGACGGCCGGGAGGAATTCCCGTGGGGTCTGGGTCGCCTTGATGCTGACCATCTGCGAGCGCGGAACCATGATGTCCCGTACTTGCAGGTCAGCGACCTGGATGGCGCCTTCGACGATGGCCAGCGCTTCGCTGTCCAGCAACTTGTTCTGATGCGCCTCGCGCAGCAGCTCCAGCAGCTCCTGGCGGTTTTTCGGCTCGTGGGCAAAGGCCTGGGTGAGTTTCCCCAGCCATGACTTTTGCCCGTTGCTCGATCGGTCTTCGCTCATAGCGATTACTCTAAATCCTTTATTGTTTCAGTTAGGTGTAGTTGCAATTTCGTCGTCTGCATACGGGTCACGATGACCCAGTTCTGCAAGCAACGTTCGTTCCAGTGCTTCCATTTCTTCGGCTTCGTCATCGTCTATATGGTCGTAACCCAAGAGATGCAAGCAGCCGTGGATGACTAGATGGGCCCAATGGGCCTCAAGTTCCTTGCCCTGTTCCTTTGCTTCACGCTCGACCACTTCGACGCAGATCACCAGGTCGCCCAGCAACGGGATATCCAGCAGCTCATCGGGTACGTCGGCGGGAAACGACAGCACGTTGGTCGCGTAGTCTTTTTGTCGCCAGGTGTGATTCAGTTCACGGCCTTCGGGCTCGTCCACCAGGCGAATGGTCAGCTCCGAGTCGGCGGTGCGCTGGCGCAGGGCCAGGGTGCACCACTGGCGGAACTGTTCTTCGCTGGGGGCGGGCGCTTCGGTGGCCAGCTGCAGGTCAAGCTCAAGCATCGCGGCGAGTGTCCTTGGCCGGTTGGTCGTCGCGGTGTTCGAAGCGCTCGTAGGCTTCGACAATGCGCTGCACCAACGGGTGACGTACCACGTCTTTGGGCATGAAGTGCGTGAAGCTGATCCCCGGCACGTCCTTGAGTACGTCGATCACCTGGGCCAGGCCCGACTTGGTGCCTTTGGGCAGGTCGACCTGGGTGACGTCGCCGGTGATCACGGCGGTGGAGCCGAAACCGATCCGGGTCAGGAACATCTTCATCTGCTCAACGGTGGTGTTCTGGCTTTCGTCGAGAATGATGAAGCTGTTGTTCAGCGTACGGCCACGCATGTAGGCCAGCGGGGCGATCTCGATCACCTGGCGCTCGATCAGCTTGGCCACGTATTCGAAGCCGAGCATCTCGTAGAGCGCGTCGTAGAGCGGGCGCAGGTACGGGTCGATCTTCTGGGCCAGGTCGCCGGGCAAAAAGCCCAGCTTCTCGCCGGCTTCCACCGCCGGGCGCACCAGCAGGATGCGTCGCACCTGCTCGCGCTCCAGGGCGTCGACCGCGCAGGCCACGGCCAGGTAGGTCTTGCCGGTACCGGCAGGGCCGATGCCGAAGTTGATGTCGTTGCCCAGGATCTCTTTGACGTAGCGCTGCTGGTTCAAGCCGCGAGGGCGAATCATGCCTTTCTTGGTGCGCAACGCGACGCTGGCTTCGGCTACCGGGTTGTTGGCCAGGTCCTCCACGGCGGATTCCTGCAGGTACAGGTGCACCGTTTCCGGCGACAGCTCGCTACCTTTGGTTTCCCGGTAGAGGCGGCGCAGAAGGTTTTCTGCCGAGGTGGTGTGCTGGGGTTCACCAATCAGCTCGAATTGATTGCCGCGGTTGCGGATCTCGATGCTCAGGCGTTGTTCGATCAGGCGCAGGTGCTCGTCGAACTGTCCGCACAGATTGGCGAAACGGCGAGCCTCAAAGGGCTCGAGGAGAAAACGATGTGGTTCTATGGGTGCGTTCAAGGTCGTTTTTAGCCGCCCTGGGGCAATTAAGATGAAATCAAGGATAACGCCAGCAGGCTGCGTGCGAAAGCACTTATATAGCCCGAAGCTGGTACCGTTCTAATGTGGGAGCGGGCTTGCTCGCGAATGCGATGGGGCAGTCAGCCTGTTCGTTGCCTGATACACCGCCTTCGCGAGCAAGCCCGCTCCCACATTGGTTCCCGGTGGCCGAATTATTGTTACACCAGCGAACCGCGCAGCGAGTGCGGTTGTGCCGCGTCGATGTGCACGTCGGCGAACTGCCCGATCAGCGTCGGATTATCGCAGCGGAAGTTGACGATCCGGTTGTTCTCGGTCCGGCCCTGCAATTCGCCAGGGTCTTTTTTCGAGTAGTCGGTCACCAGGATGCGCTGGGTCGAGCCCACCATCTGTCGGCTGATCTCGAAGCCTTGTTGATTGAGGCGATGCTGCAGGGCGTTCAAACGCTCCTTCTTCAACGCTTCCGGAGTCTCGTCCGCCAGATCCGCCGCCGGGGTGCCCGGGCGCTGGCTGTAGACGAACGAGTAGGAGAAGTCGAACCCGACGTCTTCAATCAGCTTCATGGTCTGCTGGAAATCTTTCTCGGTTTCGCCCGGGAAGCCGACGATAAAGTCCGAGCTGATGCAGATCCCCGGCACCGCCGCACGCAATTTGCGCAATTTGGATTTGTATTCCAGGGCGGTGTGGTTGCGCTTCATGGCCGAGAGAATGCGGTCCGAGCCCGATTGCACCGGCAAGTGCAGGTGCTTGACCAGCTCCGGCACTTCGGCGTGGGCCTGGATCAGGCTGTCGGAGAACTCCAGCGGGTGCGAGGTGGTGTAGCGAATCCGCTCGATCCCGTCGACGGCAGCCACTACGCGGATCAACTCTGCGAGGTCCGCCAGGCGCCCGTCGTGGGTCTGGCCACGGTAGCCGTTGACGTTCTGCCCCAGCAGGGTCACTTCACGCACGCCGTTCTCGGCCAAGTGAATGATCTCTGCCAGCACGTCGTCGAACGGGCGGCTGACTTCTTCGCCGCGGGTGTATGGCACCACGCAGAAGGTGCAGTACTTGCTGCAGCCTTCCATTACCGACACATAAGCGCTTGGGCCGTCGATGCGCGGCTCGGGCAAATGGTCGAATTTTTCGATTTCCGGGAACGAGACGTCGACTTGCGGCAGCTTGGTGATGCGCGCGGCGTCGATCATTTCCGGCAGGCGGTGCAGGGTCTGCGGGCCGAAGACCACGTCGACGTACGGTGCGCGGTCACGAATGGCGGCGCCTTCCTGGCTGGCCACGCAACCGCCGACGGCGATCACCATGTCCGGGTTGGCCAGTTTCAGTTCACGCCAGCGGCCCAGCTGCGAGTAGACCCGGTCCTGGGCCCGCTCGCGGATCGAGCACGTATTGAGCAGGATCACATCGGCGTCTTCAGCGCGAGCGGTGACTTCCAGGGCCTGATGTTCACCCAGCAGATCGACCATGCGCGAGCTGTCGTACTCGTTCATCTGGCAACCGTGGGTTTCGATGTAAAGCTTCTTGGCCATGGGGATCGTCAACTGGTGGTAAAGAACCGCGCATTATAGGGGGCATGCCGATAGGTTCCTAGCACTGTGCATCGGACGCCATGCTATAGTTCGCGCCCTCTTTTAAATCCCCCGATGTGTTACCCGCCCACCATGACCAAACGTGAAGCTCCAATCTACAAGGTGATTTTCCTTAACCAGGGCCAGGTGTTCGAAATGTACGCCAAGCAGATCTATCAAAGTGATCTGTGGGGCTTCCTGGAAGTGGAAGAGTTCGTCTTTGGCGAGCGCACACAGCTGGTCGTCGACCCGGGCGAGGAAAAACTCAAGGCTCAGTTCGAAGGCGTGGTGCGCAGTTTTGTGCCGATGCATTCGATCGTGCGCATCGACGAAGTCGAGCGCCTGGGCACGCCGAAAATCAGCGAGGCCCGGGGCATGAGCAATGTCATGCCGTTTCCGATGCCGATGCCTGAGAAGTAAGGCTTAACACCGCGCCGACCCCTTCGCGAGCAAGCCCGCTCTCACATTCGACCGAGTTCCACCTTTGGAATACAGTCGAATGTGGGAGCGGGCTTGCTCGCGAAGGCGGTAGTAAAGGCGCTACAAAACTCAGGGCAGCGGGGAAAACGGCGAGCTGCCATCTGCGCTCTGCAGTTCCTGCAGGTAGTTGCGGAAAATCTGTCCCAGCACTTGGGTAGCCACTTCCAGTTCGTCGCGCTGCATGTGTTCGGCCACTTCGTCGGCCGTGTCCAGTGCATCTTCGGCGCCGTTCACCGCTGCCATTTTCAGCACGATGTACGCCTGGACGTTATTGGCCGGTACGCCTTCGCCGTGGAAAAACATGGTGCCCAGCTGGAATTGCGCCTGCGCGTGGCCCTGCAACGAGGCTTTCTCGAAGTAGCTCAAGGCTTTGTTGAGGTCGCGTGCGGGGTTTTTACTGTCGTAGAAGTACTCGCCCAACTCGTATTGCGCCTGCGCATCCCCGCCATCGGCCTGTTTCTGGCACGCGCTCAGGGCCTCGGCCTGGCTTTCCGGCTGGGTATTGAGGGTGCAACGACCCATCGCTGGGATTAACAACGAGTTGCCGCCTGCCTGGGCATACGCCAGCAGCGGCTGAAGGAGCAACAGGCAGCCCAGAACCAGGGTGCGGCCGGTGCGTTTCATGGGAATCGACTTACCTCTGACGGGGCGCGGGACCCACGGGGGGATCCAATAAGCGCGCATTATGAAATAAGCAGGCACCTGCTTACAAAGTCTTTACTCGTTTTTCTGCTGCGTGGGCAAGTTATCTGCCGGATTGCAGGTGAATTCTCGAAAAAAGACGGAAATGTCTGTAAGCAAAGTAGCAAATCTGACGCCGCCAGGGGCGGCGCCTGATTTTTGATCCGCTTATTTCAAGGCGGCGAAGGCGCGTTCGGCAGCATCGAGGGTCAGTTTCAGCTCGGCGTCGCCATGGGCGATCGAGGTGAAGCCGGCCTCAAAGGCGCTCGGTGCCAGGTACACGCCCCCTTCCAGCATCAGGTGGAAGAAGCGCTTGAACAGGTCGGCATCGCTGCCCATCACGTCGTCGAAGGTGACGATGTCGTCGGCGCCGCTGAAGTACAGGCCGAACATGCCGCCCGCCTGGGTGGTCACGAACGGAATGCCGGCGGCATCGGCGCGCTGTTGCAGGCCGTCCAGCAGGCGAGTGGTGTAGTCGGTCAGCTCGGCATGGAAGCCCGGGCGGCTGATCAGGCGCAGGGTGGTCAGGCCGGCGGCCATGGCCAGCGGGTTACCCGACAGGGTGCCTGCCTGGTACACCGGGCCCAGCGGCGCGATGTGCTGCATGATTTCGCGCTTGCCGCCGAAGCAGCCCACCGGCATGCCGCCGCCGATGATCTTGCCGAAGGTGCTCAGGTCCGGCGTGACGCCGTAGTAAGCCTGGGCGCCGCCGAGGGCAACGCGGAAGCCGGTCATCACTTCATCAAAAATCAGCACTACGCCGTGCTTGTCGCACTGTTCCCGCAGGCCTTCCAGGAAGCCCGGCGCCGGCGGCACGCAGTTCATGTTGCCGGCCACCGGCTCGACGATGATGCACGCCACTTCCTGGCCGACTTCGCTGAGCATCTGCTCGACGGCAGCGATGTCGTTGAACGGCAGGGTCAGGGTATGTTTGGCAAACGCGGCCGGCACCCCGGCGGAGCTCGGTACGCCTTGGGTCAGCGCACCGGAACCGGCCTTGACCAGCAGGCTGTCGGAGTGGCCGTGGTAGCAGCCTTCGAACTTGATGATGCTGTCGCGGCCGGTAAACCCACGGGCCAGGCGAATCGCGCTCATGGTGGCTTCGGTGCCGGAGCTGACCATCCGCACCATCTCCATGGAGGGCACGATGGAGCACACCAGGTCAGCCATCTCGGTTTCCATGGCGGTCGGTGCGCCATAGGAAAGGCCGTGTTGCAGCTGCTGGCGCACCGCGTCCAGTACTTCCGGATGGCTGTGGCCGAGGATCATCGGGCCCCACGAACCCACGTAGTCGACGTAGCGCTTGTCATCTTCGTCGGTGACGTAGGCGCCTTCGGCATGCTTGAAGAACAGTGGGGTGCCGCCAACGCTCTTGAACGCTCGCACGGGAGAGTTCACACCGCCGGGGATGTGTTTCTGGGCATTGGCAAACAGGGTTTCGGAACGGGACATGATCATGTTCTCTGAATTCAAGATTTTAGAAGATCGTTGAAAGCGCGGGCGCGGCGCGTGACTTCCTGGGGGCTGTCGGCACCAAACAGGCCGTGGACCACTGCCAGCAAGTCGGCACCGTGGGCCACCAGCGGTTTGGCATTTTCCAGGGTGATGCCGCCGATCACGCAGATCGGCAGGTGCAACCGCGCGCGCGCCTGGGCCAGCAGTTCAACGGTGGCTGCCGGCGCGCCGGGCTTGGTGTTGGAATTGAAGAAGCGGCCGAAGGCGACATAACTGGCACCTTCGCGGGCAGCCTGCTCGGCCAGTTCGATCTGGCTGTGGCAGGTGGAGCCGATGATCGCCTTGGAACCGAGCAGCGCACGGGCCGGGGTCAGCGGGCCGTCGGTCTGGCCCAGGTGCACGCCGACGCCGAGGCGTGCGGCCAGTTCGGCGTCATCGTTGATGATCAGTTGGGTCTTGTAGCGCGAGCACAGCTCCCGCAGTTTTTCGGCTTCCCGCAGGCGGCGCGCTTCGTCGCTGCTTTTATCGCGGTATTGCAGCAGGGTCACGCCACCGTCCAACGCCGCTTCGACGTAGGCCAGGAACTTGCCGGCCAACAGTTGGCTGTCGGTAATGGCATAAAGGCCACGTAGTTTCATCGGGCAGGCCTCTTGGTGTTACGAGCAGAAATCCAACGGCAGACGACGAGGCACGAATTGCCCCTGGCCGAGTTGTTCAGCGTCACGCAGGGTGCGCCAAGTGTAGTTGAGGGCCGATTGCACCGCGCTGACCAACCCTTCGCCTTGTGCCAACCGACCGGCCAGCGCGCTGGCCAGGGTGCAGCCCGAACCGTGGTAGCTGCCGGGCAGGCGCTGGCAGGTAAAGGTCTGGTGCGTGCCGTCGCGGCTGTAGAGGCGGTTGTGCACTTCGTGCTCGTCGCCATGGCCGCCGGTGATCAGCAGGTGCTTGATGAACGGCAGCAGTTTCGCTGCGCATTCGTCCGCCGTGCCCTCGGGCAATTCGGCGAGGATGCGTGCTTCAGGCAGGTTGGGGGTGGCGATCAGCGACAGCGGCAACAGCCGCTCGCGCATGGCGTAGCCGACCTCGTCCTTGCCCAGGCTGCCACCGCCGCCGGCACGCAGCACCGGGTCGCAGACCACCGGCAAATGCGGGTGCGCCTTGAGCAGTTCGACCACGGTGTCGACCATCTCCAGGGAACCGAGCATGCCCAGTTTCACCGCGGCCACTTCGGAGTCACCGAGCACGGCGTTGGCCTGGGCCAGCACCCACTCGCGATCCAGCACGCGGAAATCGCTGACGTTGACGGTGTTCTGCACAGTCAGCGCGGTGACGGCCGGGGCCGCATGACAGCCCTGGGCGAGCAGGGCTTCGATATCTGCCTGCAAGCCGGCGCCACCACTGGGATCATGGCCGGAGAGACAGAGGACAACGGGGCGAGAGCTGTAGATATTCATGGTGCGCGAGCTTACCACCAAACGCTTTTTGGGTGGCTGTCGGGCGATGGTTGAATTTTTAGCGGAGGGGACGGCGGAAGTGGCTGTTTGCTATCATCGTGAAATACAGGTCAAATGCCCTGTAATGCGCGCTCTAGAGCCTTTCAAAAAATTATTTCAATGGTGTCTTTTGGCCTGTAATGGCTATGCTAGAGTGGATTCAAACCAATAACTGTATCGCCGGTTTACGTCTGCTCAAAAGGAATGGAGGCTTTTGACATAACCGGACAGGTCACGCTGGGGCTCTATGCGCTATTTGCTGATGTTACTGTTGACCGGGCTGCCGATGCTGGCCGGCGCAGTCGAGTTCAACGAGACCACCACGCGGTTGCCCCTGGGCCAAGTGATGCAAGTCCTTGAGGACCCCAGTGGCGCCCTGACCATTGGCGATATCAGCTCGCCGGTCCTCGCCAGTCGTTTCAAGACCCACGACAAAGCCACATTGAATGCCGGCTATTCGCGCTCGGTGTTCTGGCTCAAGGTCGATTTGCATTACCGCGCACAGCGCCCGGATGCCCCGCGCCGCTGGCTGCTGGAACTGGCTTACCCGCCGCTGAACCAACTGGAGCTGTACGAGCCTGACAGTGTCGGCAACTATCGACTGGTGTCGCGCACCGGCAGCATCCTGCCGTTTTCCAGCCGCGAAATCCGCCAGAGCAACTACCTGTTCAAGCTCGACTTCGTCCCTGGCCAGCAGGAAACCCTGTACCTGCGCCTGCAAAGCCAGGGCTCGATCCAGGCACCGCTGACCCTCTGGTCCACCACCGCGTACCTCGAAGAACAGCCATTGCGCCTGTACGTGCTGGGTGTGATCTACGGCGTGTTGCTCGGCATGCTGATCTACAACCTGTTCATCTACCTGAGCGTGCGCGACACCAGCTACCTCTATTACATCCTCTATATCGCCTCGTTCGGCCTGTATCAGCTGTCGGTGAACGGCGTCGCCGTGCAGTATTTCTGGCCGAATAACCCGTGGTGGGCGAACGCGGCGGTGCCCTTCCTGATCGGTTCGGCGGCGCTGTTCGGCAGCCTGTTTGCCCGCAGTTTCCTGCACACCGCGCTTTACAGTCGCTGGATCAACCGGCTGTTGCTGGCCCTGGCGGTCAGCGGCGGGGTGGTGATGGTGCTGGCATTGTTCACCAGTTATGCGCTGGCGCTGCGCCTGGCCACCGCCCTGGCGCTGGTCTTTACCGTGACCATCTTCGTCGCGGCCATCAAGGCCTGGTATTGCGGCCAGCGCATGGCGCGCTACTTCATCATCGCCTGGACCGCGTTCCTGCTGGGCGGTGTAGTCAATACGATGATGGTGCTGGGCTACCTGCCCAATGTGTTCCTCACGATGTACGCCAGCCAGATCGGCTCGGCACTGGAAGTGGCCTTGCTGTCCCTGGCGCTGGCCGACCGGATCAATTCGATGCGCGAGCAACAGGCGCAAATCCTGTTCGACGCCAGCCAGAAACTCGAAGTGCTCAACACGCAACTGGCCCACAGCAACCAGCTCAAGGATGAATTCCTCGCCACCTTGACCCACGAGCTGCGCACGCCGATGAACGGTGTGATCGGCTCCCTGGAATTGATGCAGACCGAGCCGCTGCCAGGCGACCTCGCGCAGTACCATCAAACCGCCTCCGGTGCGGCCCGCGAGATGATGCGCATGGTCAACGGCATCCTCACCCTCACCGAATTGCAGGCCGGGCGCCTCAGCCCGCAACCCCAAGTGTTCAGCCTGCGTGGGCTGCTCGACACCTTGCGCCAGCAGTTCGCGGCCAGCGCCCAGAACAAAGGGTTGGCGTTCTCCATTGATCTGGCAGAAGACCTGCCGGACCGCATCAACGGTGATCCCGGCAAGCTGGCGCAATGCCTGGATTGCCTGTTGGACAATGCCTTCAAGTTCACCCACGAGGGCTCGGTGCGTGTGCGGGTGGTCGGTGTACCCCAGGCGGATGGAACGCTGCGCCTGACCTTCATTGTCACTGACACCGGCATCGGCTTCGCCTACCTCGATGAGGCGACCCTGTATCAGCGCTTCTTCCAGCTCGATGGCTCGACCACTCGCCAATACGGCGGCATGGGCATTGGCCTGGCGATCTGCCGGCAATTGATCGAGTTGCTCGGTGGGCGCCTCACCCACAATTCCGAGCCGCGGCGCGGCAGTCGCTTCCAGCTGGAACTTGCAGTCAGCCCCGTCCAGCCAGAACCGGCTGCCGTGCGGCGAGTACCGCAGGCGCAACGCACGCCGCAGGAGTGCACGGTGCTGCTGGTGGACGACAACAGCGTGGCGCAACTGGTGGTGCGCGGCATGTTGCTCAAGCTCGGTTATCGGGTGAAAACCGTCGACAATGGGCCGGCCGCCCTGGCGTTGCTGCAGAGCCAAACCTTCGACGCAGTGTTGCTGGATGTGCCCGAGGGCGGCTTTTCGCTGTGCTGCCAGATCCGTGCGTTGCCCGGCTGTGGTGAGCTGCCGGTGATCGCCTTGAGCACCTCGTTACAAGCCCCGGAACGCGAGCGCTGCCACGGCGTGGGTATCACCGACCGAGTGGCCAAACCGGTACGTTTCGAGGCCCTGCAACGGGTGCTGCAACTGCGGTTGTTGCATATGGTTGAGGGTGAAAGCGCCGCCAATTAGGCGTTTATGCCACTTTTTTAACCCGGGTGACGGTGCTTAACTGAAATTCAGGCCTCAATGAACGTGGCCTTTTTTCAGGAGGCCCGTCATGCACCTGCACCAGTTCGCCGAAACCCACGACGTCACCAACCAGCCACCGTCCCTGGACGGCACCAATCTGTACCGTATCGACTTGCCGCTGCAAGACTGGTCGCGGCGCTTCGGCGCCGGCTGGGCCGAGCAGCGCATCGACACCTATGGTGCGCTGGCGGGCGGGCCGCTGATGGAAGCCGGGTTCCTGGCCAACCAGAACAAACCGGTGTTCAACAGCCATGACCGGTTTGGCCATCGCATCGACCTGGTAGAGTTTCATCCGGCCTACCACGAGCTGATGCGCACCGCCGTCGAACACGGCCTGCCGTCGTTGCCGTGGGCCCATCCGCAATCCGGCGCCCATGTGGCCCGTGCGGCGATGACCTACCTGCACAGCCAGGCCGAAGCCGGCACCGGCTGCCCGCTGACCATGACGTTCGCCTGCGTCCCGGCCCTGCGCCTGCAGCCAGACCTGGCTGAAACCTGGCTGCCGAAAATCCTCGCCACCGAATACGACCCGCGCAACGTCGGCATCGCCCACAAGGCCGGCGCCACCATCGGCATGGCCATGACTGAGAAACAGGGTGGCACCGACGTGCGCGCCAACACCACCCGCGCTTACCCGGTGGGCGCTGGCGGCCCGGGCCAGGCGTATGAGCTGGTGGGGCACAAGTGGTTCTGCTCCGCGCCGATGTGCGATGGCTTCCTCACCCTGGCCCAGACCGACAAGGGCCTGACCTGTTTCCTGCTGCCCCGGCACCGCCCGGATGACACCCGCAACGAGTTCTACATCCAGCGCCTGAAAAACAAGCTCGGCAACTGCTCCAACGCTTCCAGCGAAGTGGAGTTTCGTGGCGCGCTGGCCTGGATGATCGGTGAAGAAGGGCGCGGCGTACCGACCATCATCGAGATGGTGGCGATGACCCGCTTCGATTGCATGGTCGGCTCCAGCGCCCTGATGCGCCAGGCGCTGACCCAGGCCAGCCATCATTGCGCTCACCGCCTGGTAGGTGGCCGGGTGCTCAGCGAGCAACCGTTGATGCAGAACGTACTGGCCGACCTGGCCCTGGAAAGCGAGGCGTCCCTGGCCTTGAGCATGCGCATGGGGCGCGCGCTGGACCATCTGGATAACGAACAGGAAGCCAAATTCGCCCGGCTGGTGACGGCGGTGGGCAAGTACTGGATCTGCAAGCGCGCGCCCGCGATGATCAACGAAGCCGCCGAGTGCATGGGCGGTGCGGGGTATGTCGAGGACAGTATCCTGCCGCGCTTGTACCGTGAGGCGCCGGTCAACTCGACGTGGGAAGGTTCCGGCAATGTGCAGTGCCTGGATGTGCTGCGGGCCTTGTCGAAAGAACCGGGCGTGCTGGAAGCGCTGTTTTTCGAGCTGGGGGATGGCCACGGTCACAAGCACCTGGCGCGGCACATCGAGCAGTTGAAGTCGGCCTTTATGGACACCCAGGACATCCAGTACCGTGCCCGACAACTGACCGAGGACATTGCCGTGGCACTGCAGGCCAAGTTGTTGCTGGAGGCGGGCAATGCCAGTGTGAGTGATGGCTTTATCGCCAGCCGACTGGGCGAGTCGTCGGGCCGGGTCTATGGCACCTTGCCGCGCGGTGTGGATGTGGAGGCCATCGTCGCCCGGTCGACACCTCAAATCCTCTGAATGAATGCGGGCAAAATGTGCGAGCGGGCTTGCTCGCGAAGGCGGTGGATCAGCCAATACATGTGCTGACCTACCGCATTCGCGAGCAAGTCGAATCGTCGCACCGCCGCTCCCACATTATTGATCGCATTCCAATTCCGGTGTTCCAGTGCGCCAGGGATACAGGCAAGATGAAGGCCTGCAAGTCAGAACACAGGATGCTTACCGTGACCGAAGCTTTTGTTGTCGTTCAAACCGCCGAAGAAGCCGTGGATCGGCTGGCGGCTCTCCATGAGCGTGCTACCGGCGCGCTCAATCAAGCCCTCAAGCGCTACCTCAAAGACCGCGTCGAACCCGACGCTGAACAACGTGCGATGTTTCGCTACCCGGAACTGCGCCTGACCTACTTGGTACAGGGCGAAGTCCCACAGACCACCCGGGCGTATGCCAAGGTTCAGTTGCCGGGGACCTACAGCGTCACCGTCACCCATCCGTCGGCCTTCCGCAAATACCTGCTGGAGCAACTGGTGCCGTTGATGCACGACTTCACCGTGACGGTGGAAGTGGGCGTCAGCCAGCAGAACATTCCCTACCCGTACGTGGTGGAGCAGGGTGACGAACTGGCCGGCTCCGGTGTAACTGCCGCCACGCTGGCGCGGGTGTTCCCGAGTACCGACCTGTCTGCCGCCACCGATGGCATCGCCGACGGCCTGTACGACTGGGAAAACACCGACCCGCTGCCATTGGCATTGTTCGATGCCGCCCGCGTCGACTTCTCCCTGCGCCGCCTGGTGCACTACACCGGCAGCGACTGGCGCCATGTGCAGCCGTGGATTTTGCTGACCAACTACCACCGCTACGTTGACCAGTTCATCGTGCATGGCCTGGAACAGTTGCGCAGCGACCCGCGCTTTATCCGCATGGTGCTGCCGGGCAATGTGATCATCGACAAGAGCATGGACCACGGCGAGGCGTCTGCCATTGCTGCCGGCGTGGTCTGGCACCGTTATCAGATGCCGGCCTACCACTTGCAGGCCAGCGACGGCCATGGTGTGACCCTGGTGAACATCGGCGTCGGCCCGTCCAATGCCAAGAACATCACCGACCACCTCGCCGTATTGCGTCCGCATTGCTGGCTGATGATTGGTCACTGCGGCGGGCTGCGTCAATCCCAGACCATCGGTGACTACGTGCTGGCTCACGCCTACATGCGTCGCGACGGGATTCTCGACCGGGTAGTGCCGCCGAACATTCCGATCCCGGCCCTGGCCGAAGTGCAGATGGCCTTGCAGCAAGCCGCGGCCAACGTCACCGGCGAGAAAGGCGAAGAGCTGAAAAAACGCCTGCGCACCGGCACCGTGCTGACCTACGACGACCGCAACTGGGAGCTGCGCTGGGCCCAGGAACGTCCGCTGATCAACCTGTCCCGCGCCGTGGCCGTGGATATGGAAAGCGGCACCATCGCCGCCCAGGGCTACCGCCTGCGGGTGCCGTACGGCACGTTGCTGTGTGTGTCGGATAAACCGCTGCACAGCGAGATCAAGCTGCCGGGATCGGCCAACGCGTTCTATGAGCGTGCGGTCAGCCAGCACTTGAAGATCGGCATCGAGGCGGTGGATCTGTTGCGCACCGAACTCAACTCGCTGCACTCGCGCAAACTGCGCAGCTTCGACGAGCCGCCGTTCCGCTAAACGGTTGGGATGGTTATTTAACGGTCAGGCCACTAGCATTGTCGGTCCTGACCGTTAGATGTTCCTTTGCCATGTCCCGTCCTGCCCGTCCTGTTTCCCGCCGCCCCGGTGTGAAAAGTCCGCAAACCTCGTCAGCCCCGCGTCGTGTCGCCAAGGCGCCACCGGCCGATCCCAAGTTGATCCTGTTCAATAAACCCTTCGATGTGCTGACCCAATTCAGCGATGAAGGCGGGCGGGCGACCCTCAAGGATTTCATCGACATCCCCGGCATTTACCCGGCCGGGCGCCTGGACCGTGACAGTGAAGGCCTGTTGCTGCTGACCAACGACGGCCAATTGCAGGCGCGCATCGCGGACCCCAAGCACAAGCTGGCGAAAACCTATTGGGTGCAGGTGGAAGGCGAACCGACCGAGGAACAGCTGCAACGCCTGCGCGACGGTGTGGAGCTCAACGACGGCATGACCCTGCCCGCCGAAGCCCGGCAACTGGACGAGCCACAACTGTGGCCACGCAACCCGCCGGTGCGGTTTCGCAAGAGCGTGCCGACCCATTGGCTGGAGTTGGTGATTCGTGAAGGGCGTAACCGCCAGGTGCGGCGCATGACGGCGGCAGTGGGGTTGCCGACGCTGCGTCTGGTGCGGGTGCGGATTGGTGACTGGTCGATCGACGGCCTGGACCAAGGCCAATGGAAAGAAGTGCCGGCGCGCTTATAAGGCGCCGGACTCGATCAGGCCGATCACCACGCTTTTGATGATGAACGCGGCAACGCCCAGGCCCAGCACGAAGAACAGGATCATCGAGCCAAAGCGCCCGGCCTTGGATTTCTTCGCCAGGTCCCAGACGATAAAGCCCATGAAAATGATCAGGATGCTGACCAGGCCGGTCATCATCCATTCTTCAAACACGGCGGGATCAATCGAGTTCATCGGGTCGTTTCCGGCTGGGGCAGGGCGCCGATTATACGCCAGGGCAATCGGCGCGACATTGACCTGCGTCGGTCTGCCGCAGACTTACCACCCTGCGGGAACACAGTCAAAATGTGGGAGCGGGCTTGCTCGCGAATGCGGTGGATCAGTCAGCACATTCGGTGCCTGGCACACCGCATTCGCGAGCAAGCCCGCTCCCACATTTGTTCCGCGCTGGTCTTAAGTGCGCAGGTGGGTCAGCGGCAGCTCGGTGCTGTTGAGCACCTGGTTCAGCACAAAGCTTGAACGCACGCTGGTGACGCCTTCGATGCGGGTCAGGTGGCCCAGCAGCAGCTTCTGGTAGTGATCCATGTCTGGCACCACCACTTTCAGCTGATAGTCGGCGTCCATCCCGGTCACCAGGCTGCATTCCAGCACTTGCGGCAAGGTGCGGATGGCCGCTTCGAAGTTCTCGAAACGTTCGGGGGTGTGTCGGTCCATGCCGATCAGCACGTAGGCCGTGAGACTCAGGCCGAGCATCTTGCGGTCGAGCAAGGCGACCTGGCGGGCGATGTAGCCGTCGTCTTCGAGTTGCTTGACCCGGCGTGAGCACGGCGAAGGCGACAGGCCGATGCGCTCGGCCAACTCCTGGTTGGAGATCCTCGCGTCGCGCTGCAATTCCGCCAAAATACTCAGGTCGTATCGGTCAAGTTTGCTCATGGGGCTGGCCTTTGTCGTAACTATTGCGGTGAATTATCTATCCAGGGTTAAAAATTGCGCAAGCACTGTTTATTGACGCAATCTTCGCAATCATCTGCCCGAGGCCGAGGCGTAGAGTTATCAACAGAATCACTGCCCGGACATACAGTCCACTGCAGCCCGCCAATAAGGCCGGCTGCGGCCGCCAACCTCACAGGGTTGCCCCGGCCCCCGGGCTGCACACTGTCCACAAGATGGCGTGAGGTGAGCCAACGTCAAAAGCGTTGAGCCAGGACGAAGTTCTCAAGGGGCGACCGACGGGTCGCCCCTTTTTATTGCCTGCGAAAATAGTTCTCGTGACTGATAACCTCTCGCAGAACCGGGCCCCGGTTTTCCAGTCTTACGTGTAGGCCCTAATCCGCAGTGAGGAATAGCATGAAGCGCATCTGGCGTTTGGCAGGTGTTGGTTTGCTGATGATGAGCGTTGGTGCGCAAGTGATGGCCGACGACCCGCCACGCCAGGAAGGCGGTGGTCAGCATGAAAGAGGCCCGGAAGGGCATCCAGGCAATAATCAGCCTCGGCCGCAGAACAACCAACCGCGACCACAAAATAATCAACCGCGTCCTGAAGCCCCTCGGCCCGAGAACAATCAGCCGCGTCCGCAGAATCAGCATTTCGAAAACAATCAGCCACGGCCGCAGAACCAGAACATTGAGCGCCCGAACGGAGGTGGCCAGTGGCAAGGTCGCCCGCAAGGCAATCAACAGCAACCTCCGCACCCGGCGCCGCAGCCGGCCAATAACCTGCCGATCCAGGGTCGCCCGGATACCGTGCGCCAGACCCAGGAACCGCGTCAGGGCAATTACCAGGACATCCCGCGTCGCAACGACGGCAACCAGCATTGGCAGGCCGGCAATGGCGGCCAGGGTGGCCCGGGCCGGCCCGGCTTCAACGGGGGTAACGGCGGTGGCAATAACCACCCCAACGATCACCGCTGGCCAGGCCGCCCCGACGGGCACGGCAATGGTTGGGGCCCAGGCCCGCAATACCGTCCGGGTTACATCGTCGACCGCTTCCCCGACCGCAATTACCGCGTGCCGTATCGCGGCCAGGACTACTTCTTCTCGGGTGGCTACTGGTATCGCCCACAAGGCCCGCGCTATGTCGTCGTGACGCCGCCTTACGGGATTCGCGTGCAATACCTGCCCGACTACGCGCGGGAAGTGTGGGTGGGCAGTGCGCTGTTCTTCCTCGCCGCCGGTGCCTATTACACCTACGAAGAAAGCAGCCAGCAGTACGTTGTGGTGCAGCCGCCACCCGCCGCGCCAGCGCCGCAGCCCGTGCCCCAGGGCAATGGTTATGACGTGGTGGCTTACCCGACCAACGGCCAGTCACCGGCGCAGGTCCAGCAGGATGGTTACGACTGCTATCGCTGGGCGGTGCAACAAAGTGGCTTTGACCCAAGGACCGTCACCTACGCCCCCGACCCGGCCGTGGTGCAAACCTACCGCCAGGCCCAGGGCAACTGCCTGAGCAGTCGCGGGTATCAGGTGCAGTACTAGGCCTTCGCGCCCTTGACCACTTCCTGCGGGTCGGCGTGCACCAGCACTTCGGCTCGCGGGTAGGCTTTGTGGATGGCATCGGCGGCTTGATCGCTGATGCCGTGGGCCACGGACAAACTCAATTCCCCCGGTAACTCCAGGTGCAACTGCACGAACCAGTGGCTGCCGGAAATCCGCGTGCGCAGGTCATGGGCACCCAATACACCGGGCACGCTGCACGCCAGTTCGAGCATGTGCTGGCTGACATCCGGCGGCAGTTCCTCGTCCATCAGCACCGAAAAACTTTCCCGGGCGATCTGGATGGCGCTCCACAAAATGTAGGCCGCGATGCCCAGGCCGAACCAGGCGTCCACCTGATGAAAACCAAACGCCGCCAGCACCAGCGCCACCAGGATGCTGCCGTTGAGCATCATGTCTGAGCGATAGTGCAGCGAGTCGGCGCGGATGGCGTTGGAGCCGGTTTCGCGGATCACCCGGTATTGCAGGATCAGCAGCGCCGCCGTCAACGCCAGGGACAGAACGATCACGCCAATACTCAGCCATGGCGCGCCCACAGGTTCCGGATGCTGCAAACGCTGGAACGCCTGGAAGGCGATCAACACCGCACTGCCGGCGATGAACAACGCCTGGGCCATGCCCGACAGGGATTCCGCCTTGCCATGGCCATAACGATGATCGTCATCCGCCGGGCGCAACGCGTAGTGCACGGCCAGCAAGTTGAGCAGCGAGGTAACGCCGTCGAGCAGCGAGTCGGTCAGCCCGGCGAGCATGCTCACCGAGCCGCTGAGCCACCAGGCGATGGCCTTGGTCACAATCAGCACACAGGCCACGCCGACGGAAGCGCGGGTGGCCAGGCGCAACAGCCGGGCGTGTTCGGGACTGGTGGTCATGGGGCGGGTCAGTCCTTAAGCGGCGGGTTGCAGGCCCAGGGTGGCGAGTTGTTGCACGCTGCCCTTGAACTGGATCATGCGCGGGTCGTCCAGCGGCAGGTTATGCCCGGTTTCTTTCTGGATGATGGTTTGCAGCTTGGCGTTGTCGACATTGCCGTCGGCGCCGATGGCTTGCTGGAGTTTTTCCGGAGCTACCTGGGCGGTTTTGCCCGGCTCGAAGTAGATCGCGCCGGTGGCGAAGTCGACACCAAAGGCGATCAGGCCCGGGATCACGTAGAACAGCAGGCCGACCGCATCGAGCACGGCAATTGCCGGGTCGATCTTGCCGTCGATCTGGCCCCGGCGGTCGGGGTAGAAAATCGAGCCGCAGGCCGTCAACTGGCTCAGCAGGGTGACGGCCAGAACACCGCCGATGACACGGGAAGCAACACGCATGGGACTCTCCTTGAA
The DNA here is from genome assembly GCF_000278565.1 of Pseudomonas sp. Ag1. Taxonomy (NCBI): domain Bacteria; kingdom Pseudomonadati; phylum Pseudomonadota; class Gammaproteobacteria; order Pseudomonadales; family Pseudomonadaceae; genus Pseudomonas; species Pseudomonas sp. Ag1. The sequence goes on from NZ_AKVH01000104.1 coordinate 158,300, forward strand.
CATAATGAAAGTGACTATAAGCCAGTCTACAAGGCGACGATGATCAAGTGTGGGAGCTGGCTTGCCTGCGATGGCGGTGGTTCAGTATCAGGGGTGTTGGCTGACACACCGCTATCGCAGGCAAGCCCGCTCCCACCTTTGACCGCATTCCAGTCAGTACGGGGCCGTGTCGTTGAGACCACCACCGACACCCGGCAGTTCGCCGTTATACTCGCCGCTCTGCTTTGGAGCCAGTATGAATTCGTTGCCAATCGATGATGTTTTACCTGCCCTGCGTGACGCCCTGGCGACGCGCCATGAAGCCGTGCTCGAAGCACCGCCCGGCGCCGGTAAAACCACACGGGTGCCATTGGCGCTGTTGAATGAACCCTGGCTGGCCGGGCAAACCATCCTGATGCTCGAGCCCCGCCGCCTGGCCGCCCGTGCAGCGGCAGAAAGGCTGGCCAGCGAGTTGGGGGAAAAGGTCGGCGAAACCGTTGGCTACCGCATTCGCCTGGACAGTAAGGTCGGCCCCGACACCCGCATCGAAGTGGTCACCGAAGGCATCCTCACTCGGCGCCTGCAGGATGACCCGGCACTCGACGGCGTGGGTTTGTTGATCTTCGACGAGTTCCACGAACGCAGCCTGGACGCCGATCTGGCGCTGGCCCTTAGTCTCAATGGTCGAGACCTGTTTCGCGACGAGCAGCCACTGAAGATCCTGCTGATGTCCGCCACCCTGGAAGGCGAGCGCCTGGCCGGGTTGCTGGACGACGCGCCGATCCTGCGCAGCGAAGGGCGCATGTACCCGGTGCAGATGCGCTGGGGCCGGCCATTCCAGCCCGGCGAGTTTATCGAGCCACGGTTGGTGCAGACCATCCTTGAAGCCCTGCATGATGAAGCCGGCAGCGTGCTGGTGTTCCTGCCGGGGCAGGCCGAGATTCGTCGGGTTAATCAGCAATTGGCTGACGCGCTGGGCGATAACCCCGATGTGCTGCTATGCCCGCTGCACGGCGAACTGGACCTGGCCGCCCAGCGCGCCGCCATCGACCCGGCGCCCGCCGGCAAGCGCAAAGTGGTGCTGGCCACCAACATTGCCGAGACCAGCCTGACCATCAACGGCGTGCGCGTGGTGATCGACGCCGGGTTGGCGCGGGTCCCGCGTTTCGACCCGGGCAGCGGCATGACCCGTCTCGACACCCAGCGCATCTCCCGCGCCAGCGCCACCCAGCGTGCCGGCCGGGCAGGGCGCCTGGAGCCGGGGGTGTGTTATCGGTTGTGGTCCGAAGACCAACATGAAGGGCTGGCGGCGTATTCCAGTGCGGAAATTCTCTCGGCGGATCTTTCCGGTTTGGCCCTGCAATTGGGCCGCTGGGGCGTGGCGCCTACTCAGTTGGTATGGCTCGACGTTCCGCCCACCGCGGCTTATGCACAGGCCCAGGATTTGCTCGAGCGCCTCGGGGCGTTGAGCGATACCAAGCTGACCGCCCACGGCCAGAAAATGGCCGGGTTGCCGGCGCACCCGCGAATCGCTCATTTGCTGCTGCGTGGTCAGGATCTGGGCCTGGCGAGCATGGCCTGTGACGTGGCGGCACTGTTGGGTGAGCGCGATATCCTGCGTGGTGCCGGTGCGGATTTGCACAGCCGCCTGGCCCTGTTATCCGGTGAAGAAAAGGCCCGTGGCACCCAGGGCGGTGTGCAGCGTGCCCGCCAACTGGCGCGGCAATACCGTGGCTATTTAAGAGGCAAGGCAGAGCAGCCGGTGGCTGATCCCGATCATCCGCGCTGGCTCGGCGCGTTGCTGGCGCTGGCCTACCCGGACCGCGTCGCCCAGCAACGGCGGGCGGGCGGTGCCGAATACCGCCTCGCCAACGGCCGTGCCGCGTTGTTCGCCGAAGCCGACAGCCTGATGAAACAACCCTGGCTGGTGATTGCCGATCTGGGCAGCCGCCAGGGCCAGCGTGAAGAACGGATTTACCTCGCGGCGGATTTTGATCCGGCGTTGTTCGACTCGGTATTGGCCGAGCAGGTGCGTAATGTCGACCAGCTTGACTGGGATGAGCGCGAAGGCGTGCTGCGGGCCGAACGCCAGCGCAAGGTCGGCGAACTGGTGCTCAGCCGCGAGCCGCTGACCGGCCTCGACGAATCCGCCCGCAGCCAGGCGCTGGTCAACCTGGTGCGGCGCAAAGGCCTGGAACTGCTGCCCTGGACCCCGGAGCTGCGCCAATGGCAGGCGCGGGTGATGCTGCTGCGTGGTCTGGATAGCGGCAAGGCCAGTGAATGGCCGGATGTCAGCGACAGCGCCTTGCTTGCCAGCCTGGAACACTGGTTGATGCCTTACCTGGGCAAGGTGTCGCGCCTGAGCCATTTCGCCAGTCTGGATATTTCCAGCTTCCTGCATAACCTGCTGCCGTGGCCGTTGCCGGCGCGGTTGGACGAGCTGGCGCCGCACCATCTGAAGGTGCCGTCGGGCTCGTCGGTGCGGCTGGACTACAGCGAGCAGCCGCCGATTCTGGCGGTGCGCTTGCAGGAATTGTTCGGGCTGGCGGACACCCCACGGATTGCCGGCGGGCGGCAGGTGGTCAAGCTGCACCTGTTGTCACCGGCCAGACGGCCCGTGCAGGTGACGCAGGACCTGGCGAACTTCTGGCGCAGTACTTACGCCGAGGTGAAGAAGGATTTGAAGGGGCGATATCCCAAGCATTACTGGCCGGATGATCCGTTGATTGCTGAACCGACTGCCCGGATCAAGCCGAGAAAGTAAGTACATCGCAGATCTAATGTGGGAGCTGGCTTGCCTGCGATGGCATCACCTCGGTCTGTCGGATAGACCGAGGTGTCTGCATCGCGGCCAAGCCCGGCTCCCACACAAGCCAGCTCCCACACTGTTTCGCCGCGTGGCTTACTGCGCGGCGGGCAACAGGAACCGCGCAATCACCGGCAAATGATTGGAGATACGCACCGTATCGCTCTGGCGCACCTTGCTCTCAACCTTCTTGATGCGCGAGCTGTGGAACAGGTAATCCACCGTACGATCCGGCCCCTCTACGGTTGGGTCATTCGGGAAATACGTCAGCCACTGGTCCCGGTCAATCCCGCTGGATTGGCTGTTGCTCGGGATCATCGGGTACTTTTCCCACAGCAGGTGCAGCTCACTGTCCGGCGAGTATTGCCCGCGCTTGCCGGGGTCCAGGCGCAGGAATTGCCCGAGCGGCAGCAGGTTGAAATCCCCACCCATCAGCCATGGCGTGCCACGGCTCTCGAATTTATCCACCAGCTTGACGGTCGCCTGCACCTGTTCCAGCACGGCGTTGTGCCCGGGGGCCGCGCCGTCCAGGCGAGTATTGAGCACGGCCAACTGGCCGCCATCGCTCAACGGCAGGTAGGTCAGCAATAACGCGGGCTTGGGCTGGAACTGACGGCTGATCAGGTTGGCGCGTGCCACCGGCAATTGCAGGCGCTCGGCGTGTTCGATCTGGTAGCGGCTCATGGTCACCAGCTTGCGGCCGACGCTGCCGAAGATATGCAGGTCGGGCACGAAGTCGGCTTTCCAGTCGAAGGCCTGGGCGCTGCACGGGTAGAGGTCGGCCAGGCGCTCCTGGAGCAAGGCCAGTTGGTCCTGGTAGCTGGAAGGCTTGGCGCCTTCGTCGACTTCCTGCAACAGCAGGATGTCGGGCTGCTCGTCGCGGATCACCCGCGCCACTTCGTCGAGGCTTGAAGCCATGTCTTCAACGGTCGGGCGGTCGTCCGGGCCGCTGCCGTCCGGGGTGTCGTACCAGAACACGTAGTTCTTGCCCGCCAGGTACTGCACGTTCCAGGTCATGACCTTTAGCGCCTGCCCAGGCAGCAGGGTCGGCGCACGGGGCGCGACGCAGCGGATGGGCAGGGTTTCCTTGTCGGCAGGGCGCCAGGTCAGGCTGTAGATCAAGCCGGTCAGCAGGGCCGCGAGGATCAGCAGGCCCAGCAAGGTAATGCGCAGTAGTCGGGTCATCGGCTCGGCTTATGGCGTTGCAGGACAGGCCCGGAGCATATCACCGCGCGTCGGCGTCGCCACCAATCAACATGAACAGGCGGAACAACACCACGCTGGTGAACAGTTGCAGGAAGCTTTGTGCGCTGTCGATCAGCAGGCCCAGCAGCGGGTTCGGGTCCGGATAGACCGCCACGCTGGCGCCCTTGAGCAACCACAGCGGGGTCATCACGCACAGCAGGCACACCAGGATCCGCCAGAAATGCCCACGGGTCAGGCGCAGGCTTTCCTTCATGGCCGACAGCGCCGACATGCCCCGCAGCACCAGCAGGTATTCGGCGAAAGCCAGCACCACCATCAGCCACAGGCCGGGCAGGAAATACAGCGACAGGCCCAGCAGGATCAGCAGCGTGCTGATTGCCGTCAGCAGGGCAAAGCGCGGCCACAGGGTCAGGGCCATGGCCAGCACATCCAGGGTGCGCGGCGATTCTCCCCGGGTGCGGGCGTCGAGGAACAGGATCAGTGCGCCGGTGTACAGCGGGTACACCAGCAGCCCGATCACCACGCTGTAACCGGGAAACGCATCTGGGCCGAGCGTGTGGTCGAGCACCTGTTGCAGCAGGGCTTCGAGGATCACCAGTGGCAGGCACAACTGCACGATGGCGCCCAGGTTGCGCTTGAAAAAGAAGAAGGAGTCGCGCAATACGTCTAACGGATTCATCAGGGTCTTCACAGGCCGAAAAGCAAGGGCGTTACTTTAACCGATCATGAGCAGATGCAAGCAAACGTAAACCTTGCGTAAAGACCATTGAAACAATCAGCAACAGCCCCATAACTGGGTTGTACCTTGCACATCGTGCGCAAGGCGAAGATTTCTACCGGCAATCTAACGAGGTCGCCATGAACAGCGAAGAACAAACCCTGATCGACGGACTGTTTTCACGGTTGCAGCAAGCCGAAACGGACTCAGCCCCCCGCGACGCCCAGGCTGAAGCGCGGATCAAGGAACACGTCACTCGCCAACCGGCCGCTGCGTACTACATGACCCAGTCGATTCTGGTGCAAGAGCACGCGATCAAGAGCCTCGATGCGCAGAACAAGCAGCAGGCCCAGCAGATCCAGGAGTTGCAGGACCAACTGCAACAGGCCAGGTCCCAGGCGGCGCAGCCTGCACCGAGCAGTGGCGGTTTCCTGTCGAGCATTTTCGGCGGCGGTTCCCGTGACCCGCAGCCGACCCAGAGCGCACCTGCGTCGTCGGGCGGTGGCTGGCGTGAACCAGCGCGTCCGTCGTTTGGCGGGCAACCTGCGCCGCAGCAGAACTACGGTGCTCCCCAGCAGAACTATCAGCAGCCACAACAGGCACCCGCAGCGCCGATTGGCAGCGGTTTCCTCGGCGGCGCCCTGAAAACCGCAGCTGGCGTGGCCGGTGGTGTGATGCTGGCAGAAGGCATCAGCAGCCTGTTCAGCCACAACTCGCAACAACCGCAAGTGGTTGAAGAGATCATCCGCGAAGAGCCGGCCCCGGCCAGCGACAACGGCAACTGGGGCAACGACGACCAGAAATATGCCGGCAACGACAGCTGGGGCAGCGACAACGCCTCCGACAGCTTCGCCGACAACGACTATTCCGACGACTCCTCCTCCTTTGGCGACGACGATTCCTTCGTCTGACCCACACTCAACCGGGGCGCTTCGTCGCCCCGGGCTGATTTTTCTCGGAAACTCCCTTGTGGCTGGCATACTGGCAACCTTTCCGGGCCTTTGAGTCCGGGGTCCATGCGCGTGTCATGAGGATTTGCGGTGAAAAAGATAGCCGTGTTCGCCGATGTACAAAACCTCTACTACACCGTGCGCCAGGCGTACGGCTGTCACTTCAACTACGCCGCCCTGTGGGCTGATATCAGCCAGCGCGGGCAGATTGTCGAGGCGTATGCCTATGCCATCGACCGTGGCGACAGCAAGCAACAGCAGTTCCAGCAGATCCTGCGCAACCTGGGTTTTACCGTGAAGCTCAAGCCTTACATCCAGCGCAGCGACGGCTCGGCCAAGGGCGACTGGGACGTGGGCATCACCATCGACATCATGGACGCCGCCGCCCATGTCGACGAAGTGGTGCTGGCCTCCGGCGACGGTGATTTCGACATGCTGCTGGACCGCATCATCAGCAAGCACGGCGTCGAAGCCGTGGCCTACGGCGTGCCGGGGCTGACGGCCAACTCATTGATACGCGCCGCCAGCCGCTACGTGCCGATTGAAGGCGCGTTGCTGCTTAAATAGATTTTTGACGGAGTTGGAACAGGTTTGGAACGTATAGCGGTCATCGACTTTGAAACCACCGGCATCCAGCCGAGCAGCAGCTGCCGGGCCACGGAAATCGCCGTGGTCATCCTGGAGCAGGGCCAGATCGTGGAGCGCTACCAGAGCCTGATGAACGCTGGTGTGCGTGTGCCGGGGTTTATCGAGCAACTGACCGGCATCAGCAACGCCATGCTGCGCACCGCACCGTCGGCGGAGCGGGTGATGAACGAGGTGAACGAGTTTGTCGGCACCACGCCGCTGCTGGCCCACAACGCCGCGTTTGACCAGAAGTTCTGGGATTTCGAGCTGGGGTTGATCCGGCGTACGCGTTTGCAGAAGTTTGCCTGTTCGCTATTGCTGGCGCGACGCTTGATGCCGGCGGCGCCGAACCACAAGCTGGGTACCCTGACCTCGTTTGCCCAACTGCCCCACACCGGCAAGGCTCACCGGGCGATGGCGGACGCGGAGATGGCGGCGAACCTTACCGCGCATCTGGCCGAGGAACTGCGTCGCACCCACGGGTTGCGGGAGTTGTCACACGAATTGCTGTGCAGCTTGCAGAAGGTTCCGGCGGCGAAGATCAATGATCATCTGAAGAAGCATCGCGGGTTCTAAGTCGCTTGAGCAGAACTCCATCTTCAACACGACGAAGATCCAAATGTGGGAGCGGGCTTGCTCGCGAATACGGAGTATCAGCAAACACATGCGCTGACTGACACACCGCATTCGCGAGCAAGCCCGCTCCCCCATTAGTTTTGCGGTGTTATCGAGGCTGTAAGCAGTCCAGCGACCGATCCACCACCACCTTCGAATCAGTGAAGCTACTGACGTCATCGCAGGCAAGCCAGCTCCCACAGTTGAGCGAGGGTGTTTCAGGCAACTCGGTCAACTATGGCGAACGTTCCCACGCTCCGCGTGGGAATGCCGCCCTGGACGCTCTGCGTCCGCTCTTGAAGTCGTGACGCAGAGCGTCACCGGATGCGTTCCCACGCAGAGCGTGGGAACGAGCTGCAGAGCGGCGTGTTCAGTTGCCACTCTTCCCATTCCCCTCCAACTGCCCCAACGGCACCCGCCGCTCTATCGCGCTCGACAAGATGATCGAGGTCTTGCTGAACCCGAATTTCGCCACCCGATTGATCAGGTTCTCCAGCTCCGGCATCGAGCCCACCGCCGCCTGCATGATCACGCACGGATCGCCCGTCACCCGATGGCATTCAGTCAACTCGGGAATTTCCGACAGCGCGTCGTAAACCTTCTGGCTCCCATGATTGGTCAACCGCAACTCAATCACGCACTGGATCGGCAACCCCACCTTCGACAGGTCGACCTTGGCCTGATACCCGGTAATCACACCACTGGCTTCCAGTTTCGCCACTCGCTCAGCCACGGCGGGCGCGGACAGGTTCACGGTGCGCGCCAGTTGCGCGTAGGACGCGCGGCCGTCTTCCAGCAGGGCGCTGAGAAGCATACGGTCGTATTTGTCCATGATAAGGCTCCGGGAATGCATAGCTTTCGAAAGCACGGTTTATAGCCTTGATAACCATGTTTTGAAAAGTGTACTGGCGCTTTAAACAGGTTTTGTAACTTATGTTTAAGGCCGGGGATTTCTAAAATAACGCTCCCTTGTCCTGCCACAGAGCTGCCAAATGCCTGGCCCACGTCGCTTTCCCTTACCGTTGATCGCCGCCTTTTTTGCGTTGTACGTGATCTGGGGGTCTACCTACCTGGTGATTCGCATTGGTGTGGAGTACTGGCCGCCGCTGTTGCTGGCGGGGATTCGCTTTATGACAGCGGGTGCGCTGATGTATGCCTTCCTGCGCTGGCGCGGGGCGCCGGCGCCGACGTGGGTGCAGTGGAAGGCTGCCGCGAAGATCGGCATTTTGCTGCTGACCTTCGGCAACGGTGCGGTCAGTGTGGCAGAACATACGGGCGTGGCTTCCGGGGTGGCCGCGTTGGCGGTGGCGACGGTGCCGTTGTTCACCTTGCTCTGTGGTTATTTCTGGGGCGCGCGTAATACCCGTCTGGAATGGGCCGGGGTGGTGCTGGGGATTATCGGTATCGCCATGCTCAATATGGGCTCCAACCTGCAATCGAGCCCCACCGGTGCGGCCTTGCTGATCTTTGCGGCGGCGGCCTGGGCCTTTGGTTCGGTGTGGAGCAAGCATTTGCCGCTGCCTCAAGGCGCGATGGCCAGTGCGGCGGAGATGCTGATCGCAGGTTTCGTGCTGCTGTTGCTCAGTGCCGTCAGCGGCGAACACCTCCAAGCCATGCCGCCGCTGGAAGGCTGGCTGGCCCTGGCGTACTTGACCGTGTTCGGCTCGATCATCGCCTTCAATGCCTATATGTACCTGCTCAAGCACGTACGCCCGGCGGCGGCCACCAGCTATGCCTACGTCAACCCGGCGGTGGCGGTGTTGCTCGGGATTGTGTTTGTCGGTGAGACCATCGGCACGGAAGAAGCCCTGGCGATGTTGGTGATTATCAGCGCGGTGCTGCTGATCAGCCTGCCACAGTGGCGAAAGCCAAAACCGGAAATAAGGTAAACTGCCGCGCATTGCGACCCTGCGCTGACTTTTTCCTACGGTATTTCCATGACTTTCGCCACACTTGGCCTGATCGAACCCTTGCTGCGCGCCCTTGAGACGCTTGGCTACCAGACCCCGACGCCGGTGCAGGCGCAAGCCATTCCGGCGGTGCTGGCAGGCCGTGACCTGATGGCTGCGGCCCAGACCGGCACCGGCAAGACCGCCGGTTTCGCCGTGCCGCTGCTGCAACTGCTGACCATGGAAGGGCCGAAAGTCAGCGCCAATTCGGTGCGCGCGCTGATCCTGTGCCCGACCCGCGAACTGGCCGAGCAGGTTCATGCGAGCGTCGCCGAGTACGCCCAAAACGTGCCGCTGACCACTTACGCCGTGTACGGCGGCGTGAGCATCAACCCGCAGATGATGAAGCTGCGCAAAGGCGTTGATGTGCTGGTCGCCACCCCTGGCCGCCTGATCGACCTGTTCCGCCAGAACGCGCTGAAACTCAACCAGCTGCAAACCCTGGTGCTGGATGAAGCCGACCGCATGCTCGACCTGGGCTTCTCCGAAGAACTGGCGAACATCTACCGCATGCTGCCGAAAAAGCGCCAGACCTTGCTGTTCTCCGCAACCTTCTCCGACGAGATCCGCCAGTTGGCCGGGCAGATGCTCAACGACCCGCTGACTGTCGAAGTCAGCCCGCGCAACGTCGCTGCCAACACCGTCAAGCAATGGGTGGTGCCGGTGGACAAGAAGCGCAAGGCGGAACTGTTTGTGCACCTGATGCGCAAGGGCCGCTGGAAGCAGGTGCTGGTGTTCGCCAAGACCCGTAACGGTGTGGACGCGCTGGTGGAAAAGCTCCAGGGCCTGGGCATCAATGCCGACGGGATTCACGGCGACAAGCCACAAGCCACGCGCCAGCGTGCGCTGGATCGCTTCAAGAGCAGCGACGTGCAGATCCTGGTGGCCACCGACGTGGCGGCCCGTGGCCTGGATATCGAAGACTTGCCGCTGGTGGTCAATTTTGACCTGCCGATCGTGGCCGAGGACTACATCCACCGCATCGGCCGTACCGGTCGTGCGGGCAACACCGGTGAGGCGATTTCCCTGGTGTGCGCCGATGAAGTGAACATGCTGTCGGCCATCGAGATGCTGACCCGTCAAACGTTGACCCGGAAGATGGAGCAGGACTTCGAACCGGAGCACCGTGTGCCGGATACCGATGCCACTGGTCAGGTGGTGAAGAAGCCGAAAAAGCCGAAGAAACCCAAGGCTTCGGGCGGCGGTGGTGGCAAGCGCAACCTGGGCAAGTGGGTGGACAGCGGGGAGGCGACGCCGGTCGAGCCTTCGATCAAGCCAGTGCGTAAGGTGCCCGTGTTTAACACCGGGCCGCGGAAAAAGAAGTAGGGCTTGTTGGTTATCAAGTAAACGCAGAGTGACTACCGTGAGCGGAGCAATTCCGCTCGTGTCGCCGTGTTTAAGTGCTGGAACTTAAAATGCTTCATTTCCACTGAGGTTGAGTCAGAAACTGATTTCTGAATGACGAACTTAGATGGAGATGTAGATATGGCTGTGTTTTTAGTACCTTTTGTTTTGCCGGTCCTGGCGGCGGCGGGCATTATCGGCGGCGTTGTTGTAGACGGCGAAATCAAGAAAGGCAAGGCCGCTGACGAGAAAGCTTTCAAGCAGGTAGAGTTGCGTGTGGCCGAATTAAGGTCCCGGGTTGAAGATCATGCGGCGCGCGGCGAGTATGGGCAGGCAATCCATTCGTTCAGAGAGTTGATGTCGTTGTATGAGGCTAATTATTCGATCAGTCCTGAGATAAGGGCGCCATTGGATAAGTATCTACAGGATATGCTTTATACCAGTCAGGAAGAGGGCCAGAAACTCAGCTACGCCTTCAAGCAGGAATGGAACGATTTGAAACACGGCGATCCTTCCAGACTCTTCAGTGCGTATTCAGGTTATATAGAAAATCTGAAAATTTTACTGCCTGAAGAGGATGCTTTCCTGCAGAAGCAAGTAACAGCTTTTAAACGTGCCTATCCCGATCTAACAGCCAGTTGAGTCAGAGGTAACTTTGCTGCCGGGCGGTGATGGGGTGAGTGGGTCATGCCGGGGTGGCCGGCCTCAACCACTCAAGAACACCGCGCCCTGCCGCCTGCCCGCTGGCAAAACACCCCGTCAGCAAATACCCGCCCGTCGGCGCTTCCCAGTCCAGCATCTCGCCTGCGCAAAAAACGCCCGGCAATTGCTTGATCATCAAGCGTTCATCCAGCGCCTCAAACGGCACGCCGCCTGCGGTACTGATGGCTTCATCCATTGGCCGGGTTTTCACCAGCGTCAGCGGCAGCGCCTTGATATCCACCGCCAGCTGCGCCGGATCATTGAAGTGCTCCGCCGGTGACAGCTCGCGCAAAAGCGCCGCCTTCACCCCATCCAATCCCAACTGACTGTGCAAATGCTTGCTCATCGAGCGCGAGCCGCGCGGCTTGCTCAGCGCTGCGATCACCTTGTCCAGTGGCTTACTCGGCAACAGGTCAATGTGCACTGTGGCCGATCCATCCCGGTTGATCGCCTCACGAATCGGTGCCGACAACGCATAGATCAGGCTGCCTTCGATGCCCGTGGCGGTGACCACACATTCCCCCAGCCGTGGCTTGTCGTCTGCCAGGCCAATGGCGACGTTTTTCAGCGGTGCCCCGGCGAATTTACTGACCATCAACTCGCTCCAGGCCGACACCTCGAAGCCACAGTTGCTCGGTTGCAACGCCGCGTAAGGCACGCCTTTGTCTTCCAGCAACTTCAGCCACGCCCCATCCGAGCCCAAGCGCGACCAACTGCCGCCGCCCAAGGCCAGCAACACCGCATCACCGCGTACGCTTTTGTCGCCCTCGGGGCTGTGGATAAGCAGGCTGCCGTCGGCATTCCAGCCCAGCCAGCGATGGCGGGTGTGGATAACTACGCCCTGGTCGCGCAGGCGCTTGAGCCAGGCCCGCAGCAGCGGGGCGGCTTTCATGTCAGTAGGAAACACCCGGCCGGAGCTGCCGACAAAGGTTTCAATCCCCAGCCCGTGTATCCATTCGCACAACGCTTCGGCACCGAACTGACGCAGCAACGGCGCCATGCACGGCGCCCGTTCGGCATAGCGCGCCAGAAACGCCGGGTACGGTTCGGAATGGGTGATGTTCATGCCGCCCACGCCCGCCAGCAGGAACTTGCGGCCTACCGAGGGCATACCGTCGTACAGGTCGACCCGGATCCCGGCCTGGCTCAACACTTCGGCAGCCATCAGCCCCGCCGGGCCGCCGCCGATGATGATGACGTGTTGAGATGGGGTTTGAGTCTGGGGCATGGGGATAACTGCGGTTCGGCAAAGTAGGCCGAGCATTCTACCCGAGGATGCTCATGCTGCCTGATCAAAAAACATACAGCCTTCTGCAGGCCAGGCGGCTTATGGCCTGCAGGGGCTTTCACTCAGGTTATCCACAGGCAGTTCCACAGCGATTGTGGGTAACGCGCATAACTCAATGACAGCCTGATGACGTCCAGACGCGCTGCGCGCTGTGGTGCAGGATCCCGTGGCGACGGGCCAGGGCAGGACGGTCTTTGCTGTAGCCGCCGCCGATCACCCCGACCACCGGAATATCGCGGCCCAGGCAGTGGCGCATCACGCTTTCATCGCGGGCGGCGACGCCTTGGTCTGTCAGCTTGAGGTAGCCGAGGGCGTCGTCCTTGTGTACATCCACGCCGGCGTCATACAGCACCAGGTCGGGCTGATACAGCGGCAGCAGGTAGTTGAGGGCATCGTCGACCACCTTGAGGTAGTCCGCGTCGCCCATGCCCATCGGCAGCGGGATGTCCCAGTCGCTTTGCGCCTTGCGCGCGGGGAAGTTCTTTTCGCAGTGCAGGGACACGGTGATTGCATCCGGGGTGTCGTGGAGGATGCGTGCGGTGCCGTCGCCCTGGTGCACGTCGCAGTCGAAGATCAGCACCCGGTTGACCCGCCCGCTGGCCAGCAGGTAATGGCTGATCACGGCCAGGTCATTGAAGATGCAGAAACCCGCCGGGTAATCGTAGTGGGCGTGGTGGGTGCCGCCGGCCAGGTGGCAGGCCAGGCCGTGTTCCAGGGCCTGCTCGGCGGCCAGCAACGAACCGCCCACCGCGCGCACGGTGCGTCGGGCCAGGGCTTCGCTCCAAGGCAGGCCAAGGCGCCGTTGGTCTTCGCGCGACAACTCGCCGCTCATGTAGCGTTCGATATACCCAGGTTCATGGGCCAGGGCCAGAATCTCGGCGGGGCAGAGTTCCGGGCGCAGCAGTTGGCTGTCCCGTGTCAGGCCGCTCTCCACCAGGTGGTCACGCAGCAGGCGGAATTTATCCATGGGGAAGCGGTGGTCTGCCGGGAACTCGGGGCTGTAGTCGTCGTGGTAGATCAATGGCAAGGGCATGGCGATTTCTGACGGGAACCAGCGACGGATCTTAACAGCGCGTTACACTCACGCACATGGCAAGGGAGGGGGACCAATGGAGCCGATACTGCAATTGGAAAGCGCACGCCTGGTGCTGCGCCAATGGAGCGATGCCGACTTGCCGGAGTTTGCGCGCATGTGCGCCGACCCGCAGGTGATGCGGTATTTCCCGGCCACCTTGAGCCGCCTGGAAAGTGCCGCGCTGATCGGGCGTATTCGCGGCCATTTTGCCGAGTACGGTTTTGGCCTGTGGGCCTTGCAGCGCAAGGACAGCGGCGAGTTCATCGGCCTCACCGGCTTGCTGAATGTGAGCTTCGAGGCCCCGTTCACTCCGGCGGTGGAGATCGGCTGGCGCCTGGCCAGGGAACATTGGGGCCTGGGTTACGCCAGCGAAGCCGCCTGGACTGCCCTGCGCTGTGGTTTCGACCGGCTGAAGCTGGACGAAATCGTTTCGTTTACCACTGAAGCCAATCTGCCATCACAAAAAGTCATGCAGGCCATCGGTATGCATTACGATCCCCTGGCAGATTTTGAACACCCCAAGGTCGCAGCGGATGACCCCTTGCGGCATCATGTGTTGTATCGCATCACCCGCGCCCAATGGTTGGACACGCTGCACGGATAAGCAGCCCGGAATGCCCAATAGATTGTTGTAGGAGATGCTCTATGAGCCAAGTGTTGGAAGATCTGGTGGACCTGCTGACCCTGGAACCGATCGAGGAAAACCTCTTTCGCGGCCGCAGCCAGGACCTGGGCTTTCGCCAGCTGTTCGGCGGCCAGGTGCTCGGCCAGTCGCTGTCGGCGGCCAGCCAGACCGTTGAAGAGGCGCGGCATGTGCATTCGTTGCACGGTTACTTCCTGCGCCCCGGCGATGCGGCGTTGCCGGTGGTGTATTCGGTTGACCGGGTGCGCGATGGCGGCAGTTTCAGCACGCGCCGGGTGACGGCGATCCAGAAGGGCAACCCGATCTTCACCTGCAGCGCTTCGTTCCAGTACGACGAAGAAGGCTTCGAGCATCAGACCACCATGCCCGTGGTGGTCGGCCCGGAGAACCTGCCGTCGGAGCTGGAGCTGACCCAGCAGCGCGCGCACCTGATTCCCGAGCACATGCGCGAAAAGCTGCTGTGCCCCAAGCCAATCGAAGTAAGGCCGGTGACCGAGAAAGACCCGTACAACCCGCAGCCGTCCGACCCGGTCAAATACGTGTGGTTTCGTGCGGACGGCGCCCTGGCCGACTCGCCGGCGCTGCACAAATACCTGCTGGCCTACGCTTCGGACTTCGGCCTGCTGACCACCTCGCTGCTGCCCCACGGCAAGACCGTGTGGCAGAAAGACATGCAAGTCGCCAGCCTCGACCACGCGCTGTGGTTCCACGCCGACCTGCGTGCCGATGACTGGTTGCTCTACGCCATGGACAGCCCATGGGCCGGCAATTCCCGTGGGTTCTCCCGGGGCAGCGTGTACAACCGCGCCGGACAACTGGTGGCATCGGTCACCCAGGAAGGCTTGATTCGTCATCGCAAGGATTGGGCATGAGCCTCAGTGATGTGAAGCACTGGGTGTTCGACATGGATGGCACCCTGACGGTGGCCGTGCATGATTTTGCGGCGATCCGCGTGGCCCTGGATATTCCGGCGACTGACGACATTCTTACGCACCTGGCGGCGTTGCCCGCCGATGAAGCAGCGACCAAGCATGCGTGGTTGCTCGCGCATGAGCGCGAGTTGGCGCTGGGTTCGGTAGCCGCTACCGGTGCCGTGGAGTTGGTGCGGGAATTGGCCGGGCGGGGTTATCGCCTGGGCATCCTGACGCGCAATGCGCGGGAGCTGGCCCATGTGACATTGCAGGCGATCGGCCTGGCGGACTGCTTTGCGGCCGAGGATGTGTTGGGGCGTGATGATGCGCCGCCCAAGCCTGACCCGGGTGGTTTGTTGAAGCTGGCGCGAGCGTGGGAAGTGGCGCCGCAAGAGATGGTGATGGTCGGTGATTACCGGTTTGATCTGGATTGCGGGCGGGCGGCGGGGACGAAGACTGTGCTGGTCAATCTGCCGGAAAACCCGTGGCCGGAGCTGGCAGATTGGCATGCTGAAGATTGCGCGGTATTGCGCCGGATGATTTAGTCCGGTCGATGAAAATCCAATGTGGGAGCGGGCTTGCTCGCGAACGCGGTGTGTCAGTCAATACATAGGCTGACTGATCCACCGCATTCGCGAGCAAGCCCGCTCCCACATTTTTGATCCGGTTTCTTCAGTGGTTATTGGAACAGTACTTTCTGCCCTTCAGGCGACGTAAACATCTTGTCCCCGTTATGCCCAACCCCCGGCACTTCCACCAGCTTGTGGCCCAACTGCGGGTGCCGCTGCTTGAGGTAGTCAAAATAATTGTGCCCGCGAATCAAGCGATACGCGCCCTGGGTTTCAGCGCCGCAGCTCTTGTCCAGCGCCGGGTGATTCGGGTCGGTGTCCTGCTGGCCCAGCAAGTAAGTGACATTACGCGAAACGTAAGCCTGCTCCAGCTGCTCGGCACTTTGCCCCTTGGCGTAGGCCGGCAGGTTTTGCATGCCGTACTTCCAGTCGTTGAAGCCCGGGCAACTGGCAACATCGAATTTCACCGGACGCTGTGGGCTGAAGTACGCGTAGGACGACGGGTTGGCCACCACATAACGCAGGCTGATGCCCTCGGTTTGCAGCAGCGGGTGATCATGCCCGGTCAGCGCAAAACGCTGCACCACTTGGCCGCCACCGGAATGGCCGGCCACCACGATTTCCTTCATGTTCGGGAACAGCTTGCGGTTGCCCAGGTGCTTGATGATCTGGTCCAGCGCGCCGTAGGAGCTGATCTGGCCCGGGCCTGTGGACGGCTCGCCGGCCATCCAGTCGTTACTGTTCCAGCGCAGGGTCTGGCTGTCGATCTGGTTGCGCTTGAGGTCGGTCTGGTTGAGGAACTGTGGCGCAATCACCAGGGTATTGGCGTTTTGTCCTGCGGCTTCGGCCGCTTTTTCGCCGCTGTCCAGGTAGGTCATCGCGTTGCGCAGGCGACCATGCACGATGATCAGCGCGCGGGTAACTTGAGGCAGCGGCTGGCGCCAGTCCTGGCTCAAGCCGACGCTCAGGTCGCCGGCATCCAGGTGAAAACGATCGGGACTGACCACCTTGACGCCATGTTCGGCAGCCCAGGTAGAGGAGGAACAGGTGATCAACAAACCTAACAGCAGACCCAGTCGTTTATTCATTTAAAGGCTCTTGGCGGTAAAGGTGTCGCATTGAGTGATCTGGCCCTGGGCGAAGCCGGTCTTGAACCAGCGAACCCGCTGTGCCGAGGTGCCGTGGGTAAACGAGTCAGGCACCACGCGGCCCTGGCCCTGTTGCTGCAAGCGGTCATCGCCAATCGCGTTGGCCGCATTCAGTGCTTCTTCAATGTCGCCGGGCTCCAGCCAGTTCAGGCGCTTTTGCGCGCGGTTGGCCCACACCCCGGCGAAGCAGTCGGCTTGCAGCTCCTGGCGCACCAGCAGGCCGCCGTCGCCTTGCATCTGCCGGCCTTGCTGGCGGGCTGCCTGAATCTTCGCCGAGATGCCCAGCAGCGTCTGCACGTGATGTCCGACTTCATGAGCGATCACGTAGGCCTGGGCGAAGTCGCCGGCGGCCTTGAAGCGCTGGGACATTTCCCGGAAGAAATCCAGGTCCAGGTAGACCTGTTGGTCTGCCGGGCAATAGAACGGCCCGCTGGCGGACGTGGCGCCACCGCAGGCGGAGTTCACCCGGCCGCGGAACAGGATCAGTTTGGGGTTCTTGTAGGTCAGGCCGTTTTCCTGGAACACCTGGGCCCAGGTGTCTTCGGTGTCGCCGAGTACGGCGCGCACGAAGTCGGCTTGTTCATCATTGGCCGGCGGCGCCTGGCGGGTTTGCGGGCTGACGGAGGGCGCTTGCTCGGTGAGCTGGCCGCTGAGTTGCCCGAGGATCTGCATCGGGTCCTGGCCGGTCAGCCAGCCGATGCCGACGATCAGCACGATGGCCGTCAGGCTCAGGCCCTTGCCGCCCCCAAAACGCATGCCACCGCCACCGCCGCCGCTGTCATCGCGGGCGTCTACCACGTTGTCGCTGCGTCGGCCTTTTTTCCATAGCATGTGGCAATCCTCTTTGTGAACCTGCAGCTCAGTGTTGTTGGTGTGTAGGGTTGGCGCCAGTCCGGCTGTCTGACGATGCTAAACGCTGCGTCGTCCGATCTGTATGAAGCTTGTGTCAGTCGCGGCAATACCCTTCGCCGGTGTCGACGATCAGGCAGTCCTTCTTGTCGGCCAGCCATTTCAGGCCAGTGGCTTCGCCGTCGCCAGCGCTCAGGATCTGCGGGCCGTCCGGGCGTTCAAAGGTGATGCCGTCTTCGGATGCCTGGCCCTTGAAGGTGCCGGAATCGTCGTCATCCAGGCCGTATTTCATGGTCAGTACATAGTGGCCGCGGCCGATGCTGTCGTCCTTGGCGATGGTCAGGTTCAGGCCTTCGACGCCAATCCACTTGCCGACCCATTTGTCGGTGGGCAGCACTTGCGGTACCAACGTTGCCTGGACAGACGGCGGGGCGGGCGCCTTGGCGGTCTCGGCTTGCTTGTCGCAGGCGCTGAGCAGCGTCAGGGTCGAAAGAATCAACAGGGTTTTTTTCATGGTGAGAAGGCCTTGGTTAAAAAACGCGCAGTGGGCGGGGCGGCGTGAAGCGTTGGACTGGAAAACCGCAATTTAGTGCGCTGTTCGAACAGTGTTTGGTTATGCTCTTGAGCGAGGCGCTTTACCCGTTCTAGATTATGCCGCGGTATGCGGCGGTCATTTCAGCCTGCCACTCAAGAGAATGCAATGACCCTCAGTACCCCACTTTCCGGCGTCAACCACCCGCTCAAAGGCATTTTGCTGATTGTGGTGGCGACCTTTCTGTTTTCCAGCCACGACGCGCTGTCCAAATACCTGGCCGGGTTCTACCCGATCGTGATGGTGGTGTGGGCCCGCTACCTGGTGCACACGCTGTTGATGGCCGGGATCTTCCTGCCGCAATCGGGCCTGCGGGTACTGCGCAGCAAACGCCCTTTACTGCAAGTGGCGCGGGCGTTGTGCCTGCTGGGCACCAGCCTGTTCTTTACGGCGGCGCTGCACTTTATCCCGTTGGCCGAGGCCACGGCGGTCAACTTTCTTGCGCCGATCCTGGTCACCGCGTTGTCGGTGCCGCTGTTAGGCGAACACGTGACCCGCGGCCAATGGCTGGCGGTGATTTGCGGGTTTATCGGGGTGCTGATCATTGTGCACCCGGGGGGTGAGCTGTTCACCCCCGCGGTGTTGTTGCCGCTGACGTCGGCGTTGTTCTTCTGCTTCTACCAACTGCTCACCCGCATCCTCAGCAAGTACGACACACCCACCACCAGCAACTTCTTCGCCGGGCTGTGCAACACCTTGGTGATGAGTGCGCTGGTGCCGTTCTTCTGGCAGGTGCCGAGCCTGTGGCACGGGGTGCTGATGCTGGCGCTGGGCACTTGCGGGATGACCGCACACTTGATGCTGACCCAGGCCTTCCGCTTCGCAGCGCCGGCCCTGCTGGCGCCGTTCGGCTATTGCCAGATCGTGTTTGCGGGGTTGTTGGGCTGGCTGGTGTTCAACCACACCCCGGACCTGACCACCGTGGTCGGGATCGGGGTGATTTGCCTGAGCGGGTTGGCCGCTGCCTGGCAGCAGCGGCGCAGGTAGGAAACTCAGACCTCGACGGTCGGAATCTTGCGCGGCGCCATGAAGTACATCCAGATCAGCGCGATGAAGTACATCGCCGGAATCAGGGTGAACAGCACGGTGTAGCTGTTGTTGGTCACGGTCAGGATATGGCCGACGATTTGGGTCATGAACATCCCGCCGATGGCCGCGCACATGCCGCCAAAACCAAACACCGTACTCATCATGTGCTTGGGCGTGTAGTCCATCACCAGGCTCCAAATGTTGGCGGTCCAGGCCTGGTGCGCGCCAATGGCCAGGGAAATCGCAAACACCGCGACCCACAGGTGGCTGGAGCCGGCGGCCATGATCACTCCGACGATGCAGCAGGCAAACAGCAACATCGACAGCAGCCGCGCCTTGATCGGGTTCATCCCGCGTCCGATCAGGAACGAAGACAGGATCCCGCCGCCGATGCTGCCGAAGTCCGCCGTCAGGTAAATGATGATCAGCGGGATGCCCATCTGGGTCACGTTGATGCCCAGGTTGTATTGCTGATTCAGGAACGGCGGCAGCCAGTACAGGTAGAACCAGAACACCGGCGCGGTCATCGAGTAGGCGAGGGCGAAGGCCCAGGTGCCGCGCATGCGCAGGATCCGGCTGAACGGTACGCGGGGTTGTTCCGGTTCGACTTCCTGTTGCACGTAGTCCAGTTCCGATTGCTTCACGCTTGGATGGTCTTCCGGGTTGTAGTACTTCAAGCCCCAGAGCACCAGCCAGATCCCGCCCAGTGCCGACATGCACAGGAACGCCGCCTGCCAACCCCACACGTGGAGGATCAGCGGCAGCAGCATCGGCGTCATCATCGCGCCGACGTTGGTGCCGGCGTTGAAGATCCCGGTGGCCACGGCACGCTCGCCAGCGGGGAACCACAGGCGGGTGGTCTTGACGCAGGCCGGGTAGTTGGCGGCTTCGGTCAGCCCGAGAATGAACCGGCAGACCATAAAGCCCACCGCCGAGGTGGCCAGGCCATGGGCGCCGGTGGCCAGGCTCCACAGCAGCACTGCGCAGAAGAACACGCGCTTGACGCCGACCCGGTCGATCAACCGGCCTTGCAGCACAAAGCCGATGGCGTAACCCACCTGGAACCAGAAGTTGATGTTGGCGTAGTCCATCGCCGTCCAGCTCATTTCCTTGGCCAGGATCGGTTGCATCACGCCGAGGGCGGCGCGGTCGATGTAGTTCAGGGTGGTGGCAAAAAACACCAGGGCCAGCATGCCCCAGCGGGTTTTACCGACAGCCATGGCGCCACGGATTTTGTCACCGATGCCGCTATGGGGATTGCTGTGGCCCACGGCCACGGCGGGATTTTGCGAAGGCATGAGGAAGTACCCGTTTTTTTGAAATTTTTATGGTGTGTTCAGGGTCTTGGTTAACCGAGGCCGCTCAATGGAAGCGGGGCTCAATGTGCTGTCGATGGTGCGCAGCGGCTAAAAAATCGTCAATTCGCCGATTGCCATTCTGTTCGATAATCGCCCATAAAACTAACCGGTTCGTACATTTCAATTGCTGTGATGAACCTGGCGGCCAATAATTTGCCGTAAACAAGACATGCCTCAATGCCGGGAGTCGCCCCATGCAACGCTCCATCGCCACCGTTTCCTTGAGCGGAACCTTGCCGGAAAAACTCGAAGCCATCGCGGCTGCCGGGTTTGATGGCGTGGAAATCTTCGAAAACGATCTGCTGTATTACGACGGCAGTCCGCGTGAAGTTAGGCAAATGTGCGCCGACCTCGGCATTGCCATCACCTTGTTCCAGCCGTTCCGGGACTTTGAGGGCTGCCGCCGCGACCGCCTGACACGCAACCTGGAGCGGGCCGAGCGCAAGTTCGACTTGATGCAGGAGCTGGGCACCGACCTGGTGCTGGTGTGCAGTAACGCGTCAGCCGATTCCGTGGGCGATGAAAGCATTCTGCTGGATGACTTGAGCCTGCTGGCCGAACACGCTGGCCGCCGGGGCTTGCGCATCGGCTATGAAGCGCTGGCCTGGGGCCGGCACGTCAACACCTGGCAGCAGGTGTGGAACCTGGTGCGCAAGATCGATCATCCGAGCCTGGGCGTGTTGCTCGACAGCTTCCACACCCTGTCTCTCAAGGGCGACCCGAGTGCTATTGCCGAGATTCCCGGCGACAAGATTTTCTTTGTGCAGATGGCCGATGCACCGATCCTCGCGATGGATGTACTGGAATGGAGCCGGCATTTCCGCTGCTTCCCAGGCCAGGGCGAGTTCGACCTGGCGGGCTTTCTCGCCCCGATCATCAAGAGTGGCTACACCGGGCCGTTGTCCCTGGAAATCTTCAACGACGGCTTCCGCGCCGCGCCGACCCGGGCGAATGCCGCCGACGGCCTGCGCTCGCTGCTGTACCTCGAAGAGAAAACCCGCCAGCGATTGGAGCAAGAAGCGACGCCGGTCCCCGAGATCCTGTTTGAAACCCCGGCCGCCAGCGAATACGACGGCATCGAATTCCTGGAATTTGCCGTGGATGAAAACCTCGGTGCCAAGCTCACTTCATGGCTGGAGCGCCTGGGCTTCGTCAAGGCCGGGCAGCATCGATCCAAGAGCGTCAGCCTGTTGCGCCAGGGCGATATCAACCTGATCCTCAATTGCGAACCCTATTCCTTCGCCCATAACTTCTTCGAGGCCCACGGGCCGTCGTTGTGCGCCACGGCGATCCGGGTAAAGGATAGCGCCAAGGCCCTGGAGCGGGCGGTGGCCTACAAGGGCCAGCCGTATCGTGGGCTGGTCGGCCCCAACGAGCTGGAGCTGGCAGCGGTGCGCGCACCGGATGGCAGCCTGATCTACCTGGTGGACCAGCACGAAGGCGGCCTCTACGACACCGACTTCAACCTGCAACCGGCGAACGCCGCCAGCGGCGGCCTGCTGCGCATCGACCACATGGCCATGGCCTTGCCCGCCGACAGCCTCGACAGTTGGGTGTTGTTCTACAAAAGCTTGCTGGATTTCGAAGCCGACGACGAAGTGGTGCTGCCGGACCCCTATGGCCTGGTGAAAAGCCGGGCACTGCGCAGCCGTTGCAGCTCAATTCGCCTGCCGCTGAATATTTCCGAGAACCGCAACACCGCGATTTCCCACGCGCTGTCGAGCTATCGCGGCTCGGGCGTGCACCACATTGCCTTCGACTGCGCGGACATTTTCGCCGAGGTCAGCCGGGCCAAGGATGCGGGCGTGCCGCTGCTGGATATCCCGCTGAACTATTACGATGACCTGGCGGCGCGGTTTGATTTCGATGACGAGTTCCTCAGCCAGCTCGCGTATTACAACGTGCTGTACGACCGCGATGCCCAGGGCGGTGAACTGTTTCACGTTTATACCGAACCGTTCGAGGGCCGGTTTTTCTTCGAGATCATCCAGCGCAAGAACGGTTACGCCGGCTACGGTGCGGCCAACGTGGCGGTGCGCCTGGCGGCCATGGCCAAGTCCCGCAGCGGTGCGGTGCGCCAGGCCAGGTTGTAAGGTGCCGGCGCTTCCTTCGGCGTGCGGCGCGGCCCATAATCAGCGCCTGCACCTAAGGCCGTGAGCGCACCATGACCCTGACCTCCGAGCTTCCCGCCGCGGCCACCGCACCGCGCAAGAGCCGCAAGAACAACCCGGAAAAGACCCGCGAGAACATTCTCCAGGAAGCCATCGTCGAGTTTGTCACTCAGGGCCTTTCCGGCGCCCGGGTGGACGCGATCGCGGAGCGTATCCAGACCTCCAAGCGCATGATCTATTACTACTTCGGCAGCAAGGAACAGCTCTACGTCGAGGTGCTGGAGAAACTCTACGGCGACATTCGCAACACCGAGACACGGATGAACCTGACGGCCCTGGAGCCCCGGGAAGCGATCCGCCGGCTGGTGGAATTCACCTTTGATCACCACGATCAGAACGTGGATTTTGTGCGCATCGTGAGCATCGAGAACATCCACAACGCCGAGTATGTAAAGCAGTCGACGTCGATCAAGGCGATGAACAGCAACATCCTCGAAGCCCTTGGCACCACGTTGCGCCGGGGCGCCGAGTTGGGGTTGTTCCGGGAAGGGCTGGAGCCGCTGGACGTGCACCTGCTGATCAACTCGTTCAGTTTTTACCGGGTGTCGAACCGCCACACCTTCAGCGAGATCTTTCAGATCGAGTTGTCGGATGAGGCGGTCAAGCAGCGGCATCGGGCGATGATCTGCGAGTCGGTGTTGCGCTACCTGCAGGCTTGAGTTCAACACCGAGCAAAATGTGGGAGCGGGCTTGCTCGCGAATGCGGTGGGTCAGTAAAACATCCGGTGGCTGACACTCCGCATTCGCGAGCAAGCCCGCTCCCACATTTCTAATCCGGTTTCTACAGTTGGGTGGTCATGCTCTGGAAGTGCGCGAGCATGCGCTCTGCATCCGCCACTTCGCCAGTGAACAACTCAAACGCCTTCACCGCCTGAAACACCGCCATGTTGCCGCCATCCAGGGTGCGGCAACCCAGGGCGCGGGCGTTGCGCAGCAGTTCGGTTTCCAGTGGGAAGTACACGATCTCCGCTACCCACAAGTCGGCGCGCAAGGTGCCCAACGGCACGGGCATGCCCGGCAGCTTGGCCATGCCCATCGGCGTGGTATTCACCAGGCCATCGGCCTCGGCCATGGCGCTTTCCAGGTCATTGCCGGCCTGCGCCCGGCCGGTACCAAAATGCTGGTTGAGGTTGTTCGCCAGGCTGCGGGCACGTTCGGCGTCCATGTCGAAAATACTCAAGCGTTCCACGCCTTCACCCAGCAGCGCATGGGCGACTGCCGCCCCGGCGCCGCCCGCGCCCATCTGCACCACGAACTTGCGAGCCACATCATTCAAGCCGCGACGAAAGCCTTCGGCAAAGCCCAGGCAGTCGGTGTTGTGGCCGATGCGTTTACCGTCGCAAAGCACCACGGTATTCACCGCGCCGATGCCCCGCGCTTCGGGCGACAGTTCGTCCAGCAGCGGCAGGATCGCCTGCTTGCACGGGTAGGTGATGTTCAAGCCGGTGAAGTTCATCTGTTCGGCCGCCATCAACAGGTCGGGCAGGGCGCGGGTATCCACCTGTAGCCGGTCGAGGTCGACCAGGCGATAGAGGTAACGCAGGCCCTGGGCATCGCCTTCATGCTCATGCAGGGCCGGGGTGCGGGAAGCCTGGATGCCGGCGCCTATCAGGCCGGCCAGAATTCGACGTTTGGACACCGCGCTCATCCCTTCAAGTTCTTGCTGAAATGTTCGAGGGCGAGGTGATAACCGTGGCTGCCAAACCCGGCCAGCACCGCCTTGGCAATCGGCGACACGAACGAGTGATGACGGAACGCTTCCCGGGCATGCACGTTGGACAAGTGCACCTCGATCACCGGTACTTCACTGGCCACCAGCGCGTCGCGGATCGCCACCGAAGTGTGGGTCCAGGCTGCCGGGTTGATCACGATGCCGGCGCAACGGGCGCGGGCGCCGTGGATCCAGTCCAGCAATTCGCCTTCGTGGTTGGTCTGGCGGAATTCGACTTTCAGGCCCAGTTGCTCGGCGCTGCGGCCACACAGGGCAGCAAGGTCGGCCAGGGTTTCATGGCCATAAGTGGCGGGCTCGCGAGTGCCGAGCAGGTTGAGGTTGGGGCCGTTGAGCACCAGCACGATGGGCGGCATAGAGGGTTCTCCACTGTTGTTTTTATGTATGTCGATAAAATGTACTGAATGGTTAATTTGGTCAATCGCGTGGGTGGGAACCGTTCGATTACCGAACGCAGAATGAAAACCACCGTTGTGTGGATCAGAGTTGATATCAATTGAAAATCATTCTCGACAACGCTTAAGATGCCCGCCTGTTTCCTTAACATTCCAGGGAGTCGGTTTGTCGGACGTGGATCTCAAAGGCCTGTTTCTCAAGCACGCCGATACCCTGCGCGGGTATCTCGCACGCAAGGTACGGGACCCGCAGTTGGCCGCAGACCTGGTGCAGGAGAGTTTCCTGCGCCTGGCGCAAAAGCCGGCCGGCGAGCGCATCGACAACTCCCAGGGCTATCTCTATCGCACGGCCGGCAATCTGCTGATCGACCATATCCGCCAGGAGGCGCGGCGCAAGACCGACTCCGTGCCCCATGAGGCGCTGGCCGAGATTGAAGATGAAATGGCCGGGTTGGAGGCTCAGGCGATGGCGCAGCAACAGCGGCAGGCATTGAAGCAGGCACTGGCGGAATTGCCGGAGCGTACCCGGCAGATTTTCCGCCTCAACCGGATCGAGGGCATGACCCATGCCCAGGTCGCGCGCCACCTGGGCATTTCCGACAGCTCAGTGCAAAAGCACCTGGCCAAGGCGCTGGCGTATGTCATGCAGCGTTTGCAGGAAGGTGAGGCGGGGCCGTCCGACGAATGAATTACCGACAAACCTGGGGTCAGACGTCACAGCGTTATATAACGAAAAATTCGAGATTCACACGTGAATAGCCCGGGTCCGCAACAGCACAGCATTACCGAGGCGGCTGCCGATTGGGCGGTGCGCCTGCACGCCGGCGCCCTGACCGATCAGGAGCAGGCCGAGCTGCGCCAATGGATCGCCAGAGACAGCCGCCATGAAGCGGCGCTGCGTTTTGCCGAGCAGACGTGGGCGGCGCTGGGCGAGGTGCATCGCGATGAGACGCTGCATCGCCAGCGGCCGCCCGCCACCGCTGCGCCGGTGCGCGGCCCTCGTCGGCGCAGGCCGTGGCGCATGGCGGCGAGTGTTGCGCTGTTGCTGGTGGTGGCGGGCGTCGGCTGGGTGCGCGGGCCTGAGGCGCTGCTGCAGGTGCAGGCCGATTACTTCACCCAAAAAGGCGAAGTGCGCACCGTGCACCTGGCGGACGGCAGCAGCGTGCAACTGGATTCTGCGAGTGCGATCAAGCTGGATTTTGACGGTGTGCAGCGGCGCATCAGCCTGATCAAAGGCTCGGCGATCTTTGATGTGGCGCCCATGGCCGGTGAGGAAAAAAGGCCGTTCGTGGTGCACAGCGCCAGCGGGCAAACCCGTGCCCTGGGCACGCGGTTTGTGGTCGAGCGTGAGGACGACCGGCAGGCCTGGGTCGGAGTGTTGCAGCACAGTGTGGCCGTCACGCTGCAGGCGCTGCCGCAGAAAGCAACGGTGCTCAAGGAAGGCCAGGCTGCGCGCTACAGCCCGGAGAACGGCGTGGTCGCCCTCGACGACTTCGACCTGGAGCGCGCCACCAGTTGGCGTCGCGGTGTGCTGATCTTCGACCGCTTGCCGCTGGCCAAGGTCATCGAACAGCTCAACCGCTACCGGCCGGGCAAGGTGGTGCTGACCAATGCCGACCTCGGCACCCGTGAAGTCAGCGGCGTGTTCCGCCTCGATATGCTCGACACGGCCCTCGGCACCCTGACCGAAGAATTACAGGTGCAGCGCTTTGATCTGGCGGGGCTGAGCCTGATCTATTGATGGGGTCGCCGGGCCCCGTTTACGCCCTTCGAAAAAACTTTCAAAAAAACCTTACTGAGTTCCGACGCC
This sequence comes from Pseudomonas sp. Ag1, assembly GCF_000278565.1. Lineage (NCBI taxonomy): Bacteria > Pseudomonadati > Pseudomonadota > Gammaproteobacteria > Pseudomonadales > Pseudomonadaceae > Pseudomonas > Pseudomonas sp. Ag1. The sequence goes on from NZ_AKVH01000104.1 coordinate 184,763, forward strand.
TGACACGTCCTGTTAAGTGAGAAGTATTCGCATAAACAAGAATGGTCAGCGAAGGGATAACGTCGATGTCTGCAATCACCAAGGGGCGCAACACCGGTAGCCGGTTGGCCCTTGCCATCCACCTGGGGCTGTTAGCCTCCGCCTGCCAGGTGCAGGCCGCCGAGGCGCCAGTCGGTGAATCACAGCCTGTCACGTTGACGTTTGATATTGCGGCGCAACCCTTGGGCCTTGCCGTACTGACGTTCGCCGACCAGGCCGGGTTGCAAGTGTTGTTCGACAGCGCGCGCCTGCAAGGCCTCACCAGCACCGCGCTCAAGGGCCGTTACAGCGCCCAGGAAGGCCTCGGCCGATTGGTGGGCAGTGCACCGGTGGAATACCGCTTTACCGGGGACCGGCAGGTGACGCTGACTCGCGTCGGCGCCGACCATGACGGTGCGCTGACCGTGGGCACCACCACCATCACCGGCAACACCAACGGCAAGCCAAGCGACTGGGTGTACGACACACCGCGCTCGGTGGCCGTGATCAGTCGCGAGCAGATCGACAAACGCCCACCACGCCATGCCGCCGACATGCTCGAAGAAACCGCCGGCGTGTACACCGCCGTCAACCAGCGTGACCCGGGCCTGTCGGTGAACATCCGCGGCGTGCAGGACTACGGCCGGGTCAACATGAACATCGACGGCATGCGCCAGAACTTCAACGTCAACGGCCACCAGCAGCGCAACGGCACGATGTTGATCGACCCGGAATTCATCTCCAGCATCGAAATCGACAAGGGCAGCCAGTCCGGGCAGGGCGGTGCTGCCGTGTTGGGCGGGATTGCATCCTTCAAGACCCTGGAGGCCAGTGAGTTCCTGGCCGATGGCAAGGACTATGGCGGGCGTCTGCGTGCCGGTAGCGGGATTGGTGAACTGGGTAACGGCACCTATTTCAACGGCAGCGGTGTGTTTGCCTTTGGCGACGAGCGCGGCGACGTGCTGCTGGGGTACAGCGAACGGCATTTTGGCGACTACCGCGCCGGTACCCACAACGACCAGAAACTGGGTACTCATTTGCGCGCCCGTGACTCCCAGCCTGCGGCCTTCGACGATTGGCTGAACAGTGAGGTCGGTGACACCGGCAGCGTGACCCGCTCGCAAATCGTCAAGTTCGGCCTGAACCTGCCCAATGACCAACGGGTGCAACTGAGCTACCTGGAAAGTGACAGCGACAGCAATGACGCGTGGGCCTACACCGCCCCGGATAACCAGAGCGTGTACTACCAGCGCGTCAGCAAGAACAACCTCAATGCCAGGAACGTCGGACTGGATTATCGCTACACGCCGGATAACCCGCTGATCGATTTCAAGGCCAAGGTCTACTACGTCACCACACAGATGGACCGGGACAATGCGCCCAACACCGCGTCGCTGACCTCCGGCAACTATGTGGCGGGCTACACGGATCATTTTCAGACCGATACCTGGGGTGTACAGGGCGACAACACATCGCGGTTCGACTTCGATGCGTTGGGTCATGTGAGTTGGAACTACGGCGTGGAGGTGTATCAAGACAAGTTCAAGCCCAGTACCAACAAGGTCGAGGCCACCAACCTTTCCGGCCTGTTGCCTTACGTTGAAGGCGGGACGCCCGGTGGCAAACGCACCATCGCCAGCCTGTTCAACAACCTGCAGTACGAATATGGCGACTGGCTGACGCTGGATGCGGGCTTGCGGTACGACCGCTATCGGCTGGAAGGGGTCACCGGGATGACGCTCTACCGGCGCGATCGGTTCTACAGCAGCACGGTAGGTGCCAAGCGTGTCGAGGAAGTGTTCGACATTGATAGAGAAGAGGGTCAGTTCTCTCCCACGTTCGGTATCGGCATAAAGCCGGGGCTGGACTGGATGCAACTCTACGCCCGCTGGGGCAAGGGCTGGCGCCCGCCGGCGGTGACGGAAACCTTCATGACCGGGCGTCCTCACGGTGGCAGCTCATCAGAGCGGGTGTTTCCCAACCCGTTCCTGAAACCCGAAGAGTCGCGGGACTGGGAAATGGGCGTGAACGTATTCAAAGAGGGACTGCTGTTCGGTGACGACCGCCTGGGCATGAAGGTGGCTTACTTCGATACCCGGATCGAGAACTTCTCTTTCCTCAATCACAGCGTCAGTTTGCCGGAGACCTCCGTCGGCGGTTTTCTCGGCACGATGGCGTACGTCAATAACACCAACCCCACGCGCTTTCGGGGGGTGGAGTACCAGCTCAACTACGACATGGGGCGGGCGTACGCCAACCTTAGTTACACCCACATGATCGGCAGTAATGAGTTCTGCTCGAAGAACTATTACATGGGCGGGGCGAAGAAGAACGGGCCGTCCACCACACGCTATGAACGCTACACCCGGCCAAACGGCACGACCGGCCTGCGCCCGGTGACCACGTATGAGGTGCTGGACGACGATATCGCCAACAACAAGGAAAGCTGTGGCCGGATCATGGGCAACGCCACCTATATGCCGGCTGATCGCGGCTCGCTGACCCTGGGCGCGCGCTTCCTGGAAAAGCGACTCGATATGGGCGTCCGCGTGCGCTACAGCTCAGGCAATGGCGAGAACCTCGACTCACAAGGTTATGACTTCATCGACCAGGCGCTATGGCCCCAGTACACCCTCTATGACCTGTACGCCAGCTACTGGATGACCGACCAATTGAACATCGCCCTGGCGCTGGAAAACGCCACCGATGAGGCCTACTTCGTTGCGATGGGGGACGCCAATAACCTGAGCCTGGCGCGCGGGCGAACGTTGAGCGGGATGCTCGAATACAAGTTCTGATCAAGGTGCCACGGCACTTTATCAACCAACGGTTTTGCCCAAGGGTGGGCAAAAAGTGCGCTGTATGAGCGTGCTGATCAATCGTGTTGTTTATAACGAGGTTAAGTGATGACTATTTCTGTTAGTTACGAAGCTGCGCTCGGTGCTTACTCCGTCTCGGACTACCTGACCGACTGGGCACTGGGGTTCAACACTGCGGGTCACGGCAGCAGCAACACCGGCGGCTTCAGCAACGGCTCCCTGAGCGGCGACCAGTATTCGACCCACGGCGCCAACAATTCCGACTACGCGTTCATTGCCGACAGCAACACCAGCAACGGCCTGCACTACGTATTCAACCCGGCGCTGCCAGCCAGCCACAACGAAAACCACTACCTGTGGGGCAACCTGGATAACGTTCAACTGGGCACCGGCCTGGGCGGCGGCAATGGCAGCGACTTCACCCTCGATGCGTTCAAAGTGGCTTTCAACGGCCTTGACTTGAGCGCGGCACAAGGTGCAGGCCGCGTCGGCAACGACGTTCAGAACGTGATCTACAGCCTGATGCAAGGCAACACCTCGGCACTGGAAACCGTGCTCAACAACCTGCTGGACGACTTCGGCCTGTCCACCGCCAACACCTTCGACGAGATCTCGGCCGGCCTGGCAGCACACGCTACGGCAACCACCACCGACGTCGCCCTGGTAGGCGTGCAGGACGTTGCACAGGACTGGGCACTCGCTGCCTGATGTGGCTGTGCAATGAAAAAAGCGAATGGAAGATCGCTCTCCCATTCGCTGCGTAAACCCCGTCGTCGCCGTGAGTTTCGAAGGCCAGGGCGACGGCGGTGACAAATTCTGCGCAGCGGCGCGCGGCGTGTCAAACGCGGGCGGCGCTTCCCGATTTCCCCCATGAGACTCCCTCGATGCGCCATGCCGGCAACGAAACCCTGGCCGCTCTCACGGCCTATAAAAGTGGCTTCCTCAACATTGGCCTGTTTTCGGCAGTGATCAACCTGTTGATGCTGGCCCCGGCGCTGTACATGTTGCAGGTCTACGACCGGGTGCTGGCCTCCGGCAACTCGATGACCCTGTTGATGCTGACGCTGATGATCCTTGGCTTGTTCGGCTTGATGGGCGCGCTGGAGTGGGTGCGCAGCCAGGTGGTGATCCGCCTTGGCACACAGATGGACATGCGCCTGAACCAGCGGGTTTACGACGCCGCGTTCGAGGCGCAACTCAAGGGCGGTACCCAGGCGGCCGGGCAGGCGTTGAGCGACCTGACGACCTTGCGCCAGTTCGCCACCGGCCAGGCGCTGTTCGCATTTTTTGATGCGCCGTGGTTTCCGGTGTACTTGCTGGTGATCTTCCTGTTCCACCCCTGGCTCGGCGTCCTGGCGCTGGCCGGTGCGCTGATGCTGATGGCGCTGGCGTGGGCCAACCAGCACATCTGCCAGGCACCGTTGACTCAGGCCAATCAGCTGTCGATCAGCGCCAGCCAGCAGGCCACGGCCAACCTGCGCAATGCCGAAGCCATCGAAGCCATGGGCATGCTGGCAACCCTGCGTGCGCGCTGGTTTGCCCAGCACCAGGCGTTTCTGGCGGCGCAGAACCTGGCCAGTGAAAAGACCGCTGCCATCAGTGCCTGGTCCAAGGGCGTACGCCTGGCGTTGCAGTCATTGGTCCTCGGTCTGGGCGCATTGCTGGCGGTGCAGGGGGCTATTACGCCGGGCATGATGATCGCCGGCTCGATCCTGATGGGGCGGGTACTGAGCCCTATCGACCAGCTGATCGGCGTGTGGAAACAGTGGAGTTCGGCGCGCCTGGCCTATGAGCGATTGACCCTGATGCTGGCGGCCAACCCGGCGCGCACCGAGCGCATGAGCTTGCCGGCGCCCAGCGGCCAGTTGACGGTCGAACAGGTAAGCGCGTGTGCGCCCGGCAGTCGTCGGCCCGCGTTGGCCAACCTCGGGTTCAGCCTGCCTGCCGGTGACGTGCTGGGCGTGATCGGGCCTTCCGGTTGCGGCAAGTCGACCCTGGCGCGGTTGCTGGTGGGGGCCTGGGCGCCCTTGGCCGGCAAGGTACGGCTGGACGGCGCGGACCTGGCGCAATGGGACAAGCAGCAACTCGGCCCGCACATTGGGTATCTGCCCCAGGACATCCAGCTTTTCGCCGGCAGCATCGCCGACAACATCGCGCGTTTCGGCACCGTGGATTCGGACAAGGTGCTCGCTGCCGCGCAAATGGCCGGCGTGCATCAACTGATCCTGCAGTTGCCCCAAGGCTACGACACCCAACTGGGGGAGGACGGTGCCGGGTTGTCCGGCGGGCAGAAGCAACGTGTCGCGCTGGCGCGAGCGCTGTACGGCGTGCCTGCGCTGATCGTACTGGATGAGCCCAATTCCAATCTCGATGAGGCCGGCGAGCAGGCCTTGCTCCATGCCATCACCTTGCTCAAGGCGCAGCGTCGCACGCTGGTGCTGATCACCCACAAGACCCCTGTGCTGGCGTTGACGGACCAATTACTGATTCTGCGGGACGGCCAGTTGCAGGCGTTCGGGCCCACGGCGCGGGTGCTGGAGGCCACGCAGAAACCGGCGGCCGCGCCGCCCAAACCGGTGTCGGCGATGAGCATGAGCTACCGCCTCGGTGAAGGAAAAAAAGCATGAGCCGACCTGTGCTTGTGACGGACAACAGCGTGCCGCCGGTGAACAACGTGCTGGCGCTGGACGATAAAAAATACGCGCGCCTGGGCTGGTTGCTGGTGCTCGGCGGGTTTGCCGGGTTCCTGGGCTGGGCCGCGCTGGCACCGTTGGACAAGGGCGTGGCGGTGTCCGGCAAGGTCATGGTGTCGGGGCACCGCAAGACGGTGCAGCACCCCGCGGGCGGGATCGTCGAGCGGATCGAGGTGCGCGATGGCGAGGTGGTGAGCGCCGGCCAGGTATTGATCCGCCTGAAGGAAACCCCGTTGCGCGGGCAGATGCAGTCTTTGCGCAGCCAGTTCATTGCGTCCCGGGCCAGCGAAGCGCGCTTGAGTGCCGAGAGCGAAGGCTTGTCGGCCATCGTCTTCGGTCCCGAACTGCTGAACGAGCCTGAGGCCGCCGCCACCTTGAGCCTGCAACGGCAACTGTTCAGCAGTCGCGCCCAGGCCCTGGCCACGGAGCAGCAAGGCCTGCGGGAAACCATCGCCGGGGCCGAGGCACAATTGCGCGGCACCCGGGAATCCCAGGCCAGCAAAGTGCTGCAACGCACCGCGATGAATGAACAACTGCAAGGCCTGCGCGAGCTGGCGCGGGACGGCTACATTCCGCGCAATCGGCTGCTGGAAAATGAACGGCTGTATGCCCAGCTCGACGGTGCGATTGCCGAGGATTTCGGCCGCATCGGCCAGTTGCAACGGCAAGTCCTTGAACTGCGCCTGCGCATCCGCCAGCTCGGCGAAGACTTCCAGAAAGACCTGCGCGGCCAACTGGCCGAAACCCGCACCCGCAGCGACGACTTGCGCAACCGGTTGGCCTCGGCCGAATTCGAACTGGCCAACAGCCTGGTGCGCGCGCCGGCGGCTGGCGTGGTGGTGGGGCTGGAGGTGTACACCGAAGGCGGCGTGATCAAGCCCGGCCAGGCGCTGATGGACATCGTGCCCCAGGGCGAACCACTGCTGGTGGAAGCGCGGGTGCCGGTGCAGATGGTCGACAAGGTGCACCCGGGCTTGCCGGTGGAGTTGCTGTTCTCGGCGTTCAACCAGAGCACCACCCCACGCATTGCCGGTGAAGTGACGCTGGTGTCGGCCGACCGTCAGGTCGACGAGCGCACCGATGAGCCGTATTACACCTTGCGCGCCCAGGTCAGTGCAGCTGGCATGCGCCAGCTCGACGGCTTGCAGATTCGCCCGGGCATGCCGGTGGAAGCGTTCGTCAAAACCGGTGAGCGCTCGATGCTCAACTACCTGTTCAAACCCTTGCTGGATCGGACTCACATGGCGTTGGTGGAAGAATGAAGGCGCTGTTATTCGGTCTGTGTTGTGCCTGCAGTGGATCGGTTCAGGCGCTGGGATTGCTCGACGCCTATGACTTGGCCCTGCGCAACGACCCGACGTTTCAGGCGGCAATCCAGGAGCGCGAGGCCGGCGAGGAAAACCGCATCATCGGCCGCGCCGGGCTGTTGCCGAACCTGTCCTGGAGCTACAGCAACTCGCGCAATGAGTCCGAAGTCACCCAGTCGACGGCGGTGGGCAACGTCACCAGCGACCGCGATTACCGCAGCTATGCCTCGACCCTGACCCTGCAACAACCGCTGCTCGATTACGAAGCCTATGCGCGCTATCGCCAGGGTGCAGCGCAGGCGCTGTTTGCCGATGAACGCTTTCGCAGCAAGAGCCAGGAACTGGCCGTGCGGGTGTTGAGCGCCTACAGCCAGGCGTTGCTGGCCCAGGAGCGGATCGAGCTGAGCCGCGCCCAGAAACGCGCGTATGCCGAGCGCCTGCAACTCAATGAACGGCTGCTCAAGGGCGGCGAGGGCACCCGCACCGATGTGCTGGAAACCCAGGCACGCCTGAGCCTGGCCCAGGCCGAAGAGATCGAATCCCTGGACACCCAGGACGCAGCCTTGCGCGAGCTGGAAGCGATTGTGGGCCAGCCGTTGCAGATAGACGAGTTGGCGCCGCTGACTCGCCAGTTCGAGATCCCGCCGCTGGAGCCCAACCGTTTCGAGACCTGGCGGGAAATAGCGATGGCCAACAACCCGGAGCTCAAATCCCAGCACCACGCGCTGGACGTCGCCGAATACGAAGTGGAGCGCAAGCGCGCCGGGCACATGCCCAAGGTCAGCCTGTATGCGAGCAGCCGCCAGACCAGCTCGGATTCGGAAAGCAGCTACAACCAGAAGTACGACACCAACAGCGTCGGCATCCAGGTCAGCCTGCCGCTGTTCGCCGGTGGCTCGGTGTCGGCGTCAACCCGTCAGGCCGCCAATCAACTGTCCCAGGCCCAATATGAACTGGACGCGCAGACCGCCAGGACGCTGATCGAACTGCGCAAGCAATTCAACCTCAACACCAGCGGCGCGGCCAAAGTGCGGGCGTATGAAATGGCGGTCAGCTCGGCCACCGCCCTGGTGACGGCGACGAAGAAAAGCGTGACCGGTGGCGAGCGCGTCAACCTCGATGTGCTGGATGCCGAGCAGCAACTGTTCACGGCACGCCGCGACCTGGCGGATGCGCGGCATGCGTATCTGCTGGCGCGGATACAACTGAAGTATTTTGCAGGGTTGCTCAACGAGCAGGATCTGCGGGCGTTGGCGGGATATTTCCAGCCATCGGCATGATGGCTATATCGGCTAACACACCGATCCACTGTGGGAGCTGTCGAGCCTTGGCGAGGCTGCGATGGCGGCGGGACTGATGACATTTTTCTGTCTGACCCACCGCCATCGCGGCCTCGCTAAAGCTCGACGGCTCCCACATTTTGATCTTTGCAGTGCTGGGGATTTAACGCCGGGTCAGCAACACACCCGATTCCATGTGGTGCGTCCACGGGAACTGGTCAAACATCGCGCACTGGGTAATCCGGTGCGTGTCATGCAGTTGCGCAATGTTCGCCGCCAACGTCTCCGGGTTGCAGGAGATGTACAGGATGTTCTCGAAGCGCCGGGTCAGCTCGCAGGTGTCCGGGTCCATGCCGGCACGCGGCGGGTCGACGAACACGCTGCCAAACTCGTAGCTCTTGAGGTCGATGCCGTGCAGGCGGCGGAACGGCCGCACTTCATTCAAGGCCTCGGTCAGCTCTTCGGCAGACAAACGCACCAGGGTGACGTTATCCACCGCGTTTTCATCGAGGTTGCTCAGCGCCGCGTTCACCGAAGTCTTGCTGATCTCGGTGGCCAGCACTTTGCGCACGCGAGTGGCCAGGGGCAGGGTGAAGTTGCCGTTGCCGCAGTACAGCTCCAGCAAGTCGTCACTGCGATCGCCCAGGGCTTCGAATGCCCAGTTGAGCATCTTCTGGTTCACCGTGCCGTTGGGCTGGGTGAACGCGCCTTCAGGCTGGCGATAGCTGAAGGTGCGACCGCCAACGTCGAGTTTCTCGACCACGTAATCGCGGCCGATCACATCGCGCTTGCCCTTGGAACGCCCGATGATGCTGACGTTCAGGTCTGCCGCCAGCTTGTTCGCCGCCGTATGCCAATGCTCGTCCAGCGGGCGGTGATAGCACAGGGTGATCATCGCGTCGCCGGCCAGGGTGGTGAGGAACTCCACCTGGAACAGCTTGTGGCTCAGGGCGGCGCTGGCTTGCCAGGCGGCCTTGAGTTGCGGCATCAACTGGTTGATGCGCAGGCTGGCAATCGGAAACTCTTCAATGAGGATCGGTGTGCGCTTGTCGTCCTGGGAGAACATTGCGTAGTGGCGCTGACCCTCTTCGCGCCACAGGCGGAACTCCGCCCGCAGGCGGAAGTTCTGCAACGGCGAGTCGAAAACCTGAGGCTCTGGCGCGTCGAACGGCGCCAGCAGGTCACGCAGGCGCGTGACCTTTTCTTCCAGTTGAACGGTGTAGCTTGCGGCGTCAAAAGTCATGCGTTGAACCAGCCCAGCTTGATCACAAACAGAATCGACAGGATCACCAGCGCCGGGTTCAGCTCACGGTAGCGGCCCGAAAGCAGCTTGATGGCGGTCCAGGCGATGAAACCGAAGGCAATGCCGTTGGCGATGGAATAAGTGAATGGCATCGCCAGGGCGGTGATCACCACCGGTGCGGCGACGGTGATGTCGTCCCAGTCGATTTCGGCCAGGCCCGAGGTCATCAGTACGGCGACGAACAGCAGCGCCGGTGCGGTGGCGAAGGCCGGGACGCTGGCCGCCAGTGGCGAAAAGAACAGCGCCAGCAGGAACAGGATCGCGACCACGACGGCGGTCAAACCGGTACGGCCACCGGCGCTCACGCCCGCCGCCGATTCGATGTAGCTGGTGGTGGTCGAGGTGCCCAGCAGCGAGCCGGCCATGGCCGCCGTACTGTCAGCGATCAGCGCACGGCCCATTTTCGGCATGTGGCCGTCCTTGCCCATGAGACCCGCGCGCTTGGCGACGCCGATCAGGGTGCCGGAGTTGTCGAACAGGTCGACGAACAGGAACGCGAAAATCACGCTCACCAGGCCGATGTCCAGGGCGCCTTTGATGTCCAGTTGCAGGAAGGTCGGGGCCAGCGAAGGTGGCATCGACATCACGCCGCCGAACGGGGTGAAGCCCAGCACGATGGAGGCGATGGTCACCACCAGGATGCCGATCAATACCGCGCCGCGCACTTTCAGGGCTTCCAGCGCAACGATCAGCGCGAAGCCGAGGGTGGCGAGGATCGGCGCGGGTTGTTTCAGGTCGCCCAGGCCCACCATGGTGGCCGGGTTGCTGACCACGATGCCGGCGTTGTGCAGGGCGATCAGCGCCAGGAACAGGCCGATACCCGCCGCAATCGCCGAGCGCAGGGGCAGCGGGATGCTGTTGATGATCCATTCGCGGATGCGGAAGATCGACAGCAGGAAGAACAGCACCGCCGAGATGAACACCGCACCCAGCGCCACTTGCCAGGTGTGGCCCATGTGCAGGACCACGGTGTAGGTGAAGAATGCGTTGAGGCCCATGCCCGGTGCCAGGGCAATCGGGTAGTTGGCGATCAGGCCCATCACGGTGGAACCGATGGCCGCCGCGAGGCAGGTCGCGACAAAGACCGCGCCCTTGTCCATGCCGGTCTCGCCGAGAATGCTCGGGTTGACGAACAGGATGTAGGCCATGGCCAGGAAGGTGGTGACGCCCGCGAGAATCTCGGTGCGCACATTCGTGTTGTGTGCCTTGAGTTGAAACAGCTTTTCCAGCATGCCTGCTCCCTGTGACGCTATTTTGCGTCGTTATTTGTTGACCTCTAAGTCAAAGCACAAACTGCGCCAAGCGCCTGTGGTTCCAGAGAGGATCGGAAAAAGCGGCGCATCATACCAGCAGCCGAGGGCCAGTGGCGCATAGGCTTGATCATGGCCTTGAGGCATACTGCGCCGACGTTTATTACAGGGTCATCGACAGCATGAAAAAAGCCAGCGCCTGGAGTCTAGCTCTGTTCGGTTGCATCGGCCTGTGGCTCGGTGCGGCACCGGCGTGGGGCGCGCCTGCACCGGCGTTGAGCGAGGTGCGGGTATTCAAGGTTCAGTCGGCGAAGTGCACTGAAACCATTCCCGAGCGGGCCGACAGCACCCAGATGTGCACGCACCGCGGGCAGACACTGGTGTACGTGATGGAAGTCGGCCTGGGCAACAGCCCACAGGCATTTTTCGACGGCGCGTCGGTGCCCCGTATCAGCACCACCGCCATCTGCCAGGTGGGTTCCATCAGCCAGCCATGCAGCGGCGCGGGAACGTTGATGGGCTACATCTATACGTTCCAGCTGGATAATGTCGAAGCCGGCGGCACGTTCCAGTACAGCAACACCTCGATCAACCCACCGCGCAACCAGTTGGTCACCACCCTCGGCATTCGCTGATCGCCACCCATCAATTGCCTTGAACGCTCATAAACTCCGGAAGTCGGACCGCTAAGACGGCGACTTTTCTGAACGCCGCGATTGCACACCAATCCGTGAGGTGTTTATGAGCGCAACTCCCAATGGCGCGGCGGCCAAGCCGTTCGTCAGTCATCCGATACGCCTGACCCTCAATCGGGACCCCATCCAACTGGATGTATTGCCCTGGACCACCCTGCTGGACCTGCTGCGCGAGCAACTGGACCTGACGGGCACCAAGAAGGGCTGCGACCACGGCCAGTGCGGCGCCTGCACCGTGTTGCTCAACGGTAAGCGGGTGAACGCCTGCCTGACCCTGGCGGTGATGTGTGACGGTGCCGATTTGACCACCATCGAAGGCCTGGCCTCGGGCGAAGACCTGCACCCGATGCAACAGGCCTTTATCAAGCACGATGCCTTCCAGTGTGGCTACTGCACGCCGGGGCAAATCTGCTCGGCGGTGGGCCTGGCCCGTGAAGGCCGCGCCCACGACACCGCGCAGATCCAGGAACTGATGAGCGGCAACCTGTGCCGCTGCGGCGCCTACAACAACATCCGCGATGCCATCGAAGAAGCCTTGCCGGCGTGCCGCGTGCAGGGAGGTGAGCAATGAATCCCTTCCATTACAGCAAGCCGGCCGACGTGCAGGAGGCGGTGCACCTGGTCAGCCCGGCGTCGCGGTTTATCGCCGGTGGCACCAACCTGCTGGACCTGATGAAAGAGAACATCAGCCGCCCGGAGCACCTGATTGATATCACCGGGCTGCCACTTCGCGACGTGGAAGAAACTCCCGAGGGCGGCTTGATGATCGGTGCCCTGGTGAGCAACGCCGACCTGGCCTGGCACCCGCTGATCGAGGAACGTTACCCGCTGCTGTCCCAGGCCATCCTCGCCGGCGCCTCGCCGCAATTGCGCAATATGGCCAGTACCGGCGGCAACCTGCTGCAACGCACCCGTTGCTACTACTTCTATGACGCCGCCGTGCCCTGCAATAAACGCGAGCCCGGCAGTGGCTGCCCGGCGCGGGTCGGTTTGAACCGCATCCACGCGATCCTCGGCGCCAGCGACCAGTGCGTCGCCACCCATCCTTCGGACATGTGCGTGGCCCTGGCCGCCCTGGATGCGCGGGTGCATGTGCAGGGCCGGGGTGGTGCGCGGGTCATCGAGTTCGCCGACTTTCACCGGCTGCCGGGCGATGCACCCCAGCGGGATAACCAGTTGGCCGACGACGAACTGATCACCGCCATCGAGTTGCCTGCCGACCACCTGGCTGCCCACAGTCACTATCTTAAAATCCGTGACCGGGCTTCCTACGCCTTCGCCCTGGTATCCGTCGCGGCGGCGCTGGAGCTGGATGGCGATGTGATCGTCGACGCCCGCCTGGCCCTGGGCGGCGTCGCCCACAAGCCATGGCGTGATCGCGCGGTGGAAGCCGCGCTGATCGGCCAGTCCGTCAGCCGCGAAACTTTCAGCACTGCCGCCGAAACCCTGCTCCTAGACGCCGAGCCGCTGGAGCACAACGGCTTCAAGATCAAACTGGCACGCCGCGCGATCATTCGCGCCCTGAGCGATGCCGCTGTTGCAGGAGCCACGTCATGAGCGCAATCGGCAAACCGTTGGACCGGGTCGACGGTCTGCTCAAGGTCACCGGGCAAGCGCGCTATGCCGGTGAGTTTCCCGAGGATGGCTTGCTGCACGGCAGCGTGGTGTCGAGCAACATCGCCAAGGGCCGGGTCATCCGCATTGATGCGTCCCAAGCCCTGGCGCTGCCCGGTGTGGTGATGGTGCTTGATCACCTCAACCGCCCGAAACTGGCCAGCTACGACGACAGCTACGCCGATGCCGATGCTGCCGACGGCTCGCCGTTTCGCCCGCTGTACAACGACCGCGTGCTCTACAGCGGCCAGCCGTTGGCATTGGTGATTGCCGACAACTTGGAGCTGGCGCGCCACGCCGGTTCCCTGGTGCAGATCGAATACGCCGCCGAGCCTGCCGAGACCGATCTGCTGGCCTTGCAGGAGCAGGCGCACCCGTCGCCGCAAACACCGCCCAAGCCGCGCGGCAACTTCCAGGCCGAATGGACCGGCGCCGCCACGAGCCTGGACCTGCACTACAGCACGCCCATCGAACACCATAACCCCATGGAACCCCACGCCAGTACCGTGCTGTATCAGCCGGACGGCACCCTGCATATCCACGACAAGACCCAGGGCCCGCAGAACTGCCAGGCCTATGTGCAGAAAGTCTTCGGCCTGGATAAAAGCCAGGTGCGGATCTTCGCCGCGTTCGTCGGCGGCGCCTTTGGTTCCGGTCTGCGCCCGCAGTACCAGTTGCCGCTGGCAGTGATGGCATCGCTGGCCCTGAAGCGTTCGGTGCGCGTCACCCTCACGCGCCAGCAGATGTTCACCTTCGGTTATCGCCCGCGCACCTTGCAGCGCCTGCAACTGGGTGCTGCCGCCAATGGCCGCTTGCTTGCCCTGGGCCACACCGCCATCGGCCAGACCTCGCGCTTCGAGGACTTCAGCGAACACGTGGTGGAATGGAGCGGCATGCTTTATCACTGCGATAACGTGCTGCTGACCTACAAGCTGGTGCCGCTGGACGTGTTCACACCGCTGGACATGCGCGCCCCCGGCGCAGCGCTGGGGGTGATCGGCCTGGAATGCGCGATGGATGAACTGGCCTGCGCCCTGGGCATCGACCCGGTGCAATTGCGGCTGATCAACTATGCCGAGCGCAATCAGAACGAAGACAAGCCCTGGTCCAGCAAAGCGTTGCGCGAATGCTACAGCGAAGGTGCCGAGCGTTTTGGCTGGAGCCAGCGCAACCCGGAGCCGCGAAGCATGCGCGATGGTCGCCAACTGATCGGTTGGGGCATGGCCGGTGGCGTGTGGGAGGCCCTGCAAATGAAGGCGAGCGCCAAGGCACGCATCGACCACCTCGGCAAGCTCACGGTCAGCAGTGCCACCACCGATATCGGCACCGGCACTTACACGGTCATGGCGCAGATCGCCGCCCAGGCCAGCGGCGTGCCGGTAGGCGATGTGACGTTCCTGCTGGGGGATTCATCGCTGCCGACGGCGCCGTTGCAGGGCGGCTCGTTTACCGTGTCGTCGGTGGGCAGCGCGGTGCAACAGGCCTGTGAAGCGTTGAACGCCAAGCTGTTGGACATTGCGCGCAAGACGTACCCGGCGTTCAAAGACGCTGAGTCGGCGCGGTTTGAGAACGGCCAGATGCACGCCGGTGACCAGCGCATCTCCCTGGCGCAATTGGTGCAAGACAGCGGCGAGCAGGCGCTGGAAGTGCAGGTGGATTGCGAGCCGGGCAAACAGCGCGAAGGCTATGCCTCTGCCACGCATTCGGCGGTGTTTGTCGAAGTGCGGGTGGATGAGGACCTGGGCACCATCAAGGTCAGCCGGGTGGTCAGTGCGATTGCGGCCGGGCGGGTGGTCAATCCGAAGATGGCCCGTAGCCAGATTCTCGGCGGTGTGGTCTGGGGCATCGGCATGGCGTTGCATGAGGAGACCCAGGTCGATCACGCATTGGGTCGCTCCATGAACCACAGCCTGGCCGAATACCACATTCCGGTAAACGCGGATATCGGCGAGATAGATGTGCTGTTTGTCGAAGAACACGACGAGATCGTCAACGCCCTTGGTTCCAAGGGCGTCGGCGAGATCGGGATAGTCGGGGTTGCGGCGGCGGTGGCCAACGCGGTGTATCACGCCACCGGCAAGCGGGTGCGGGACTTTCCCGTCACCCTCGACAAGGTCTTCTAAACCTTGGCGGGTTCTTCCACCGGCACATGCATGCGGTCGCGGTTGGCCAGGGTCGGGAACAGTTTGATCCAGACCCCGGTCACCACCAGCGTGCCGATGCCGCCCATGACCACGGCGGGCACGGTGCCGAACCAGTAGGCGGTGATCCCGGACTCGAACTCGCCCAACTGATTCGACGCGCCGATAAACAGCCCGTTGACCGCGCTTACCCGGCCGCGCATTTCGTCCGGGGTTTCCAGTTGCACGAACGAGGCGCGGATCACCATGCTGATCATGTCCGCTGCGCCCAGTACCACCAGCACCGCCAGGGAGAACCAGAACGAGGTCGACAGGCCGAACGCGATGGTGGCTACGCCAAACACCCCGACCGCCGTAAACATGATCCGCCCCACATGCCGGTCGACGGCAAACCGCGCCAGCCACAACGACATCAACAACGCCCCGACCGCTGGCGCCGAGCGCAGCAGCCCAAGGCCCCACGGCCCGGTCAGCAAAATGTCCTTGGCGAACACCGGCAGCAAGGCCGTGGCGCCGCCCAGCAATACGGCGAACAGGTCCAGGGAAATCGCGCCAAGGATGTCCGGCCGACTGCGGATAAAACGAATCCCGGCCAGCAACGAATCCATGGTCGCCTTGGCCTTGTTCAGCGGCGTCTGGCGCGCGGGCAGGTTGAGGGTCAACACGCAGGCGATCAGGTACAGCACCACCGTGGGGCCGTACACCCAGACACTGCCAAAGGCGTACAGCAGACCGCCCAGCGCCGGCGCCACGATGGTGGCCAATTGCTGCGCCGACTGCGACGACGCCACGGCGCGGGGAAACAGTGCAGTGGGCACGATGCTCGGCAGCAGGGCCTGGGTGGTGGGCATTTCAAACGAGCGGGCTGCGCCCAGCAGGAATGCCAGGATAAAAATCATCTCGCGGGTGACATTGCCGGTCAGTCCGCCGATTGCCAGGGATAGCGCGATCAACGCTTGAACGGTCTGGCAGATGGCTGCGACCTTGCGCCGTTCATAGCGGTCGGCCACATGGCCGGTGTGCAGCATGAACAGTACCCGCGGTACGAACTCCACCAGGCCGACCAAACCCAGGTCCAGCACGTTGCCGGTCAGTTGGTAGAGGTTCCAGCCGATGGCCACGGTGAGCATCTGGAAACCGCTGGCGGTAAAGATCCGCGCCAGCCAGAACGCGATGAAAGGGCGGTGGTGACGTAACAGCAGCGCGGGTTCACTGGGCATCGGGGAGACGGGTCTGGGTGGGGGAACGGTGAGGTTATCACCAACTTGTAACCAATAGTTGCGTGGTGGGTTGGGGGGTATGAGATATGTTCAGTCTGGCTGAGTACATATCCGTTTCTTCGGTAACGGCCACTTATGGTTCCGCTCTTACAGCGGGTCACTTTTGGCAAACGCCCCAAAAGTAACCAAAAGGTCTTTGCCCCACCAC
>NZ_AKVH01000105.1:0-206998 GCF_000278565.1 Pseudomonas sp. Ag1
GATGCGGATGCCGATGCCGATGCCGATGCCGATGCTGATGCTGATGCTGATGCTGATGCTGACGCTGACGCTGACGCTGACGCTGATGCTGATGCTGATGCTGATGCCGACGCCGACGCCGACGCCGACGCTGATGCTGATGCTGACGCGGATGCCGATGCCGATGCGGACGCCGATGCTGATGCCGACGCGGACGCGGACGCTGATGCTGATGCTGATGCTGATGCTGATGCCGATGCGGACGCTGACGCTGACGCGGATGCCGATGCCGATGCGGACGCCGATGCTGATGCCGACGCGGATGCTGATGCTGATGCCGATGCCGATGCCGATGCCGATGCCGACGCCGACGCCGACGCCGACCTCGAAGCCTTCGACGACCTCGCTACCGGCGAAGTAACCATCAAACCCGTAACATCCAACACCGGCCTGGCCGATATGCGCGTGTTCACCCTGTTGGGTGTCGGCGGCATCATTCTGGGCGATCACACCAAGCAGCAGGAGTTCTCGGTTGCCGAGGGTTCCAGCGGAACGCTGAACCTGCAGTTTGCCCAGGCCGACCTGGTCTCGCTGTTGGGCGGTGGCTTCACTGCCACGCTGGAAGTGAGCGACGGTGCCGGTGGATGGTTGCCGGTGCAGCAAGGCAGCAACGGTTCGGGCTTGCTCGACCTGTTGGGGCTGTTCGGACAAAGCTCCAGCGCCAAAATCGAAGGCCTGGAAGCCGGGCAGTATCGCTTTACCCTCAAGCTCGACCCCAACCTGGTCAGCGTTGGTGCAGGGGCCACGGCCAAGTTGAGCGTCACCAATGACAGCCTCACCGACTTCACCGGGGAAGCAGGGCCGGATGTCACCGGCAACGTCATCACCGACCCGGGCATTGGCGGTAAACCGGATGAACCGGGAACCGGCGGGCCAGTGAAGGTGCAGGTCGAGGTCAACGGCGAATTCGTCGATGCCGACGCCACCACCGGCACGGTGCTGCAGGGTCAATATGGTCAGCTGACCATCTTCGCCAACGGCGAGTACAAGTACACCCCGAACGGCGATGTCGCCAGCATCGGCAAGGTGGATGCCTTCGAGTATCACCTGGTCAATGGTGCCGGTGCTTCGGCCTCGGCAACCTTGTATGTGCGTATCGACAGCCCGAGTGTCAACGTGGACTGGAGCGCTACCGATCCATCTGCGCCCGGCGTGATCAACACGGTTGCCAATGATGACCTGGGTTCGGCACAGATCGACATCGTCAACCTGGTCACCCAGGCCGACCTGGCGACCCTGAGCTACAACCTGGCACTGCTCGGCAGCAGTACGGGTACGGGTGCCGAGATCAACGTTGCCACGGGCACGACCGCAGAGCTTGCGATCAACGTCACCGTCACCGGCATTGCGTTGTTGCCAGGCACGACCGTCAATCTGCAGAAGTTCATCGGTAACGAATGGGTCACGCAGCAGACCACTACCCAGGCGAACCACACGTTCCAAGGGTTGGATGCCGGGACCTATCGCGTGACCGGGACGACCGGTGCCGTGCTGTCGCTGAGTGCGCTGCACATTGCGCAGAAGCTCACTACCACCTCCCTCACGGAGTTCGTGACCGGTGCAATGAGCAATGCGACTGGCAACCTGCTGTCCGACAGCTTGTCCGGGCCGGATGTCCTCGGTTCGCCGCTGACGGTACTCAGTGTGCTGGTCAACGGGGTCTATGTGATTCCTGGGCAAACGGGGACGAAAATCAACGGTGACCACGGCACATTGACCGTGTTTGCCGATGGTAAGTACGTCTACACCCCGCATGCCGGGCTGACGCTGGACGAGATTGGCCAGGTGGATAAATTCACCTACAAGCTCACCACGCCAACCGGCCAGGAAGACACCGCCGACCTCTACGTGCGCATCGACTCGCCGGATCGCGACCTGGTCTGGGACGACGCCAACCCGGGTGCGCCAGCCACTGAAGGTGCCGGCATTGCCGCTGCCCACAGTGCGGTGGACCAGGCGGCGGATGACGGCGCCAACGTTGACGGCGATCACCACGATGCCGTGGTGGCCGACGACACCGACTTCACCCATGTCGATGCTGGCGCGGGTGCAGACGGGTTGTTGTGGGAAGGCGGCGATGCAGCCATCAACCTCACCGACCTGATTGGCACAGTCAGCGGGGTGCACAGCATCGACCTGAACGATGTCAGCGCCGTCGACCTGACCCTGAGCCTCGAAGACCTGGTGTCCATCACCGGGCCTGAGTCGGATCGCTTGATGATCCAGGGCGACGATCAGGACAGCGTGCACCTGACAGGTGACTGGAGCGCCGGTGCGACCCAGGTAGAGAACGGTCTTGAGTACGTGATCTACACCAGTCCGGAAGATGAAACCCATCAGCTCTGGGTACAGAGCGGCATCAGCGTGGTGTAACGCCACCCCTGCCGGCCGGGCCGCGAGGCCCGGTTTTCCCTACCAACGGTAATGCAGCGATGGGCCGTGACGTCAGTCACGGTCCGTTGTTGTACTCATCAGGTTTGACAACAGTCAGGTGACTAGCAGTGAGGCAAAAGAGTTTGGCCAAGCAGCTGTCTGCCGTAATTCTGGCAGTCGCAATGATCGCGCCCGAGCGTGCGCCGGTCATGGCAGCGTCGTATATCGACGATGAAGAACGCGTCAACATCATCAGCCCGAGCAACCTGGGCACACATTTACCCGGTGGGCCAACGGGCGTCAGCGCACCGGTGGCACCCGAGCACGTCATACCGAGCAACCTTGACCTGACACGCGCCATTCAACTGGCGGTGGAATGGCACCCGGCAATTTCCGAGGCGATCGGCCAGCTGTACCAACAAAACGAGAACGTGAACATCGCCCGTTCCGGTTATTACCCGCAAATCAGCGGTGGCTTCAACTCCGGCTACGACAGCGGCCTGAGGGGCAACGGCCAGAGCCGTGCGTTTTCGTTGTCGGCGTCGCAGATGCTCTATGACTTCGGCAAGGTCTCAAGTTCTGTCGACAGTGCGCTGGCACGGGTCAGTGCCAGCCAGGCGTCGGTGTTGCTGTCGATCGATCAGGTGGCGCGCGATACCTCGTTCGCCGTGATCGAACTGCAGCGCTCGCAGTTGCTGGTGCAACTGGCTCGCGAGCAAATCGACGGCATTTCGGCGATTGCAGAGCTGGCCAAAAAGCGCAGCGACATGGGCGCCAGCACCCGTTCGGACCTGATCCAGGCCCGCTCGCGGGTCGAGGCCTCGGTGGCGACGCAATTGCAATTCACCGCGCAATTCAATCGCTGGCGCAGCACGTTGAGCAGCCTGCTTGGGTCGCAGGCGCCAGTGAGCGTGGCGCATGGTTTTCCGGCAAGCCTGGAGCAATCCTGCGTGGGCGTGGTACCCGATACGGCAGTCACGCCGACCCTGCTGATCGCCCAGGCGCAGCGTGTCGATGCGCTGGCGCTGATTGCACAAGCCCGTGCCGAGGCGTTGCCGACCGTGTCGCTGGACCCGTCCATCACGCACTACCTGGACAACAACGACGACAGCAACGTCCCCGGCGGCCGCGACCGTACCCGTTATGGCGTATTTCTCAACGTGAAAATGCCGCTGTACCAGGGCGGCGCAATCACCGCTCGCAAATCCGCCGCGCAACAGGCCCTGCGTTCCGCCGATGCCGCCAACGACGCCGCGCGCCTTGCGGTTCGCCAGGGGTTGCTGGAGGCGCGGGATCAAATCTCAAGCCTCAGCCAGCGGCTATCCACCCTGGATTTTCGTGAGCGCAGCATCTCCGAAACCCGCGACCTGTATCGCCAGCAGTACCTCGAACTGGGCACACGGCCGTTGCTCGACCTGCTGAATGCCGAGCAGGAAATTCACCAGGCACGCATGGACCGGGAAAACACCGCCGCTGACCTGCGCCGCCTGAAAATCGATTGCCTCTACAACACGGGCGCACTGCGCACGGCGTTCCACCTGGACAACAGCACCCTGCAAGGTGTGGAGATTCGGCCATGAATGATGCTGTGATGCTTGCGGACGAAACCAACGCAGTACAAAACCCGCTGAACCCGGCGGCCGCAGTGGATTATGACGTGTGGCTGGAGGCCGTCCTGAGCGTGGCCCGGCATTACCGCCTGGAATGCTCGGCCCAAAGCGTGCGCATCGCTGCACAATGGACCCAAGGCGCTTCGGTGGAAGAGGTGGTACGGCAGATGGCCCGCCAGGCGGGGTTGAACTGCGTGATTGCCGACTTCAGCGAAACCATGCTGATGCAGCGCCAATTACCGGTGGTGCTGCAATTTGCCGACGGCCAGGTGGGTGTGCTCGAAACCCTCGGCGACGGCGACAACCTGGGCATCGCCTACAGCGGCGACGGCGGCCTGCAAAGCCGGCTCGCCCGCCAGGACCTGTTGGAGCAAGCGCGCAAGAGCGTGATTCTGCGACCCATGGCGGCAGTGCGTGACCGGCGTGTCGACGACTACATCAAGCCTTACGAGAAGGCGTGGTTCAAAAACATCGTGCTGCGCGACCTGCGGCCCTATGGCTATGTGATGCTCGCTTCGCTGGTCACCAGCGTGCTGGGGTTGGCCGGGGTACTGTTTTCGATGCAGGTGTACGACCGGGTGATCCCGGCCGAATCCATGCCCACCCTGTATGTGCTGTTTGGCGGGGTGATGCTGGCGCTGGTGTTTGATTTCATCATGCGCATCACCCGTGTGCGCATCACCGACATGCTCGGCAAACGCGCGGATCTGCGCGTTTCCGACCTGGTGTTCGGGCATGCCATTCGCTTGCGTAACAGCGCCCGGCCGAAGTCCACCGGCTCGTTCATTTCGCAGCTCAAGGAGCTGGAGCAACTGCGTGAGCTGATCACCTCCAGCACCGCCACGGCGCTGGCCGATCTGCCGTTCTTCCTGCTGTTTCTGGTGATCTACTGGTTGATCGCCGGCCCGCTGGTGGCGGTGCCAATGGTGGCTGTGCTGTTCCTGATAGTGCCCGGGCTGTTGGCGCAGAAAAAACTCGCGGCACTGGCGAATGAGTCGATGCGTGAAAGCTCGTTGCGCAGCGCCATGCTGGTGGAGACCATACAAGGCCTGGACGACATCAAGGCGTTGCAGGCCGAACAGCGCTTCCAGCAACAATGGAATCACTACAACGCCACCTGCGGCGACGCCAGCCTGCGCCTGCGCCTGCTCACCAACAAACTGGTGGCCTGGAGCAACAATGTGCAGGGCTCGGTGTTTGCCGTGGTGGTGGTGTTCGGTGCGCCCATGGTCATGGCCAGCGACATGACCACCGGTAGCCTTGTCGCGGCGTCGATCCTGGCGTCGCGGATGATGGCGCCGATGTCCCAGATCACCCAGGTGCTGACGCGCTGGCAGCAGGCCAAGGTTGCGCTGCAAGGCCTGAACCGGATCATGGAATTGCCGGTGGACCATCCCGAGGGTAGCAAGCGCGTGCACCTGCCGGTGATCAAAGGCCAATACGCGCTGAGCCAGGCCACGTTCCAGTATTCCGACGATGCCCCCGTGCCGGCGCTGCGTGTGGCCGACCTGAAGATCCAGCCGGGCGAGCGCATCGCGATTCTGGGGCGTAACGGCGCGGGTAAATCCACGCTGTTGCAGGCATTGGCCGGGATGCTCGACCTCAAGGCTGGCACCATCAGCCTGGATAGCGTTGCCCTCAGCCACATCGACCCCGCCGACGTGCGCCGCGACGTGGGGCTGATGACACAAAACTCGCGGCTGTTCCACGGCACGCTGCGCGACAACCTGATCATGGGGGCGCCGCATGCCAGCGATCAGGAAATCCTCCAGGCCCTGGCGCTGACCGGTGCGGGCGACTTCATCGGCAAGTTCGCCGACGGCCTGGACCACATGATCCTGGAAGGTGGCCTGGGCCTGTCGGGCGGGCAGCGTCAGTCGCTGCTGCTGTCGCGGCTGATGATTCGCCAGCCGCATATCGTGTTGCTCGACGAGCCCACCGCGTCCCTGGATGAAGCGACCGAGCGCCAGTTGATCCACAACCTCGACCGCTGGGCAGCCCACCGCACGCTGATTATCGCCACGCACCGCATGAGTGTATTGAGCCTGGTGAATCGGGTGATCGTGGTCGACAACGGCCAGATCATCGTCGATGACAGCAAAGCCAACGCGATTGCGCGCCTGTCCAAACCGAAGGGGAAAACCCAGTGAAAAGCCCTGCGCCGAAAACCATACCCCTGCTCGCCACCGAAGACGAAGGCGCCCGGCATACCCACGACGGCGTGGATGAACGCACCGTGGTGCGCGCCACGCGCGTGGTGGGCTGGGTGTTTGTCATGCTGATTGCGTTTGGTGCCTGGGCCTACTTTTTTGAAGTGGACGAAGTCTCGACGGGCAGCGGCAAAGTCATCCCGACCTCGCGTGAGCAAATCATCCAGTCGCTGGAAGGCGGCATCGTCACGGAGTTGAATGTGGGGGAGGGCGATATCGTCAAAAATGGCCAGACGTTGGCCAGGCTTGACCCGACCAAGACCGAATCCAACTTTGATGAAAGTGCCGCCAAGTACCGGGCGTCGCTGGCCAGCGTCGCGCGTTTGCAGGCCGAGGTAGACGGCAAACCGTTACTGTTCCCCCCGGAACTTGAGCGTTACCCCGCACTGGTGCGCGCCGAAACCGACCTGTTCAACACTCGGCGCAAGGGCCTCGAAGAATCATTGGCCGGCGTGCGTTCGTCGCTCGGGCTGGTGCGTAGCGAGCTGGAAATCACCGAAAGCCTGGCCAAGGTCGGCGCCGCCAGCAACGTTGAGGTGTTGCGCCTCAAGCGCCAAAAGGCCGAGCTGGAGTTGAAACTGACCCAGGCCCGCTCCGAGTATATGGTGCGGGCCGGTGAGGACCTGGCGAAGGTCAATGCCGACGTCGAGACGCTGTCGTCAGTCATGCGCGGGCGCTCCGACTCGGTGACTCGCCTGACCCTGCGCTCGCCGGTGCGCGGTATCGTCAAGGGGATCGAGGTCACCACCATCGGCGGGGTTATCCCGCCCAACGGGCGCCTGATGCAGATTGTGCCCCTGGATGAGCAGTTGTTGATCGAGGCGCGTATCTCCCCGCGAGACATCGCCTTTATCCATCCCGACCAGGTGGCCAAGGTCAAGATCACCGCCTACGACTACGCCATTTATGGCGGCATGGACGGCAAGGTCGTGACCATTTCTCCGGACACTATCCAGGACGAGGTCAAGCCAGAAGTTTTTTACTACCGAGTGTTCATCCGCACCGACGCTGACACCTTGAAAAACAAGGCCGGCAAGTCGTTTTCGATTGTGCCTGGGATGATTGCCTCGGTGGATATCAAGACCGGCCAGAAAACCGTGCTCGACTATTTGATCAAGCCCATGAACCGTGCGCGGGAGGCCTTGCGCGAGCGTTAGGCGAGGTGGCTGTGGCCAGGTTTGCGTTGTGGTGGATGCTGTTGTGGGCCGGCGTGCCGGGCGCGTGGGCCCTGAGTGAGGGTTCGACACCGTTGCTTTGGAACACCCCGGCCGACCAGTCGACCTGCAACCAGGTCGACTCTTCACTCTGGGTCGAGTTGGCCGGGGGCGATGAGTGCATTCGCTATTTTTCCGGCGCGGTGCTGAGCCGTGCGCCCGTGGTAATCGTGATGTTTCATGGCGACCGCAACGTGGAAATGCACCGCTCGCCCGAGTCGATCCGTGGCAATACCCTGGCCGCCAAGGCCAGGCAGGCCAAGGCCCTGAGCCGGCGTGCGGGCGTACCGGTGGTGATTGTGGCGCGACCTGGCACCTACGGTTCCAGCGGCAACCATGGGCAGCGGCGCCAGGCGCGGGAATTCATTGTGCTGGACGCTGCGCTCAACGAGCTGCGCAAGCGTTACGGCATCGGGCAGTTTGTGTTGCTGGGGCACAGCGGCGGCGCCACGGTGGCCGCGGCGTTGTTGACCTTGGGGCGTACCGATGTGAAATGTGCAGTGATGACTTCCGGCGCGTTTGCCCTGGTGCAGCGCGCGCAGATGTTGCGTCAAAGCAAAGGCCTGCCTTCGCGTCCGGGACGCGACACCAATGGTTTATTGCACCCCTACGATCCCCTGGAGCACCTGGCCGGCATTGCCGTTGCGCCTGCGCGGCAGTTGTTCGTGATTGGCAGCGTGGACGACCAGGTAACCCCATTTGTGTTGCAGGAGCGTTTTTACCGGGCGTTGATTCGCGCCGGGCATCAGGCGCAGTTGGTCAAGGCGCAGGGTGTGCCTGCGATGTTTCACCAACTGCGCAATGACATTGGCCTGAAGACAGCGGCGGGCTGCGCGGGCTAACCCGCCGGCACCGCCTGTTCGGTCGTGTTCAGCCAATCACAGATCTGCGACAACCCGGTACCACCGGAGCTTTTCACCAGTACCCAATCCCCCGCCTGGAACCACTGGCCGGGGTGGCGCGCCAACGCCTGGCCTAATGCCGTGGCATCCTCGAACCACTGCACTGACAGCTCACTGCGCAGCACCCGGTACACCTCATGCATCAGCGGTCCGCACAGCACCAAATGCCGGGGCGCCGCCGCGCGCAGCGAGTCAGCCAGTTCCAGGTGGTAGCGCTGGGCGTCGGGGCCCAGCTCCAGCATGTCGCCCAACACTACTACCCGGTGCCGCGAGGCCACGGGCAGGTCGGCCATCGAACGCAAGGCCGCAGCCATCGAGCCGGGGTTGGCGTTGTACGCATCGTTGATCAGCTGGAAATGCCCGTCGGTGCATTTGATCGAGCGGATATTGCCGCGACCTTCCACCGGTTGGAAGCCGGTCAGCACTTCCAGTGCCTGGTCGGCGTCAAGCCCGGCGGCGAACAGCGACGCCAGCACCCCCAGTGCGTTGAGCACCATGTGTCGGCCGCGAGCACTCAGGCTGAAATCCAGCCGTTGCGTGTCACGTTGCGCGGTGACGTAGACCCGGTCGGCCTCGCTGCACACGTCGAGCAGGCGCACATCGGCATCGGCGTGTTCGCCATAGTTGGTCACGTGCAAGCGCGCGACTTCGGCGGCCTGGGCGAACACCTCGTAGTGCGGCATATCGCGGCACAGCACCGCGTGCCCACCCGGTGCCATCGAGCGGAAGATCGCGCTCTTTTTACGCGCCAGGTTTTCCAGGGTGCCATGGTATTCCAGGTGCGCCGGAGCCAGCCCGGTCACGATAGCAATGTGTGGGCGCACCAGCTCCGAGTTAATCGGCATGCGGCCCACGGCCATTTCCAATACCCAGAATTTGGCCGGCCGGGGCATGCTCGCCAGGTTCCAGGCGATCCCATGGGGCAGGTTGGCGTTGGCCTCGGTGTGGCCCACTTCGCCCCAGTGTTTCAGGGCGTGGCCGAGCATGGCGACCACGGTGGTTTTACCGAAGCTGCCGGTGACGCCGAACACCTGGCCAGTGAATTGCTGCCTGGCGTATCGACCCATTTGCAGCATGGCCTCGCTGGTATCGGCGACCTGTAACACCGGCAGGCCGCTGTCCAGGTAGGGCGTCGGGTCTACACACAAGAACGCCGAGGGGCGCCGCTCAGGACTGGCCTGGGCCCAGCGCAGCGCCGACTGCACTTCGTTCGGTCCCACCTTGCTGGGGTGCCGATTGAGCATGCGCTGGGGTTTGAAAAACTGCATGGACGGCGTCAAACCCGACGTGTACCAACCGGGCGGCGGCTGTTTGGCCCAGGTGCCGTGTGTCACCCGAGCCAGGGTGTTGGCGTCCCAGACCCAGCCGAGGGGCGCTGCGTCCTGGGCCAGGCTCACTTGCGGCGCGCCGTCGAGCAGGTAGCGGTGGTAGGCAATCAGCCCCGAGAGGTAATGCTCCACGTCGTCGATGCGCACCCTGAACGCGTGGTGACGGATAAAAAACGAACCGGCAATGCGCGCAGGATTGGCGAAATACATCGCCGTTTCCGGCCAGAAATACCCGTTGAACAGATAGCGCGCACGATGATGCAGGGCGCGGTAAAACGCGTGCAGGTCGATCTCGGTGAGCAGGTGGCGCAATTGCGCTTGCTGGGCGATGCGTTCGAGCATCTGCTGCGCAGCCATCATCAATTCCAGTAGCGTCGGAAAGGTGGTGATGCGCTGTTGCACGAACCCCAGATAACCGGCGACGTTATTCAGGCCGAAGCGGAAATACTTTTCGTCAGGTCGGTAGCGGGTCAGTTCGTTCACGCAATAGCTGAGCCAGTGATCGTGCTCGCGCCAGTGCTGTTTTTCGATGAAGTAGTCGAAGGCTTTTTCCACCACGGTTAACCAGCGCTCATCGCCGGTGAGGCCGTAGAGGCGGATCAACCCGAACGCGGCCTCGCCGTCGTAGTAGATGATCCGGAACGCCTCTTTGACGGTAAGGTCACGGCCATGCAAGACGTGCACGAAGGCGCCGGTGGTCGCGTCCTGCATCCAGGCCATGCCATTGGCCAGGGCTTCCAGCACGGGTAGGTAGTGGCGGGTGCCGGTGACTTCGCTGTATTTGACCAGCGCCAACAAACACACGGCATTGCCGCCCAGTTTGATCTCGTCACCGGTGTCCAGCAGATATGCCGCCACACTGCCGTCGGGCAGCACGTAGGACTTGATCAGTTCCTGGGTAAGGTAGGCCAGCGAGCGGTCGATGGCGGATTTAAGCGCCTCGTCGCCGGTCAGTGCCCAGGCCTCGATCATCGAATAGGTGGTACTGGCGTGGCGCAGGGTGTTGTAGTTTTTTATCGCCCGGTCAAAGCACGGGAAGTAGCCGTAGACGAACTGGCCGCCGCCCTGCACCTGAGTGCTCAGGTAGCTTGCGGCGCTGATGATGCTCGTCTTTACCATGCCGGGCTCCAGCGCTGCGAGGGTGCGCCAGCCGGTTTCTGTCGGGCCAGGGTTCAGCGGGTGGGGCACGCCGTCTTCGGCACAAAAAACGCCCTTGGTGTCGAACAGGAACACGGGGGTCTCGGGTTCAAGTGTGGCGATCAGGTCGGCTGTATTGAGCCCGGTAAAACGGCGCCTGGCGTACACCGAAAAATTGCCGGCATTGAAGCTCGCGTGATTGATAGCGTTGCCGCCATACAGGATCGCGTTGGCGTTCAGTTCCTGTTCGGTGATCGCGATGTGCAGCGCCGCATCGAAGGCGATGCCGCGCCGGAAGTAATTACGCTTGTGGCGCTTGAAGCGCGCATTGAGTTCGGCCCAGGTGATGGCGGTTACGTTGATCGCGCATTCGACGCGTATCCATGAACGTTCGACGATGTTGCCTGACTGCGCACGGTCTCGTTCGTAGGCTCCCTGCAAGCGCTGCACACCGGTTTGCCAGGCGGCTTCGAAGTTATCTGCCGTGATATGAAAAACATGCGCGCGCTGGGTGCCGTCGCTCATGGAGAAAAACAAGGTACAGGGCTGCGCGGTGTCTGATGATACAGCAGGCCCGTTCATTTCTTTGCTTAGATGAGCATAACAAGCAAGCCATTGCTGTTTCACAGGCATAGTTCATCACCAGTCTTTAACTTGGAGAGGGGTGGCGCGCAGTGTTCATGATTAAACTGCGCGCCAGCTGATAAATAAGCAGAAAGTTATGCCGCACAGTTTTATAAAGGCAAATTAACCAGGCTTATATATCAAGAGCAGAGCGATGAATCCTCTTTCTCCGGCTCCAGCACGGAGGGCGGGACTTGGCTCTCGTATTGCTGGAGATGGTCACGAATCAGCTTGCGAATAACCTGAGAAATAGTAAGGTCAACTTCCTCGGACAGCGACTCCAGACGCTGCTTGGTCGGGAAGTCGATGAGAATGGTCAGACGTGTTGTTTTTTCAGGCATTTTCTTGATCCTTTTACAAAAGCGCGGTCTCGACTGCCGCGTGCAGTAAGTGCTGGAAGACGTGTGGAGTCCTTAGAACAAACCAATGGGGTAATCAACTGATTCATTGGAGTCTAATTCAAATCGCTGCGCGTTTTCCATCAATGTGCAGTGAAGGTTGCGATTATGTGAAGTTCTGCACCTTCTCCGTACCTCTTATTATCATCGGGTTATAATGCTATGAGATTCGAGTATAGACCGGTTGCAAGAAAGCTATCTCAAAGTGTAGGGGGTGTCAAAAGTCAATCTTATCTATAACTAAAGTAGTGGTTGTACTGTTTGGTGAGTTTGATTATGTATTTTGCGCATTACGTCATGAGATTTTTTCAAGAACTTGGCGCTCACAATATTCTGTCACAAAATACTAATTGATTGTTTTCGAATATCAAGGGTTGTTGTCACGAATAACAGCGACTGTTATTGGAAGAGGGGCAGGGAGGTGCTGCTTTTATCAGAAGGGCGCGACGGTCGTCGTTGAGGTAAAAGGGGCCAGGGCGACCCCTTTCCAGGAGGTGGGGTCAGGCAAACACAAAATACTTACGCACCGTCTCGACCACTTCCCACGTCCCCTTCATCCCCGGCTCCACCACAAAGATATCCCCAGCCCGCAAATGGATCGGCTCCAGGCCGTCCGGGGTGATCACGCAGTAGCCTTCCTGGAAGTGACAGTATTCCCACTTCACATACTCCACCCGCCATTTGCCGGGGGTGCAGATCCAGGTGCCCATGATCTTGCTGCCGTCTTCGCTGGTGTAGGCGTTGAGGTTGACGGTGTGCGGGTCGCCTTCGAGTTTTTCCCATTTGCAGGCGTCCAGCACCGGCAGTGGATGGGTGTCGCGCAGTACGGTGATTGGCTTGGACATGATGATTCCGAGGCAGTGGAAGGGAAGTCCAAACCCTATCGCCTTGGGCGGCCCGCCAGTGGTCTGGACTCGACATCGGGATGCCCAGAAGCGCAGTCATTTGCACAGCCGTGAGTCACCGCCAACCCCTGTGGGAGCCGGGCTTGCCCGCGATGGCGGAGTGTCAGGCGATGGAAGGGCAAGCTGTGCCGACCTCATCGCGGGCAAGCCCGGCTCCCACAGGGAATATTTGTTGTTTGAAGGATTGAGTCGGTACGAAATATCTGTGCGCCAATCAGCCATTTCCTCGCAGTAAGTGCGAAAGATTTCCCGCTTTGCGCTGGAATTCGCAAGAATATTTACAGCCGGCCCTCGTATCATTCACCCCAGTAACGACCGAGAGCCTTGAAATGAATCCAATAAAAACGTGGTGGGACATCAGCCCGCCCTTGAGCACCGCGACCCCGACCTGGCCGGGTGATACGCCGTTTCAGGAAGAGCGGGTCTGGCAGTTCGGCCCCGAGTGCCCGGTGAATGTCGGACGCATCACCCTGTCGCCCCACACCGGCGCCCATGTGGACGCGCCGTTGCACTACAGCGCGGACGGCGCGCCGATTGGCGAAGTGTCTCTGGATGTGTACATGGGCCCGTGCCGGGTGCTGCATTGCCTGGGCAGCGGCGCG
This sequence comes from Pseudomonas sp. Ag1, assembly GCF_000278565.1. Lineage (NCBI taxonomy): Bacteria > Pseudomonadati > Pseudomonadota > Gammaproteobacteria > Pseudomonadales > Pseudomonadaceae > Pseudomonas > Pseudomonas sp. Ag1. The sequence goes on from NZ_AKVH01000105.1 coordinate 13,343, forward strand.
CTGGTGCAGCCGCATCAGTTGGAAGGCCGCCTGGAAAACCTGCCGGAGCGTGTACTGTTGCGCACTTATCAACAGGCGCCGCTGGATACCTGGGATTCGAATTTCACCGCCGTCGCCCCGCAAACCGTCGAGCTGCTGTTCAGCCTCGGTGTGCGCCTGATCGGTATCGACACACCGTCCCTGGATCCGCAGCAGTCCAAGACCATGGACTCCCACAACGCCGTCGCCCGGCATGGCATGGCGATTCTCGAAGGCATCGTCCTCGACGACGTGCCGGAGGGAGATTACGAGTTGATCGCGCTGCCGCTGCGTTTTGCCAACCTCGATGCCAGCCCGGTACGAGCCATTCTCCGCCCGCTCAAGGAGCCCACGCGATGAGCCAGTGTCCTTTCTCCCCTGACTACCAGCCGCCGGAAGAATGGCATAACGCCGAGCTGAATTTTTCCGAGTCCATGAGCTACGGCGACTACCTGGACCTGGGCAAAGTGCTCAGCGCCCAGCACCCGCTGTCGCCGGACCACAACGAGATGCTGTTCATCATCCAGCACCAGACCTCGGAGCTGTGGATGAAGTTGATGCTCCACGAACTCAAGGCCGCCCGCGAACACGTGCGCCTGGGTGAGCTGCCGCCGGCGTTCAAGATGCTGGCGCGGGTGTCGCGGATCTTTGACCAGTTGGTGCACGCCTGGGCGGTACTGGCGACCATGACGCCGTCGGAGTACAAGTCGATCCGCCCGTACCTGGGGCAGTCGTCAGGTTTCCAGTCGTTCCAGTACCGGGAAATCGAATTCATCCTCGGCAACAAAAGCGCGGCGCTGTTGCGGCCTCACGCCCACCGGCCGGAGTTGTTGAAGGAGCTGCAGGTGGCGATTGCCACGCCGTCGCTGTATGACGAGGCGATCAACCTGATGACCAAGGCCGGGCTGGCGATCGACCCCAAGCGCGCCGAACGCGACCCGACGGCGCCAACGGTTCACGATGATTCCGTGGAGGCGGCGTGGCGCGAGGTTTATCGCGATCCGAGCCGGTATTGGGACCTGTACCAATTGGCCGAAAAGTTTATCGACCTGGAGGATTCGTTCCGCCAATGGCGCTTCCGCCATGTCACCACGGTGGAGCGGATCATTGGCTTCCAGCCTGGTACGGGCGGCACCGAAGGCGTGGGTTACCTGCGCAAGATGCTCGACACCGTATTGTTCCCCGAGCTGTGGCGAGTGCGTTCCACGCTGTAATCAAGGCCCAACAAAAAGCCCCGGTACTCATCAGTACCGGGGCTTTTCATTTGGAATACGATCAAAATGTGGGAGCGGGCTTGCTCGCGAAAGCGGTGTGTCAGTCAATACATCAGGTGACTGACACGACGCCTTCGCGAGCAAGCCCGCTCCCACACAAGCCCGCTCCCACATGGGTTATTGCGCTGTTACTACCTTCGCGTTATTCAACCGCAACCGGTACGCCACATAGATGATCCCGACCCAGACCGGAATCGCATACACCGACGCCCGTACGCCCGGAATCGCCAGCATCACGCAGATGATCATCAGCATGAACGCCAGGCACAGGTAGTTGCTGAACGGGAACCAGAAGGTCTTGAACGACGGCACCACGCCTTGCTCGCCCATGGCCTTGCGGAACTTGATGTGGGTCAGGCTGATCAGCGCCCAGTTGATCATCAACGAGGCAACCACCAGCGCAAACAACAGCTCCAGTGCGTCATGCGGCGCGACGTAGTTGATCACCACACACAGCAGCGTCACCAGGGCCGAGATGCCCAGGGCGCGCAGCGGCACGCCTTGCTTGTTCAACTTCATCAGCGCTTTCGGCGCGTCGCCTTGCTCGGCCAGGCCGAACAGCATGCGGCTGTTGCAGTACACGCCGCTGTTGTACACCGACAGTGCCGCGGTCAGGACCACGAAGTTGAGGATGTGGGCGGCGGTGTCGTTACCGATCAAGGAAAAGATCTGCACGAACGGACTGCCGCTGTAGGCATCGCCCGACGCGCCGAGGGTTTGCAGCAGTTGATCCCATGGGTACAACGACAGCAGCACGGTAAGGGCGCCGACGTAGAAAATCAGGATCCGGTACACCACCTGGTTGATCGCCTTCGGGATCACCTTGCGGGGTTCGCTGGCTTCGGCGGCGGTAATACCCACCAGCTCCAGGCCGCCGAACGAGAACATGATGAACGCCATGGACATCAACAGCCCCATGCCGCCATTCGGGAAGAACCCGCCGTGGCTCCACAGGTTGCTCACCGAGGCCTGCGGGCCGCCGGTGCCGCTGAACAGCAGGTAGCAGCCGAGCACGATCATGCCGACAATCGCCACCACCTTGATGATCGCGAACCAGAACTCGGTCTCACCGAAGAACTTCACGTTGAGGGTGTTGATCAGGTTGACCAGCACAAAGAACACCACCGCACTGACCCAGGTCGGAATTTCCGGCCACCAGAACTGGATGTACTTGCCCACCGCTGTCAGCTCGGCCATGCCCACCAGCACGTAGAGTACCCAGTAGTTCCAGCCGGCGAGGAAGCCTGCGTAACCGCCCCAGTACTTGTGGGCGAAGTGGCTGAAGGAGCCGGCCACCGGTTCCTCGACGATCATTTCGCCCAGCTGGCGCATGATCAGGAACGCGATGAACCCGGCTACCGCATAGCCCAGGATCATCGACGGCCCCGCCGACTTGAGCACGCCCGCCGAGCCGAGGAACAGCCCGGTCCCGATCGCCCCTCCCAAGGCAATCAGCTGAATATGCCGGTTCTTCAGGCCACGCTTGAGGCCCACCGGGTTAACCATGTCATCCGCCATTAACATTCCCTTCTACTTGTTTTTTTCAGGGTTGATCGCACACCGAACCAGCCCCTCATACCGCTGAGGGGTCAGATATTACTCTCGGTAAACTTTTCGTAATACAGCTGAACGCCATCAAGTGCCTGATCCAGCAGCCATTGTTTGATGGATTCGACCATCGGAGGGGGGCCGCAGACGTACATATCTGCCGATTGATCCCGCAATTCGGCCAGGTCGAAATGCTCGGTGAGGTAGCCGCGTTTGCCGGCCCAGTCCGAAGGTGGGTCGCTGAGTACCTCGGTGTAGCGAAACCCCGGGATCGTATCGGCGTAGGCTTTTATGCGTGTTGCCTCGCATAAATCGGCCGCACCCCGCACGCCGTAATACAGGTGCACCGGCTGTTGGCAGGTGCTGGCGGCCAGGTCGTCAAGCATGCCCAGCAGCGCCGATAAACCAGTGCCACCGGCCACCAACACCAGCGGTCGGGTGACATGCCGAAGGTAGAAGGCACCCAATGGCGCTTCCAGCAGCAACTCATCACTGACCTGGCAGCGTTCGCGAATGTAGTTGCTCATCACGCCATCGGGCAGCAGGCGGATCAGGAACTGCAACTGATTGCCCGGGCGGTTGGCGAAAGAGTAGGAGCGCCAACTGTCGGTGCCGGGAATCGACAGGCGGGCGTATTGGCCGGGCAGGAAATCCAATGGCGCTTCAAGCTGCAGGTGCAGGATCGCCGTGCTGGGCGACACCTGCTGCACATTGCTCACCGTGCTGCGGATCTGGACCGGCCCCGGCGCGTTGCACAGGCTGGAATCAAAATCGAAGTAGAACGCCGCATCGGATTGGACCCGGGTCTGGCAGCTGAGCATTTTGCGTTGTTGCAGGTCAAGGCTGGAGAGGGCTTCCTCGTCCACGTAGTCCTGGCTGTAGTCGCCGGACTCGCAGCGGCCCTGGCAAGTGCCGCAAACGCCTTCGCGGCAGTCGAGCGGGATCTTGATGCCGTTGCGCAACGCCGCATCCAACAGGATCTCATTGGCGCCCACCGGGAAAAACAGGGTCTTGCCGTCGGCAAAACTGAAGGCCACTTTGTGATTCATTCGCAGAACTCCGCGAGTTTGATTTTCTATGCCTGCGATTTACCTGTGGCGAGGGAGCATGCTCCCGCTGGGCTGCGCAGCGGCCCCAAAAAGCCGGGGGCGCTACGCACTGGAGCGCCAACCCGGTCCAGCGGGAGCAAGTTCCCTCTCCACAGGTGTAATGCATCAGGTCACAGGTGATAGAAATCCAGCACCGAGTTGATGGTGTCGTTGAGCAGCAGCGCATGCTTGCGGGTGATCAACCAACTGTCGCCATCGGGCTTGAGGCTGTAAGTGGCGCTGCCGTAGAACTGCTCCGACGTCGCCAGCCGATAGAACAACGTATGCCAGTTCAACTTCACCTCCAGCAGCCCGTCCGGTTGCTCGGCAATCCGCACGTTGTTGATCAAATGCAGCGTCCTCGGCATCGGCGTGGCCGACGCGGCCTTGCCCGTGCGCAGGCGAAACACCCGATCCTCCAGCCCCGAGCGGTTGGCGTAGTAGATCAACGACATTTCGCGCTTCGGGTCGCGGGTGTAGACATGTTCCGAATCCCACTGCGGCAGGTGGAATTCACTCTGCGGGTCGAACAACTGCACGTAGGCGTCCCAATCCTGGGCATCGCACAGCTCGGATTTACGGTAAAAAAACTGCTCGATCCGGTACTGCAATTGCGCATTCATCATTCCACCTCCCGCAGTTTCAGGGCTTGCTGGTCGAGTCCGTCCAGCAGGAATTTCTGCCAGTTGCGGTGCTGGTTGACGTACAGCCCTTCGTGGGTGAATTCGGTGCCGGTCATCGCCGGCTGGATGCCGATGGATTCGCTGTTGGGCGTAGGCCCGGTTTCCCAGCGATGGCTGCCGCGGGAGATATCGCTCCAGCGTTCCAGACGGCCCTGGAAGCCGCGCTGGGCTTCGCGGAACTCCACCAGGTCATCCGGCGTGCCCATGCCCGAGACGTTGAAGAAATCCTCGAACTGGCGAATACGGTTTTCACGGTCGGCGTCAGACTCGTTCTTCACCCCCAGGCACTGGCTGATGATTTCGGTCTTGTTCCACGCGATGGGCCGGATGATCCGCAGCTGCGAACTGATCTGGTCGAGGAAGAACAGGCTCGGGTAGATGTTCAGGTTGCGCAGGCGGTGCATCATCCATTCGGCTTTTTGCTGGCCGTGTTCTTCGATCAGGCGCGGCATGATGGTGGCGTAGCCCGAACGCACGGTGGGGTTGGGCATGTCGCTGAACAACAGGCTGTGGCCATTGTTGAAGGCGAACCAGCCGTCATCGGTGTTCGCGTCGCCGGCGCCAAGCTTGCTGTAGTCCAGGGTGGTGCCCGAGCCGGTACCGTTTTCAGTGTTGACCTGCTGGCGATGCTGCACCGTGGCCACGTAGTTGTAGTGCACGGTGCTGACGTGATAACCGTCCAGGCCGTTTTCGTTTTGCAGTTTCCAGTTACCGTCGTAGGTGTAGGCCGATTTGCCCGGCAGCACTTCCAGCTCGCCGGTGGCCGATTGGGCGACCATCATGTCGAAGAACACTTTGGCGTCGCCGAGGAAGTCTTCCAGGCTGTCACTGCCGTTCACGTCCAGGCTGATGAACACGAAACCCTTGTAGCTCTCGATCCGCGCCTTTTTCAGGCCGCGAGTGGCCTTGTCGAAGCCTTCCGGGTATTCCCCCGGCGCCTTGACCTTCACCAGCCGGCCATCGCTCTTGTAGCACCAGGCATGGAACGGGCAGGTAAACGTAGACTGGTTGCCCTTGCCAACCCGGGTCAGGGTGGTGCCCCGGTGCTGGCAAGCGTTGATCAGCGCGTTGAGCTGGCCTTCGCCGTCGCGGGTGATGATCATCGGCTGGCGCCCGGCGCGCATCGTCACGAAGTCGTGCTTGTTGGCCAGTTCGCTCTCGTGACAGGCATAGATCCAGTTTTTTTCGAAGATCAGTTCCATCTCCAGCTCGAACAACTCCGGCTCGGTGAACATGTCCCGGGCGATGCGGAACACCTCATCCACCGGACGAAAGTCCAGGCAGCCTTCGATAAAGCTTTTCCACTGCTCGACGCTTCTTGCACCACTCATGGGAGGCACCTTTTTGATAATGGCTAGACGGGTAGGCCATTAAGAGGCTGCGGCGGGGCACCGGGCTATCCGGTTAATGGGGGAAGGTGGGCCACTTAGTTGGGCACGAAATACCCACGGCGGTGCAGGGCGGTGGCGGAATGCGCTACTGTCTTGCAAGGCGATTGTCGGAAAAGTCTGCTTGTTATCCACTTAGTCGACGGTTGCTATCCACCCAGTGGCGATCCCGCTGGCGTGGCGCAAAACTTGCTGTCGATCTACCAGGACGCGCCGTCAGAGCGCGCCGGCCACAATTGCCGTGGGTGCCCCGTGATGAGTAGCAATACACGCGATATACGTATCGAGCGCTTCGACCTTGAAGGCGCCTGCAGCTGGATGTCCGGCATTTGCGGGCCGCACCGCCTGCAAACCGCGACGCCGGAGCGCATCCGCTTTCACCACAGCGCCAATGTGTTCAAGTCCCGCGCCACGACGCTGGGGATTATCGAATACGGCACCGATGTCACCATCGACATTGAAGACGCCGAGCACTTCAGCAGCTACAGCCTGACCTTGCCACTGGTGGGCGAGCAGGAACTGAGCAAGAACGGCGTACGGCTCAGCTCCAACCGTGACCAGGGGGTGATCATTTCGCCCAACGAACATCAGGTGCTGGAGATCTCCGGCGACTGCCGCAAGTTGCAGGTGGTGATCACCCGCGCGGCGATGAGCGAATCCCTGGAAGGCCTGCTGCAGCGGCCGATTGAAGCGCCGCTGCGCTTCGAGTCGGCGATGGACGCGGTGGACGGCGCTTCCGCGTCGTGGTGGCGCATGGCGCGGTATTTCATCGCCGAACTGGAGCGCAGCAGCGAGCTGTATGACCAGGTGGCGTTTACCCGGGACCTGGAAAGCTCGCTGATCAAGGGCCTGATCCTGGCCCAGCCGAACAACTATTCCGAAGAACTGCGGGACGTGCTGGGGGTGAAACTGCCGCACTATTTGATTCGTGCCCGACAGTACATCCACGACAACGCCCGGGAAGCGGTGCACCTGGAGGATCTGGAGGCGGCGGCGGGCGTGTCGCGCTTCAAGCTGTTCGATGCCTTCCGCAAATACTTCGCCCTGTCGCCCATGGCCTATCTGAAGAAATACCGCCTGGGTGCCGTGCGCCAGCAGATCCTCGAACATGGCTCCACGCGCACCATCTCCGAAATCGCCCTGGGCTGGGGCTTTACTCATCTGGGGCGATTCTCGGCCGAATACCGCAAGCTGTTCGACGAGTCTCCCAGCCAGACGCTGCAGCGCAACGACGCCCGGCGCATGCGGGGGTGAACACTTTACTCAAAAACAACGGAGATCAACTGTGGGAGCGGGCTTGCTCGCGAATGCGGTGCATCAGCCAACTCATTCGGTGACTGACACTGCGCATTCGCGAGCAAGCCCGCTCCCACATTGGATGTGTGGTGTTCTTTTAAATCAACTCTTCCACCAGTTGCAGGCAATGACTGAGCCCCGGCGACTGGTCATTGATCCGTCGGCTGAGAATGATCGGCGACGTGGCGGTGGCCTCCACCACCGGCGTGTAGCCAATGTCTGCGCGGTGCAGCACCTGCACCGAGGCGGGTACCAGGGTCACGCCCATGCCTGCGCCGACCAGACCAATGGCGGTCTGCAATTCGTTGGTCCACTGCGAAACCTTCAGGCTCAAGCCATGGGCATCGAACAGCGCGATCACATGGTCGGCGTAGCTCGGCCGCGGGTTGCCGGGATACAGCACGAAGGGTTCAGCGGCCAATTGCGCCAGGGTGGCCGGGGCGCCCAGCAGGGGATGCCCGGCGGGCAACACCGCCACCAACCGGTCCTCCACCAACACCCGCTGCACAATGGCCGGGTCGTCGATGCGAATCCGCCCGAAGCCCACGTCAATCCGCCCGGCCTTGAGAGCTTCAACCTGTTGCAGCGTGGTCATCTCCGACAGGCCCAACTCCAGCTCCAGGCCATCGTGGCTGCGCAGCCGGCGAATCAACTCCGGCAGCACGCCGTACAGCGTCGACGGCGCAAAACCGATGCCCAGCCAGGTTTTCTGCCCAAGGCCGATGCGCCGGGTGTTGTCACACACCTTGCCCAGTTGCTCCAGCAGCACATTGGCGTGCTCATAGAAAAACCGCCCGGCTTCGGTCAGGCGCAACGGGCGCCCACGCTCCAGCAGCACCACACCCAGTTCGTCCTCCAGTTGCTGGATCTGCCGGCTCAGCGGCGGCTGGGCAATGTGCAGGCGTTCGGCGGCGCGGGTGAAGTTGAGGGTTTCCCCCAGCACCTGGAAGTAACGCAGATGGCGCAGTTCCATAAAGACTCCATTCATACCTTAAGGGTATTGTTCGAGACTCATTCTATATTGGAAGCCAGCAGAGATCCGGAACAGAATCAGGCCAAATCTATAAAGAACCCAACGGGTATTGCCATGCCGATTTGCGCCATCGAGTCGATCGAGACCATCATCGTCGATCTCCCTACCATCCGCCCGCACAAACTGGCGATGCACACGATGCAGAACCAGACCCTGGTGATCATCCGCGTGCGCTGCGCCGACGGTATCGAAGGCATTGGTGAATCCACCACCATCGGTGGCCTGAGCTACGGCAATGAAAGCCCCGACAGCATCAAGATCAACATCGACCGGCACTTCGCGCCGCTGCTGCTCGGCCAGGACGCGAGCAACATCAATGCCGCCATGTTGCGCCTGGAGCGCAGCATCCGGGGCAACACCTTTGCCAAGTCGGGTATCGAAAGCGCCTTGCTCGATGCCCTCGGCAAACGCCTGAACCTGCCGGTCAGCGAATTGCTCGGCGGCCGTGTGCGGGACGCCTTGCCGGTGGCCTGGACCCTGGCCAGCGGCAACACCGAAAAAGACATCGCCGAGGCCGAGAAGATGCTCGACCTGCGCCGCCACCGCATTTTCAAATTGAAGATCGGCGCCGGTGAAGTCAGCCAGGACCTGGCCCACGTCATCGCGATCAAAAAAGCCCTGGGCGACCGCGCCAGTGTGCGGGTCGACGTCAACCAGGCCTGGGACGAAGCCGTGGCCCTGCGCGCCTGCAAGGTGCTGGGGGACAACGGTATCGACCTGATCGAACAACCGATCTCGCGCAACAACCGCGGCGGCATGGTGCGGCTCAACCTGTCGAGCCCGGCGCCGATCATGGCCGACGAGTCCATCGAATGCGTGGAAGATGCCTTCAACCTGGCCCGCGAAGGCGCGGCCTCGGTGTTCGCCCTGAAGATCGCCAAAAACGGCGGGCCGCGTGCGGTATTGCGCACCGCAGCGATTGCCGAAGCGGCGGGTATCGGCCTGTACGGCGGCACCATGCTTGAAGGCGGTATCGGCACCCTGGCCTCGGCCCATGCCTTTCTCACCTTGAACAAACTGGCGTGGGACACCGAGCTGTTCGGCCCGCTGCTGCTCACCGAAGACATCCTCGCCGAGCCGCTGGTGTACCGCGATTTCCACCTGCATGTCTCCACCGCTCCGGGCCTGGGCCTGGCCATCGATGAAGAGCGCCTGGCGTTCTTCCGTCGCGATAAATAACAAGAGGACACCTGCGATGTTGTTCCACGTAAAAATGACCGTGAACCTGCCCGTCGACATGAACCCCGAGCGCGCTGCCAGCCTCAAGGCTGAAGAAAAAGCCTTTTCCCAGCGGCTGCAGGAGCAAGGCAAATGGCGCCACCTGTGGCGCATCGCCGGGCTGTACGCCAACTACAGCGTGTTCGATGTCGACAGCGTGCAGGAACTGCATGACCTGCTGATGCAACTGCCGCTTTATCCTTACATGGCCATCGAAGTGAATGCCCTGTGCCGGCATCCATCGTCGATCCGTGAGGATGATCGCTGAGTCTGTTTTTTCACCTAATAATTACAAGATGAGGATTGCACCATGACCATCCGACTTTCCCAGACTGCTCACGCCCAACAGTTTCTCGAAGAAGCCAGCGGCAACCTTAACGACGGCGGCAACCCACGGGCCAAGGCGCTGATCTACCGGATCCTGCGGGACACGGTGAACATCATCGAAGACCTGGAAGTGACCCCGGAAGAGTTCTGGAAGGCGGTCAACTACCTCAACGAACTGGGCAAGAACCAGGAAGCCGGCTTGCTCGCGGCAGGGTTGGGCCTGGAGCATTACCTGGACATGCTGATGGACGCGGCGGACGAGGAAGCCGGCAAATCCGGCGGCACCCCGCGCACCATCGAAGGCCCGCTGTATGTGGCCGGTGCGCCGCTGTCCAAGTTCGAGGCGCGGCTGGACGACGGGCAGGACCCGGGCGTGCCGCTGTTCATGCAGGGCCAGGTGCGCGACACCAATGGCAAACCGTTGGCGGGGGCGATTGTCGATGTATGGCAGGCCAATACCGGTGGTACGTATTCGTGGTTTGACAGCACGCAGTCGGAGTTCAACCTGCGTCGGCGAATCGAGACCGATGCCCAGGGCAACTACCGTTTTCGCAGCATCGTGCCGTCGGGGTATGGCTGCCCGCCGACCGGCCCGACCCAGCAGTTGCTGGACCAGTTGGGGCGCCATGGCCAGCGGCCGGCGCATATCCACTTCTTCATCTCGGCGCCGGGCCATCGGCACCTGACCACGCAGATCAACCTGTCGGATGATCCGTACCTGCATGATGATTTTGCCTATGCGACGCGGGATGAATTGATCGCCGAAATTCGCTTCAGCGAGGACGCAAACCTGGCGAAGGAATTTGGTGTGGAAGGGCAGTTTGCGCAGATTGATTTTGACTTCGAGTTGCAGCCTGCGGCGGCGCCGGTAGAACAAAAGCGCATGCAGCGAGTGCGCGCCCTCGAAGACTGAACGCGGTAAAAAAATGTGGGAGCGGGCTTGCTCGCGAATGCGGTGGATCAGTCAATATTTCCGGTGACTGACACTCCGCCTTCGCGAGCAAGCCCGCTCCCACATTGGCTCTGTATCGTTTGGCCTATTTGCGAACAACCAGATCGAGCAGATCATCCCGATCCTTGATCTTCTGCAGCACGATCTCCGAGCGAATATCCATCACCCCCGCCGTGCGGTTCAGGTGGTTCACAATGAAATCCGAAAAATGCTTGAGGTTGCGCGCCTGCACCCGCAGCACATAATTGCTCGCCCCGGTAATCACATACGCACTGGCCACCTCCGGCCACCCCTGCACCTTCTTGATAAACGTCTCGTGCCAATCCTCCACATCCTGGCGTAACGACAGGTGGACGATGGCCTCCAGCTCGATGCCCAACTGCTCGGCGTTCAACACCGCCCGATAACCACTGATGATTCCCTCGCTTTCCAGCAGGCGCAAACGCCGCAGGCAGGCCGACGGCGACAGGGCGACTTTCTCCGCCAGTTCCTGGTTACTGATACGGCCATCCTGTTGCAGGAAATGCAGAAGGCGCAGGTCGGTGGCGTCGAGAATCATGGTTAGAATAAATCCGCGTGTTTGGGGGTTAAATTCGAATTTCCTACAGCTTAATTAGCCTGTTGCCCACCACTTTGCACGAAAATTCTCTAAAGCTTCGTTCATTATTTGGCTCATTGTTACTACAACAACAGGACTGACCATGACCACCCGCACCCATTGCCTGACCCTCGACGCCCAGGATCCGCTGGCGCCATTGCGCAACCAATTCGCCTTGCCGGCCGGGGTCATCTACCTCGACGGCAACTCCCTCGGTGCGCGCCCGGTAGCGGCACTGGAACGGGCGCAAGCGGTGATCGCCGAGGAGTGGGGCAATGGGCTGATTCGCAGTTGGAACAGTGCCGGCTGGGCCGACCTGTCCCAGCGCCTGGGCAATCGCCTGGCACCGCTGATCGGTGCCCGCGACGGTGAAGTGGTGATCACCGATACCACCTCCATCAACCTGTTCAAAGTGCTCAGCGCCGCGCTGACCGTGCAACGCGAACGCGCGCCAAGCCGCAAGGTGATCGTCAGCGAAGCGAGCAATTTCCCCACCGACCTGTACATCGCCGAAGGCCTCACCGAACTGCTGCAACAGGGCTACTCCCTGCGCTTGGTCAACAGCCCGGACGAACTGCCGAAAGCCATCGACCAGGACACGGCCGTGGTGATGCTCACCCACGTCAACTACAAGACCGGCTACATGTACGACATGCAGGCCCAGACTGCCTTGAGCCATGAATGTGGCGCGCTGGCGATCTGGGACCTGGCGCATTCAGCGGGCGCGGTGCCGATCGACCTGCATCAGGCCGGTGCCGATTATGCGATTGGTTGCACTTACAAATACCTCAACGGCGGGCCCGGCTCCCAGGCGTTTGTGTGGGTCAACCCGGCGCTGGTGGATGTGGTTACGCAGCCGCTGTCGGGCTGGTTCGGGCATACCCGACAGTTCGCCATGGAATCGCGTTATGCCCCGAGCCAGGGCATCGCCCGCTACCTGTGCGGCACCCAGCCGATTACCTCGCTGGCGATGGTGGAGTGTGGCCTGGATATTTTTGCCCAGACCGATATGGCCAGCTTGCGCTCTAAATCCCTGGCGTTGACCGACCTGTTTATCGAGTTGGTGGAAAGCCGTTGCGCCGCCCACGACCTGACCCTGATCACCCCGCGTGAGCATGCCCGACGGGGTAGCCACGTCAGCTTCGAACACCCGGAAGGCTACGCGGTTATCCAGGCCTTGATCGCTCGTGGCGTGATTGGTGATTATCGCGAGCCGCGGATCATGCGGTTCGGGTTTACCCCGCTGTACACCAGCTTTGCTGAAGTGTGGGATGCGGTGGAAATCCTGGGTGAGATTCTCGATCAGAGAACCTGGGACCAGCCGCAGTTCAAGGTTCGTCACAGCGTCACCTGAGTAAACGCAGAGCAAAAAATGTGGGAGCGGGCTTGCTCGCGAATGCGGTCTATCAGTCTCTGATGTATTGACTGGCACACCGCATTCGCGAGCAAGCCCGCTCCCACAGGGGACAGTGTTTCAACCAGAAAGCAGTGCAATCACAATAATAAAGGGGCACGCCACGTGACCACGCCAGACCAAGGCTTTGCCGAAATCACCAATCGCGAACTGGGCCTCAGGCGCCAGCTCACTTCCGGCCAGATGAGCATGATCGCCATCGGTGGCGCCATCGGCACCGGGCTGTTCATGGGCAGCGCCTACGCCATCGGCTATGCCGGGCCCAGCGTACTGGTGAGCTATGCCATCGGTGCGCTGATCACTTTGCTGTTGATGGGCTGCCTGGCGGAGATGACCGTGGCGCATTCCACCTCGGGCTCCTTCGGCGCGTATGCCGAATTTTACGTCAGCCCGCTGGCCGGTTTCCTGGTGCGTTATGCGTACTGGGCGGCGATTGTGCTGGCGGTGGGCGCCGAGGTCACGGCGGTGGCGATGTACATGAAGTACTGGTTTGCCAACGTGCCGGAATGGGTGTGGATCGTCTCGTTCTCCAGCGTGTTGATCGTGCTCAACGCCATCAGCGTCAAGACCTTCGGCAACTTCGAGTACTGGTTCTCCACGATCAAGATCAGCGCCATCGTTGGCTTCATCATCCTCGCGGTGTACGTGGTGTTCGGCTCCGGCAATCCGGATTACGGTGTGCAGAACTACACGGCCCACGGCGGCTTTTTCCCGAACGGGTTGAGCGGCATGTGGATCGCGGTGATCGTCTCGATCTTCAGTTACCTGAGCGTGGAAATGATCGCGGTGGCCGCCGGTGAAGCGGCCGACCCGGAGCAGGCGGTGAAAAAAGCCTTCCGCGCGACCATCGTGCGGCTGGTGGTGTTCTACCTGCTGACCCTGGCGCTGATGTTGGCCATCGTGCCGTGGAACCAGGCCGGCCACGCCCAGAGCCCGTTCGTCACGGTGATGCAGACCATCGGCATTCCCGGCGCCACCGGGGTGATGAACTTCGTGATCCTGATCGCTGCGCTGTCGGCGATGAACAGCCAGCTCTACATCACCACCCGCATGATGTTCAGCCTGTCCCGCGCCGGTTTTGCGCCCAAGTCCATGGGCGCCTTGAGCAAGAGCGGGATCCCGTTGAACGCCTTGTTGCTGTCCAGCTCGGGCATTGCCCTGGCGACCCTGCTGAACGTGGTGTACCCGGAAAGCTCGTTCACCCTGATGATGGCGATCTCGATGTTTGGCGCGATCTTCACCTGGTTCATGATCTTCCTCACGCACCTGTTTTTCCGCCGCTACCGCAAGCGTCACGGCGGGGCGAAGCTGTCGTTCCAGCTGGCGCTGTTTCCCTACAGCACGCTGCTGGGCCTGGTGCTGATGGGCGCGGTGATGATCACCACGTTTTTCACCGATGCGTTCAAGATGACGCTGGTGTTCGGGGTGCCGTTCCTGCTGATTCTGTCGCTGGTGTACTACGTGTTCTTCCGCAAGGGTCGCCAAAACCTTGTAGGAGCGAGCTTGCTCGCGAAAAACCCGAGGGCGCCGGGTTAAATCAGAAAGCCCGCGTTATCGTTGACGTGCTTCGCGAGCAAGCTCGCTCCTACAGGGGGAGAGGGCGTTTAGCAGTTGGGCGGCGTAACCGGGCAATTGCTCGAACTCGCGGGCGCATAACAGCAGTTTGCGACAGGCCCAATCCTCGCTCAGGGATTGGGCCTTGAAGCGCCGCTCCAACGGCCAGCGTTCCAGCGCGGCCAGGGGCACGATCCCCAGCCCGGCGCCCCGGGCAACCATGCGAATCAGCCCGTCAAACCCATCTGCGCGGATGCGTGTCTGCAAGCGAAAGCCTGCGTGCAATGCCTGTTCCTCCAGGTACACCGCCAGCGCGCTGTCGGCGGCCAGGCCCACATAGTCGTGCTGCAAGCTGTCGATAAAACTCACGGTGCGCCCGGCCAGCGGGTGATCCAGCGGCATGATCAGCACCAGCGGGTCGTCGCGAAAGGGCAGGGTTTGCAGGCCGTGGGTATCTACTGCGTCGGAAATAATCCCCAGGTCTGCCGCGCCCTGGCGCAAGGCGTGGGTGATGCGCAGGCTTGGCAGTTCCTGCAGGTCGATGTCGAGGTTGGGGTGCTCGTGCAGAAAGTCCGCCAACAGCTCCGGCAGGTATTCGCTAAGGGCGGTGGTGTTGCACAGCAGGCGCACCTGGCCCTTGACGCCGTTGGCGTATTCCGCGAGGTCTTGCTGCAGGTGATCGGCTTGCTGCAACAGCAGGCGGGCGTGACGGGCGAGGGCTTTACCCGCAGCAGTCGGGGTGACGCCACGGCGGCCACGTTCAAGAAACTCGATGCCCAGCGAGGCTTCCATCGCCCGGATCCGTGCACTCGCCGCCGCCAGGGACAAATGGCTGCGGCTGGCGCCGGCGGTGATATTGCCGGTGTCGAGGATGTGCAGGTACAGGCGCAGGTCGATCAGGTCAAAGTGCATGTGCTGGGGATCTCAGTGTCTGTACGGGCCTCTTCGCGAGCAAGCCCGCTCCCACATTTAGATCTGTGAACCCTTTCAAAATGTGGGAGCGGGCTTGCTCGCGAAGAGGCCATCTGCCTCATGCAAAACAAGAGGCTGCCTCAGTATATGGCGAATTTTCAGACATCACCCAAACCTGCAAAATCGACCCATGAATACCTTACTCGCGTTCTACCAAAACCTCGGCCCGGCCCTGACATTGCTGGTGATCGGCACCTTCCTGCTGGCCGGTACGGTCAAGGGCGTCATCGGCCTGGGCCTGCCTACCGTCGCCATGGGCATGCTCGGCCTGGCTATGTTGCCGGCGCAGGCTGCGGCGTTGCTGATCATCCCGTCCACCGTCACCAACCTCTGGCAACTGGCCTTCGGCGGTCACCTGAGCGCGTTGATCAAACGCCTGTGGCCGATGCTCCTGCTGATTTTCCTCGGCACCGGGCTGGGCTCGTTGTGGCTGGGCATGGATGGCGGGCATTGGGTGGTGCGGGCGTTGGGCGGCGCGCTGCTGGTGTATGCCTTGAGCGGGCTGTTGCTGCCGACGTTCAAGGTAAGCCCGGCCACCGAGCGCTGGCTGGGCCCGCTGTGCGGCGTGCTGACCGGGGTCATCACCTCGGCCACCGGGGTGTTCGTGATACCGGCGGTGCCGTATCTGCAAGCGTTGGGCTTGAACCGCGATCAGCTGGTGCAGGCGTTGGGGCTGTCGTTCACCGTGTCGACCCTGGCGCTGGCAGCCGGGCTGTTCTGGCGTGGCAGCCTGGGCGGCGGCGAATTGAACGCCTCGTTGCTGGCGCTGGTTCCCGCGCTGCTCGGGATGTGGCTGGGCCAGGCCCTGCGCCAGCGCATCAGTGCCGTGCTGTTCAAGCGGGTGTTCTTTATCGGCATGGCCGCGCTGGGAGGTCATCTGCTGATCAGTGGTTAACAATATGCCGTTGATTCGTGCGCCTTGGTCAAATGTATTTTGCCGCCGGGACGCTTATTCCAAAGCACCGACCCCGTTACCCTGCCTTCAGACATTTTTAATCTTTAGGCAACCCCTATGAAAAAAGTACTCCTGCTCAACGGCGGTAAGAAATTCGCCCATTCCGACGGTCGCTACAACAGCACCCTGCATGAAGCCGCCCTGGCGGTACTGGACCGTGGCGGCATCGACGTCAAGGAAACCCACATCGACGCCGGCTACGACGTGGCCGAAGAAGTCGCCAAATTCCTCTGGGCCGACGTGATCATCTACCAGATGCCCGGCTGGTGGATGGGCGCTCCGTGGATCGTCAAGAAGTACATCGATGAAGTCTTCACCGAAGGCCATGGCAGCCTGTACGCCAGCGACGGCCGCACCCGCTCCGACTCGTCGCAGAAATACGGCAGCGGCGGCCTGATCCAGGGCAAGCAATACATGCTGTCCCTGACCTGGAACGCTCCCCAGCAAGCGTTCGACGACCCCACCGACTTCTTCGAAGCCAAGGGCGTGGACGCGGTGTATTTCCCGTTCCACAAGGCCAACGAGTTCCTCGGCATGACCGGCCTGCCGACCTTCCTCTGCGTGGACGTGATGAAACGCCCGGCCATCGAAGCCGACGTGGCGCGTTATGAACAGCATCTGGCACAGGTGTTTAACCTGAGTCTGTAATGCGGCTAGTATCCGTGCAGCCGCTATAAAGAGGATTCACGTTGAAAGCCCGATCCGATGAGCTACAGATCTTCGTCTGCGTGATTGAATGCGGGTCGATTTCCGCCGCAGCCGAGCAGGTCGGGCAGACGCCGTCGGCGGTCAGCCGCACTTTGTCGCGCCTGGAAGCCAAGCTCGACACCACCCTGATCAATCGCACCACCCGGCGCATGGACCTGACCGAAGAGGGCAAGTATTTCTTCGAGCGGGCCAAGGTGATCCTCGAGCAGATGGACGACCTGGAAGAACGCCTGTCGTCGCGCCAGCAAACCCCGTCGGGGCGCCTGCGGATCAACGCGGCGTCGCCGTTCATGTTGCATGCGATCGTGCCGTACATCGCCGAGTTTCGTGGCCTGTACCCGGACATCCAGCTGGAGCTGAACAGCAACGACCTGATCATCGACCTGCTGGAGCAAAGCACCGACATCGCGATTCGCATCGGTGCCCTGGCCGACTCGACCCTTCACGCCCGCTCACTGGGATGCAGCCCGCTGCATATCCTCGCCAGCCCGGCGTATCTGGAACAGCACGGTACGCCCAGCACCGTTGCCGAACTGGCCGAACACACCTTGCTCGGTTTCACCCAGACCGAAACCCTGAACCACTGGCCGCTGCGCCATGTGCACGGCGATCGCTGGCAGATCCAGCCGGGCGTCGCCGCCTCCAGCGGTGAAACCTTGCGCCAACTGGCGCTGGAAGGGCAGGGCATCACCTGTCTCTCGGACTTCATGACCGCCCAGGACATCAAAAGCGGGCGCCTGATACCGGTGCTGGCAGAGTTCAACAGCGGCTATCGCCAGCCGATCAATGCCGTGTACTACCGCAACTCGCAATTGGCCTTGCGCATCCAGTGCTTCCTGGACTTTATCCAAGGCAAGCTGTCCAGCTACGCCCGTTGATTCGTGACCCCTGCGCAAGAGTGAATTGGGCAATGCGGACTTATTCGGAATGGATGGGTCCGCAATACTGACGCCATCAATTACTCACGCAGGGAGACACCTCCATGAACGTATTCATTACCGGCGCTGCCGGTTTTATCGGCGGCTCCATCGCCACTGGCCTGGTCAAGGCCGGCCATAACGTCACCGGCCTGGTGCGCAGCGCCGAGCAGGCTGAAGAAATGACTGCATTGGGCATCACGCCGGTGATCGGCACGCTGGATGACAGTGCGTTGTTGACCGAGCAAGCGAAGAAAGCAGACGCCGTTATCAACGCCGCCAGCAGTGACCATCGCGGCGCGGTGGAAACTTTGCTGGCCGCGTTGCGCGGATCCAACAAAACCTTCCTGCACACCAGCGGTTCGAGCATCGTCGGCGATGCGTCGGGCGGTAAGTCCAGCGATGTCATCTATTTTGAAGACAACTTGCCGGAGCCGACCGTCGACAAGGCCGCTCGTGTGGCTATCGACAATTTGATCCTGGCTGCCGCCAAAGACGGCGTGAACTCGGCGGTGATCTGCAACACCTTGATCTACGGTCACAGTCTGGGCGTTAAGCGCGACAGCGTGCAGTTGCCACGTTTGCTTAAACAGGCACGCAAAAGCGGTGTGGTTCGTCATGTAGGTACCGGCCAGAACATCTGGTCCAACGTGCATATCGAAGACGTGGTTGCGCTGTACCTGCTGGCGCTGGAAAAGAATGTGCCGGGCACGTTCTACTTTGTGGAAAGTGGCGAAGCGGCGTTTGTCGACATGACCACCGCGATTGCCGAAGCGTTGAAGCTGGGTAAACCGCAGGATTGGCCATTGGCGGATGCCGAAGCCGAGTGGGGTTATGAGATGGCGAACTATGGCTTGGGCTCCAACAGCCGGGTGCGCGGCAAGCATGCGCGGGAATTGCTGGGGTGGGCGCCGAAGCGGACCTCCGTAGTTGAGTGGATTCGCAACGAGATGGTTTGATGTTCGCTTGAGACCGAGGCGAGCCCTTCGCGAGCAAGCCCGCTCCCACATTTGACCGCATTCCAAAGTTGGAACTCGGTTAAGTGTGGGAGCGGGCTTGCTCGCGAAAGGGGCGACTCGGTCCAACGGTCTTACCCAACACTAGCCCCACCCCGCCCAATTCCGTACCATCCCCCGCCTTATCCCTCGCAACTCCCCGGTACTTCAATGAACCTCACCCGTCTGCGCGCCGACGCCCTGGCCGGACTCACCACGTCTTTTGCCTTGCTCCCCGAATGCATCGCCTTTGCCCTGGTGGCTCACCTCAACCCGCTGATGGGCCTCTATGGCGCGTTCATCATCTGCACCCTCACCGCACTGTTCGGCGGCCGGCCCGGCATGGTCTCCGGTGCCGCCGGTTCGATGGCGGTGGTGATCGTTGCGCTGGTAGTGCAGCACGGCGTGCAGTACCTGCTGGCCACGGTGTTGCTGGGCGGCTTGATCATGGTCGCCTTCGGCCTGTTGCGCCTGGGCAAGCTGGTGCGCATGGTGCCGCACCCGGTGATGCTCGGGTTCGTCAACGGCCTGGCGATCATCATCGCCCTGGCGCAGTTGGAGCATTTCAAGAGCGGTGACACCTGGCTCAGTGGCACGCCGCTGTACGTGATGACCGGGCTGGTCGCGGCAACCATGGCCATCGTCTACCTGCTGCCGCGCCTGACCCGCGCCGTACCGCCAGCCCTGGTGGCGATCCTCGGCGTGGGCCTGGCGGTGTACCTGCTCGGCCTGCCTACCCGCACCCTGGGCGACATGGCCCACATTGCCGGCGGCCTGCCGACCTTCGCGTTGCCGCAGATTCCCTGGACCCTCGAAACCCTGCACATCATCGCGCCTTACGCGATCCTGATGGCCATGGTCGGCCTGCTGGAAACCCTGCTGACCCTCAACCTCACCGACGAAATCACTGAAACCCGCGGCTACCCCGACCGCGAAAGCGTGGCCCTGGGCGCAGCCAACATGGTCTCGGGCTTATTTGGCGGCATGGGCGGCTGCGCGATGATCGGTCAAACCGTGATCAACCTCAGCTCCGGCGGGCGCGGGCGCTTCTCCGGTGTGTTTGCCGGGGTGATGATCCTGTTGTTCATTCTGTTTCTGTCACCGCTGATCGAGCGCATTCCGCTGGCGGCGCTGGTAGGCGTGATGTTCGTGGTGTCTCAGCAGACGTTTGCCTGGGCTTCGTTGCGGGTGATCAACAAGGTGCCGCTGAACGATGTGTTGGTGATCATGGCGGTGACGGTGATTACCGTGTTCACCGACCTGGCGACCGCAGTGCTGTGCGGGATTGTGATTGCGGCGCTGAACTTCGCCTGGCAGCAAGCGCGTGAGCTGTACGCGGACGAGCATATGGAAGCGGACGGCAGCAAACTCTATCGGGTGCACGGCACGCTGTTTTTTGCCTCGACCACGCCGTTCCTGAACCGGTTCGATCCGGCCAACGACCCGGCCCAGGTGACGCTGGATTGTCGTCACTTGAGCTTCGTCGACTATTCGGCGATTGCCGCGTTGATGACCTTGCGGGAGCGCTACGCCAAGGCCGGTAAGCATTTGCGGGTGCTGCACCTGTCCGAGCGCTGCCGCAAACTGCTCAAGCGTGCGCGGGTGCAGCACGACTGACCGTTGTTGAAGTACGATGATCGTTCCCACGCTCTGCGTGGGAACGCCGCTTTGGACGCTCCGCGTCCGCTCTTGAAGTCGTGACGCGGAGCGTCACAGGATGCGTTCCCACTCAGAGCGTGGGAACGATCATGGGCCGACCAGGTTTTCCAGTTCCTGGGCGCGGGTCTGGGTCATGTCCAGCACGCAGCCGGAGCCGTTGACCTGATCAATGGTGCCGCCGGTTGCCGAGCCAATGAAGCCGCAGTTGGCATCGCGAAACTTGAGCCACTGGCGCTGTACGTCCTGCAATTGCTGTTTACGGTTGCCTTCCATCGCGGTCATGGCGGCTTTGTAGGCGGTGTTCATGCGCGCGTCCTGCACCTTGGTTTCCTTGGCGTTGCAATCGACCATGTCGGCGGTGGTGTTGGCGCCGTCCATGCATTTTTTCAGTGCCGGGTTCTCATCGGCCGAGGCCGTGCCGCCCAAGGCCAGCAACAGCGCGCCGGCGGCGAAAGGGACAAGCAGGTGGTTACGATTCATTCTGGGTTTTCCTGGTCATGAGTCGGTGTGCAGTCTAAGACTCGGCCTGCGCAGTTGAGTTTCCAGCCCGGCGATCTTCATGTAAGAACGCCCCCCGAATTTTCATCCACTGACCCAGGGCATATCCCTGTGCGACAGGGCGTGTCTGTGGGCGAAAATTACTTTCATAAAAATTGAAAATCCACCTCGGTAATGATTTATGACTTTCACAACCTATTCGACGTGACCCTTTCCGAGGAGTACCGCATGGCCGCATCACCGGGGTATTGGCTGCTGATCTACGCCGCCATCGCCATCATTGCATTGATCGTATTGATCGCGCGTTACCGGCTCAACCCGTTTATCGTCATCACCCTGGTGTCTATTGGCCTCGCGCTGTTGGCCGGGATGCCTGCGGATACGATCATGGGTTCCTACGAGGCCGGCGTCGGCAAGACGCTGGGGCATATTGCGCTGGTAGTCGCGCTGGGGACGATGCTCGGCAAGATGATGGCCGAGTCCGGCGGCGCCGAGCAGGTGGCGCGCACGTTGATCAATCGGTTCGGCGAGCGGAATGCGCACTGGGCAATGGTGTGCATTGCATTCCTGGTGGGGCTGCCGCTGTTTTTCGAGGTCGGTTTTGTGTTGCTGGTGCCGATCGCGTTTACCGTGGCGCGGCGGGTGGGCGTGTCGATCCTGATGGTCGGCCTGCCGATGGTGGCCGGTTTGTCGGTGGTGCATGCGCTGGTGCCGCCGCATCCGGCGGCGATGATGGCGGTGCTGGCCTATAACGCCTCGGTCGGGCAGACGGTGCTGTATGCGATTTTGATTGGCATACCCACCGCGATCATTGCCGGCCCGCTGTACGCCAAGTTCATCGTGCCGCACATTCACCTGCCAGCGGAAAACCCGCTGGAGCGCCAGTTCATCGACCGCGAGCCGCGCACCCGCCTGCCGAGTTTCGCCCTGACCATGGGCACCATCCTGTTACCGGTGGTGCTGATGATGATCGGCGGCTGGGCCAACCTGATTTCCACACCGGGCACCGCCTTTAACCAGTTCCTGTTGTTTATCGGTAACTCGGTGATTGCGCTGCTGGTGGCGACCTTGGTGAGCTTCTGGACCCTCGGCCTGGCCCAGGGCTTCAACCGCGAGTCGATCCTCAAGTTCACCAACGAATGCCTGGCACCGACCGCCAGCATCACCTTGCTGGTGGGCGCGGGCGGTGGTTTGAACCGGATTCTGGTGGACGCCGGGGTCACCAATGAAATCCTCGGCCTGGCCCACGCCTTCAACCTGTCGCCCCTGGTGATGGGCTGGCTGTTCGCCGCGCTGATGCGCATCGCCACCGGCTCGGCCACCGTGGCCATGACCACGGCCTCAGGCGTGGTTGCACCGGTTGCGATGGGCCTGGGTTATCCACACCCGGAATTGCTGGTGCTGGCCACCGGCGCGGGTTCGGTAATCTTTTCCCACGTAAACGACGGCGGCTTCTGGCTGATCAAGGAATACTTCAATATGACGGTGATCCAGACCTTCAAGACCTGGACCGTGCTGGAGACCCTGATTTCGGTGGTCGCCTTCGGTCTGACTTATGGTTTGTCCTGCATCTTGTAACCCGGAGCCGAACCGATGGACATCCTCTACCAGATCCGCGCCCGCCAGGATTCCTTCAGCGCCGGCGAAGGGCGTATCGCCAAGCTGATGCTCGATGATGTCGGCTTTGCAGCGTCCGCCAGCCTGGAAGAATTGTCCCAACGGGCCGAGGTCAGCACCGCCACCTTGTCGCGTTTTGCCCGCAGCGTCGGCTGCCGCGACCTGCGTGACCTGCGCCTGCAACTGGCCCAGGCCAGCGGTGTCGGCAGCCGTTTCCTCGACCCTGCGGGCCTGCCGGAGCAGTCGGCGTTCCACCGGCAGATTCTCAGCGATATCGAGGCGACGTTGCGCCGGCACCTGTCCGGTTTCAACCAGCGCAGCTTTGTCGACGCCGTGAGCCTGCTGGGCAATGCGCGGATGATCCACGCGTTCGGCATGGGCGGGCCGTCGAGCCTGTGCAGCGACGAGTTGCAAGTGCGCCTGGTGCGCCTGGGCTACGCGATCAACGCCTGCCACGACCCGGTGATGATGCGCGTGACCGCCGCCACCCTGGGCCCGGAGCATGCGCTGATCGTCTGCTCGCTGACCGGCATCACCCCGGAGGTATTGGGCGTGGTGGCGCTGGCACGCAACTACGGCGCAAAAATCATCGCCATCACCCTGCCGGATTCACCGCTGGCGCAGTTGGCCGACGTGCTGCTGCCGCTGCAACCGGCCGAAACCAGTTTTATCTACAAGCCAACGGCGGCGCGCTACGGAATGCTGTTGGCCATCGATGTGCTCGCTACCGAGCTGGCCTTGGCCATGCCGGACGACAACCAGGAACGCCTGCGACGGATCAAGCTGGCCCTGGACGATTATCGCGGTGGCCCTGACAGCCTGCCGCTTGGAGATTGAGATGAAGTACCACACGCTGATCCGCCAGGCGCTGATCATTGATGGCAGCAACACCCCCGGCTATGTCGCCGATGTGGCAGTGCACGAGGGCCGTATCGAGAAGATCGGCGACCTGTCCCGAGACAGCGCCGAGCATGAAATCGACGCCACCGGGCGCGTATTGGCGCCTGGGTTTATCGACGTGCACACCCACGACGACACGGTGGTGATCCGTCACCCGCAGATGCTGCCCAAGCTGAGCCAGGGCGTGACCACGGTGATTGTCGGCAACTGCGGCATCAGCGCCTCGCCCGTGAGCTTGCAGGCTGATCCACCGGACCCGATGAACCTGCTGGGCACCGCCGAGGCCTTTGCCTACCCACGGTTCAGCGATTACCGGGCGGCGGTGGAAAACGCCCACCCGGCCGTCAATGTGGCGGCGCTGATCGGCCACACCGCGCTGCGCAGCAACCATATGGACGACCTGCACCGTACCGCCACGCCGGGTGAAATCACCGCGATGCGCGTGCAGTTGCAGGAGAGTCTGGCGGACGGTGCCCTGGGTTTATCCACCGGGCTTGCATACGCGAGCGCCTTCAACGCCGAGACCGATGAAGTGCTGCAGTTGAGTGAAGAACTGACGGCGTATGGCGCGGTGTACACCACCCATTTGCGCAGCGAATTCGAACCGGTGCTGGAGGCGATGGACGAGGCTTTTCTGATCGGCCGGCATGCCAAGGCGCCGGTGATCATTTCCCACCTCAAGTGCGCGGGCGCCGGTAACTGGGGGCGCAGTCCGCAGTTGTTGGCCTCGCTGGAACACGCGGCGAAGACCCACCCGGTGGGCTGCGATTGCTACCCGTATGCGGCCAGCTCTTCGACCCTGGACCTCAAGCAAGTCACCGATGCGTTTCGCATCACCATCACCTGGTCTGCGCCGCATCCGGAAATGGGCGGGCGGGATCTGCAGGATATCGCCGCCGAGTGGGCGGTGCCGCTGATGGACGCCGCCCGCCGCCTGCAACCCGCCGGGGCGGTGTATTACGGGATGGACGAGACCGACGTGCAGCGCATCCTGGCGCATCCGCTGTCGATGATTGGCTCGGATGGTTTGCCGGAAGATCCGTTTCCTCATCCACGTCTGTGGGGCGCGTTTCCCCGGGTACTGGGGCATTTCAGCCGGGACCTTGGCTTGTTCCCGCTGCACACCGCCGTGCACAAGATGACCGGACTGTCGGCAGCGCGCTTTGGCTTGGCCGAGCGCGGTGAGATCCGTGAAGGGCATTGGGCCGACCTGGTGCTGTTTGATCCGTTGCGGGTGCGGGATGTGGCGGACTTCAAAGAGCCGCAACGCGCGGCGGAAGGGATTGACGGTGTGTGGGTCAATGGCGTGCTCAGCTACAGCGACGGGCAGGCCAACGGGCAGCGTCCCGGACGATTCCTGGCGCGCAGCGGGGATTTGCGTAAGGGGTTTGCGGCCGTATAGTGGCCGCTCTCAAACACGGAGCCAATCGCCATGCACTTAGGAAACGTCACCCCCATTTTGCGTAGTTTCGACGAGGCCAAAACCCTGGAGTTCTACGTCGATTTCCTGGGGTTCAAGGTCGATTGGCAGCACCGGTTTGAAGACAACTTTCCGCTGTACCTGCAGGTGTCGCTGGGGGACTGCGTGCTGCACTTGTCCGAGCACCATGGCGATTGCACGCCAGGTGCGGCGGTGCGGATTCAGGCTCAAGGGCTGGAAGCGTACCAGCAACAATTGCTGGCCAAGCATTACCGCAACGCCAAGCCGGGGATTGAAGACACGCCATGGGGCAGTCGCGAAATGAGCATCAGCGACCCGTCGGGGAACCGGTTGGTGTTTGTTGAAGAAGTCAGCAGCTGAGGCTGCGCGCATAAATCGCAGGCAATAAAAAACCGCCTTAGTAGGGCGGTTTTTTATTGCAATCCCAGTTCGCGGCTGGGGTTGCGCCTCACCGGAAGCATTGACCTGCTGACCGGATACTACTGTCGGTTCAGGCATCACGCAAGGCCTGGTGACACTCGGTGTTTTCAGTTCTTTGAGATCTACGCTATTTAAGGACGACTGCAAAAACTGGCAATAAATTCTTGGAGCGTTACCGGTGGATTAGTTCTCCCAAGTCACACCTTCGAGCAGGATGTTGGTTAGTATCGCCCCCGTTCTGTGTATGTCGTTTGTAGGTGGGCTGGGTACGCGCGCGAATTTATGGACCGAACGCCACGGGCTAGTAATCCGTGCCGGATTCATGCGGGAGGACCCAAAGCCCGGCCGCCTCACTGGAAGCATTGACCTGCGTCCGAAGGCTCACGTGTTCCGGTAAGTGCGTTGGAGGTAGGCCCAACTGATGGAGGGCCGAGTATGTCCAAGTTTGCACGACGTACGTGGGACCTCGTAGTGAACTCCCTGCGTGTTTATCACGTGTGGAAATTCCTGCGGGACAGCTTTGATGACCGTTAAGGTCTGAGAAGTGGGCCGCCCCGGTTTCGACCGGGGCGGCTTTTTTGTGCCTGGGATTTACACCCGGAAATGGCTGACCATCTGCTGCAACTGCCCGCCCAAACGCGCCAGTTCCACACTCGACTTGGCCGTCTCGTCACTGGCCGCTGCCGTCTGCTCCGACACGTCCCGCACATTCACGATACTGCGGCTGATCTCTTCCGCCACGGCACTCTGCTGCTCGGCGGCTGCGGCGATCTGCTGGTTCATCGACTGGATATTCGACACCGTACGGGTGATGTTTTCCAGTGACACACCGGCCTTGCGCGTCAGTTCGACGCTGCTGTCGGTGAGGCTGCGGCTGTTGTTCATCACGGCGGCCACTTGCTGGGTGCCGTTCTGCAAACCGGCCACCAGGCCTTCGATTTCTTCGGTGGATTTCTGGGTGCGCTGGGCCAGGCCGCGCACCTCATCGGCGACCACCGCAAAACCCCGACCGGCTTCACCGGCACGGGCGGCTTCGATGGCGGCGTTGAGCGCCAGCAGGTTGGTCTGCTCGGCCACGGCCTTGATCACGTCCATCACGCTGCCGATCTTGTTGCTCTCTTGTTGCAGGTGCGTCATGGCGTCGGTGGAGCGTGCCACTTCAGCTGCCAGGCGTTCGATCTGGGCGATGGCTTCGGCCACCACCTTGTCACCGACACGGGCTTCACCGTCGGCGGCCGAGGCAGCCTGGGACGCTTGTTCGGCGTTGCGTGCGACTTCCTGCACGGTGGCAGTCATTTCGTGCATGGC
Organism: Pseudomonas sp. Ag1; assembly: GCF_000278565.1. NCBI lineage: Bacteria > Pseudomonadati > Pseudomonadota > Gammaproteobacteria > Pseudomonadales > Pseudomonadaceae > Pseudomonas > Pseudomonas sp. Ag1. The sequence continues at coordinate 40,124 of NZ_AKVH01000105.1, forward strand.
GGTGGCCACTTGATCGGTCTCGATCTTCTGGCTGTTGACCCCGGCACTGGTCTGTTCGGTCACGGCCGACAGCTCTTCGGCGGCGCTGGCGATCTGGGTCACGCCGTCACGGATGCCGCTGATCAGTTCACGCAAGGTGGTGCCCATGCGCTGAATGCCTTGCTGCAACACGCCGAGTTCGTCGCGGCGGGTCACCTGGATGTTGTGGCTCAGGTCGCCGGAAGCGATGCGCTCCACCACGGCGAGGGTCTCGCGCAGTGGGCGGGTGATCTGGCGGGTGATGATCACCGCAGCCACGATGCCCACCAGCAAGGCCAGCAATGTGCTGATCAGTTGCAGGCTGCGGGCCTGGGCGCTTTCGGCGTCGCGGCGTTGCAGCTGGATGTCGTACAGCTTGTCGCTGATGGTGACAATGTCGGTGCCCTGGGTGGTCATTTCTGCCCGGGCCGAGACGATGTTGGCGTTGGCCGCCTTGTAGTTCTGCACCGCGCTGCGATAGGCGCCGAGGGCGGTTTCCAGGGCGGTCAGTGCAGGCTGTTGGCTGGCGCCAAACGCTGCGTGCAGGCCTTTCAGACCGTCGATGGCTTTCTCGATCTGCGCGGCGGCGCGGGCTTCAGTCTCGGCGTTGACGTTACCGGTGTAGCCGCGCACTTCGTAGCGGGCTAACTGGAACTGTTCCTTGGCGCTGGTCACGGCCTCGAACTGGGCAAAGCGCTCGGTGCTCTCGGGCATCTGGCGCACGCTGGCGTCCAGGGCACTGATCTGCGCATTGGCGATGTCAGCCTTGTCGCCCATGACCTGGCGCGCGGCGTTACCGTTGCGGTAGGCCTCGCGCATTTTGTTCAAGGACTGCTGGTAAGCGGTGATGATCGCTTTTTGCTCATTGAGCAGCTTGAGGTTGTCCGGGCTCTTGAAGCTGTCCAGCAGCTTCTGTTGCTGGGCGACAAAACCGTCGAGGTTGGTCTGCACGTTTTGCGCCACGGCTTCGTCGCCGTTGGCCAACATGTATTGCAGGCGCACGATGCGCAACTTGGTCAGCGAAGCGTTGAGCTGGGTGATGTCGCTCATCCAGTTGCTGCGGTCGATCAGGCCGCCCAGGCTGGTCCAGCCGGTGAGCGCGAGGATCGAGGTGAGGACCAGTACCAGGCCGAAGCCCAGGCCCAGTTTCATATTGACGCTGATGTTGCCGAACCAACTATTCATCGCATTCCTCCAGGAACAGATTTGCGGGTACATCCGGTTGCTGGAAGTAGCGACCAGCCGATGGGTAGTCAGGAGGTATCGGCAGCCCTGGCGAGAGCTGAAACGGTTTTTTCGTGAGGGCAGGATTTATGGAACGTGAGCGACGAGCGGTCGCACCGCCCTCATGCAGAGGGCGGTGCGAGGATCAGTGGACTTGGCGCATTCTTTTGCTGGTGGTGATGATGTCGATCAACGCTTCCCTGCTGCTGAAACGGCGGTCATCCAGGTTCCAGCGATTGACGAAGTGCCCCCTGGCATCCTGCTGCAACGCGGTGTGGACCAGTACGCCGTCGCGGTTTTTATGGACCATCTCCAACCCGTCGTCCAGGGTGCGCTGAAGCAGGTAGTCGCCTTTGCGCCGCAGGCGTTGTTCGAGGCTGAGGGGTGGTGCGGGCGTGGCAGGTAGCGGCAATGGCGCACCGGCGACTTCGACGTTTTTCTTGAAGTCGTAGCGCACCAATGGCCATTGCTGCTCGCGCGGCAGCGCCTGGACGCTGGCGGGCTCACGCACAAAGCCGCTGGCCGAGCCGGGAGGCACATCGTCCAGCAGTAGACTGATGCCGTTGTTGAGCTCGGCAATGCCCGGCACGCCGCGATGGGTATTGGCGTGCGTTTCGCCCACCAGCGCGACCCACTTGTGTGGCCCCTGTTGAAGTTGATCGGCGCGGATCACCTGGGTCGCAAAGTAGTTGAACATTGATGTCCTGGAGCCGGTCATGCCGTCCACCCGCAAGCTGGCGACACAGTCGAGCGCGCGGATCCGCACGTTATGCTTCATCGCCACCTGCACCAGGCTGACAAAACTGTAGGGGCTGTCGGCCGGTACGCCGTGGCCTTTGTCCAATGCGTTGAGGTAGCTCCACAGTTCATCTGGCATAAAGCCCAGGCTGTGGACGATATCCAGGTCGGCTTGATGCAGCTCGGTGGTGAGTTGCTCCATGTACAGGGTTTTTACTTCTCGCGGGCCCTTCAGGTATTCCATGTGCCGGCTGAGGAAGCCTTTGCTCGACGTACCGGCGTGGGCTTCGCCGACTACCAGGCCATCGGCGGTGTCCAGCAGTTGATCGATAAATTTCGCCTCATCCAGGGCCGGGTCGACCGCAGGCAGTGCTCCCCGAGCAGGCGGTGTGTGTTCGGTAAAAAACGCCTGGGCCTGATCCTGAAGTTTTTTGCGGGTCTGGTCGAAGGTGGTTTGCGCCGCGCGACGGCTGCTGGCGGTCTCCCTGTAGGCGGTGGCGAAGAGCGCTTCACGCGTGCCTATCGGCAAGGTGATTTCCTCGCTGATCAGGCCCAGGTGTTCATGGGGCAGGTCAAAGGTGCTGAAGTGGCGCGGCGCCTCAACAGGCAGAGGGCGCGTTGGCCGTAGCGCGTGTGAGCGCTCCACCGAGGGCCCCGGGTGCGGCGCCGGTTGGCGTGCCGTGTGCAGCGACAGCTTCAGGTCGCCCTTGGCCAGGGCATCGCCGGGAATGCCGCCGGCCACATCCGCGATGACTCGGGTGGGTTGGTCGAAGGCGTCGTCGACCCGCAGGGCAATGCTCTTTTGCAGGTCGGCCAGGCCCGGCGTGCCGCGATAGGTACTCATGCGTTTTTGATCAACCAACGCTATCCAGCGCTCGCCCGGTTTTTTCGCCTGGTCGTCGTTGATGAGGGTGTGGGAGTAAAAGTTGGTCAGCCGGTTGGCGCGAATCGGGGCCGGGCGTGAATCAAACAGGCACAGGGTGTTTTCCAGGTCGTAGGAGCTTGAGGCGTTCAACGGCCGAACCTCAATCCCGTGCTGTTGCGCGGTGTTTACCAGCATCCAGTGGCCGTGCAACCCGTCGGGGTCGCGGTAATTTTCCTTGTCGATGGATTTGAGCTGGCCCTCGGCCCGTTTGGAGAGACCACTGGAAAACCGTGAATGGGTTTTCAAGTGATGAATGTCGCGCCACAGCGGCTCGATATAGAGAACCGTCACGTTCAGTTCGCGCAGGTATTGCATGTTTTCGATCAGCACCTGTTTAGCTGCGGTGGAAAACGGTGCCTCGCCCACTACCAGGTGGTGCGCGTCATCGATCAGCAGCTTGAGCAAATCACGCAGGGCAATGTCTGGCGCCGGGTTCAGGGTTTCGGCCCGGGGAACCACGGCGGGCAACCGTGCAAAAAACGCGTCGGCGTCATCCGTCAGGGCCCTGACATTGTCCAGGTGCTGTTTGAGTGCCGGGGCGAGTTGCCGACGCGAGATCCAGATGCTGTGGGTATTGAGGTCTCGATCCAGGTAGGCGATTTGCAGGAACAGCGCCGACCGGTCCTCGGGGGCGATGACAGCCGATACGTCCCGGCGAAACTTTTCCGACAACTCATAGGGCTGCCCGAGCCTTTCAGGGCCAGGCATGCCACCGATGACACCGGAGCGCTGCCACTGGCCGTCCACCGTCTGGTTCACCAGCTTGCCGGTGGAGCGCAATTGCCCGCTGGTGTTGTCGTAGCGAAACAACAGGAATCGCCCCAGGCTGTCCGGGGTGTGCGAGGCCCACAGGCTGTCGCCGGCAAACAGCACAGGCTGCATGCCCTGGGGCAATGGGGGCTGCGGTTGCAGTTGCTTGATCAAGGTCATGGCCTGTTGGTCCTTGGTCACCCGGGCAATATGGCGTAACGGCGGACGGGCGAGCTTGACGGGGGCGAACAGCAGGGGCCGCAGGTCGGTCAACAACGTCCCGCCGGCATTGAGCAGCGCACCCAGATAGTGTCCCAGCGCGGCGGCGGTGTCGTTGCGGCTGTAGGCATGCAGGGCGAGCATCGAATCCTTGAACACCAGCAAGCCGCCCAAGGCCAGGCTCAGTGCCGGGAAGGGCGCGGTCAGCACGGCAATGGTGATTTCGCCGATCACGCTGACCAGCTCCATGATCATCTGCAAGCGCCCGGTGGTGGTGCTTTTGACTTCGTCGATACGGTGACGCAGCTTTTTGTCGTAGGTATGGTAATGCAGGTTCTTCAGCGGCAGTGCGGTGCGAGGCACTTCGTCGAACACCGGCTTGGAATACACCCCCTTGAGCTGTGCCGGCAGGCCGGCCACCAACGCATGCAACCTCGGCTCGAACGCCGCGCGCTCAACGCTGGCGACCCGGCTGATGTAGTAGGTGTCCATGCCTTCAAGGTTTTTCAGGCGTTCGTTGAATTCCCGTTGCGGCCTGAAGGCGATGCCATCCGGTGCGTGCGGGGTGTAGAGCAGGGGCAGGTCGTTGGCGTGGTGGAACAGGTAGCAGCCATCGATCACTTGGCCGCTGATGTGCAGGGGATAGAGCCGATACCGATTGCGCACGGCATCGCTGTTATCGGCCAGGCTGTCGATGCTTTTTTCCAGCCAGGCCAGGTCGCTTGTTGCCAGGCAGCCTTGCAGGCAGCACTCAAGCGCAGCGACGTGCATGTGCAGTTGGGCAACCTCCAGGGCCATGTTGCGGCGCCATGCATAGTGGGGGCCTTGCGGGTCCAACAGGGTTTTCTCGACCTCGGCGACATAGCGGTCACCGATCCAGGTGCCTCTGACCGAGTTGCTCACCGTTTGCGCGGTGAGTCGACTCAGGTCGACGCCGGGCGTTCCCTTGAACTGCGCGGTGGTGCTGGCGTCGGGGTTGATAAAGCCCAGGCTGGCGTCGTAGCCATTGCGGTACAGCGTGGTGTAGCTGACGCGTTCGCGCGGGGTGATCACGCCCACGAGATTTGGGTCTACCGCCGGGATCGGGTTGCCGAGCAGTTGGTTGAGGGCGGTTTTTGCCGCCTTGTGCAAGTAACTGTCGAAGTCGGGAAACTGTTGTGGGCTACCCGGGCTTGCGGCGTAGGCCTTTGCCGCGCCCAGTGCCTGTTCCTTGAGATCGGCGAGTTTCTGTCGGTCGGCTGCCGATGCCTGGCTCAGCCACTTGGGCATCTGATACAGGTATTCATCGGCCTGCATGGCCAGCGTCGTGGTGCTCATTTCCACCAGGCAGGCCTCATAGGTGGAGGGCGCGCCGAAACTGATCATCAAATACTCAAGGCTGGCCGGGGTAAAACCCAGGGCGGAAAGCATCGCGCTGTATTTGGGCCGGATCCGGCTGACCAACTGTTCAAGCAGGTAGTCTTTCATGCTGCGCGAACCGGGAGCGAACGCTATCTCCTGGCTCCAGCCGAGGATATGCGCCTGCAATTCCCGCTCGCTGCCAAAGGCCTGGAACTGTTCGGCGCGTGGCGCGTGAGGCGTGCACAGCAGCAAGCGTTTGACCGCGCCCGTTGCATCGGTCTGGCGCAGCACCCACAGGTCCTTGAGCGGAGCCTTGTGCAGGAACAGGCAGCAGGCAGTGAGTGTGGGCGAGGGGCCTTCACTCAGGGTTTGCAGCAGTGCGTAGTCGTCCGCGCTGATATGGTTTTGCAACGATGCACTGTAGGCCAGCGCGTGCAGGCGGCTGTCGAGCATCTGCTGCATGGCTTCCTGTACGGCGGGCAAACTGTGGGCGCGCTTTTGTTCTTCGGCGAAGGTCAGGCTTGGTTGAACCTTGGCCAGCAGCTCGGCGAGGTAAGCCGGGGTGACGTCCTGGAACTCGGGCGGCAATGGCTGCTGGGCGTAGGTCAGTTGGGTGTGCTCGAGAAACTCGGAACCGGCGTGTTCATCGCCACGGTGCAAGCCACGTACTGCCAGTTGCACCAGGTTGTTGTGCTGGTTGTACGAGTTGCCCGACTTAAGGGTGCGTTCAGTGCTGATCTGCAGTTGCTCGGGGATCAGGCCCTGGATATCCATGTCGTCGTCCAGGTGCTCAAGCAATTGCAGGCGTGCCATGGCCTCGGGCGAGGCCGCCGGGCCGAGCAGCGCCAGCACTTGCAGGCTGAGGTGTTCGTAAGTGCGCAGGTGTTCGGCGAGGGTTTTGCGCTGAGACTCATTGGCGCTGCGGTACCAGTCGGGGGCGGATTCGTGGAGCAGTTTTTCCAGTAACTGTTGCGCGCGCAGTTCCAGGCGCGAGGCCAGGTCCCAAGGCGAGCAGCGCAGCGCCTGGTCCAGTTCGAGGGTCATTCTGGCGACGTCTGTCGGCGCGGGGTGGCCTTCCAGGCCAAGGGCAAACGCGATGTCCTGATGTTGTTTGTCCTGCAGGGCGTTGTAGGTGTGTTCGTTCAGCGGGAGGCTGTCGATAGGGCCTGGCACCAGCGGCCAGATACTCGCCGCGCGCAAGTGCTGGTAACAGCGCGGCAAGTGTTGCAGCAGTTCCTGACGCCAGGCCGCCTGCTTCATGCGCTCTTGCAACGTGCGGTCCAGGTGTTTGAGCGAGGTGAAAGCCTCCAGGCCTCGGGAAGGGGTGAACAGCAACACATCACCGTCCTCGATCTCCAGGTGGGTGACTGGTGTCTGGCTGCGCGTGAGTATGAACACCCCGGCGAACTCGATGGTCTGCTGGCGGTAGCGAAACGTCAGGCGATGGATACCCGGGCGCAGCTCGGGGCCGCTGACGATATTCGTCACCAGCAGCTGGTCGGCAGGGCTGAGCAGGCGATCCTTGACCTTCAGCCTGGCCTCGGCCTCCAGCATCGGCTGGTGGCTGTCGAGTATCCAGTTCTTGCGTAGATGGCCGTTGGGCCGCCGTTCGATTTCCAGGGCGGCCAGCTTCTTGTGCAATGCCTGGCTGATGCGCGTGCGGTTCAACCGGCCGGGCTCGCCCTGGATCAGCCAGTCGCCGGGGACGGTGTAATGCACTTGTGCGTTCTGCAGGCTCCAGCGGCTTTCTTCTGCCAGGGCGGTGTGCAATGCCTGCACCTCCAGCAACTCGGTAGAAGACTGCGCTGCCGGTGCGTGGCCGTTGGGGAAAATCTGTAGACGATGACCGATTTGCAGCAGGTAGCCGTTCAGTTGTTCCGGGGTAAGTGGTGATGTGTTCGGGGGCTGGGCGGGCATGGCCGGTCCTCAGGGAGTCAATGGTCCCTGAGGGTGCGCAGTCTCGACGTGTGGATGGCGGTAGTTAGTTACTCAAGGCCTCGACCACGGTCAGTATCAGGCGTGACGGGCAATCGGTACTCAGGTGTAGCGTGTTGCGCGCCACCCTGGGATGTTCTGCCTGGCCGGGTGCTTCGCCGCTGTTGGGGTTGACGTCAAAGCGCGGGAAGTTGCTGCTGGCGACGTCCAGGCGCAACCGGTGGCCGCGCTGGAACAGATTGCAGGTGGCGAAGGGTTCGATCACCACCTTGACCCGCTCACCCGGGGTCAGCAGGATGGGGTGCTCCCAGGTGTTTCGGTAGCGGGCCCGCAGGATGCCGTCGGTGATGTTCATGGCGTAGCCGTCCGGGTAGACGTCGACCAGTTTGGCGGTGAAGTCGGTGTCGGGCGCATCGCTGTCGATCCATAGCTCTACGCGCAGCGGGCCTGCGACGATCAGGTCGTGGCTGAGTGGCTCGGTCTGGAAGCTTAAGACATCGCTGCGCTCGGCCAGGGGGCGCTGGTCGCCACGGGTACCGAAGAAGTCCGCCCGCTCGCGTTGGTCGAAAGCGCCGCCGACAAAAATCGGCGCGCCGGAGGTCAGGGCGCCACCGATGGTCGGCACCGGATCGGCAGGGTCGGCGCAGTAGCTGAGCTGGCCCTCGGTGGTCGGTGGTTCAGGTTGCAGTTGGCGTTGTGCGGTGAGGTGCAGGGTGAGTTGCCGGCTATCCGGTAGCGGCCATTGATGACTGTCGATCCAGTGCCCGCCATGTTGCAAGCGCCCCTGTTGATCGCGCTCACCGGTGCCACCGCCCATCAAGAACACCTTCACCGCCGCGGGTGCAGGCAGCGGCGAACCCTTGAGGGTGCGTTCAAACCAGTCCAGGCGGCAGCTCAACCAGTCTTTCGCCACCTGCCCGTCGAAGGCCGCTGGCGCACCAAATTGCGCATCGCCACTGTGAGTGATATTGCGATCACCATGCAGCCAGGGGCCCATGATCAACTGATGCTGCGCCGTACTGCCGGCGCAAAACGCCGCGTAGTTGGCGAGGGTCGAACTGACATAGGCGTCGTACCAACTGGACATGAACAGCACCGGGATATCCGGCAGATCGTGGTAATGCCCCTCGGCGTAGATGCCCGGCGCTTGCCAGTACGGGCCGAAGTCGCCCTGGGCCCACTGCTCCAGCAGATAGGCTTCGTACTCCGGCACATGCCGCAGGGGCGATTGCCCGGCGTGCCACGGCATGCGCTTGAACCACTGGTGGATGTCTTCCTGTTCCAGGGCTTCGAGGATCTTCGGATCCGCCAGGGCCGCCGGGCTTTCCTTGGCCTGGCGAAACGCCCAGGTGGCCTGCTTGAGCTCCAGCGCGCCGCCCTGGCGAATCCCGCATTGGTAGGCGTTGGCGAAGCCGCCGCTGTCCAGCACCATGCTGGCGAGGCCCGGCGGATGCAGGCAGGCCATCGCCAGTTGCGTGTGGGCGGCGTAGGACAGGCCCATGCTGCCAATCTTGCCGTTGCACCACGGCTGCTCGACGATCCAGGCCAAGGTGTCGCAACCGTCTTCGCCCTCGGCGGTGTATTTGGTAAACACGCCTTCGGAGGCATAGCGCCCGCGGCAATCCTGGAAGATCGCGACAAAGCCCTGGGCCGTGAACCGCGCGGCCATTTGCTCGCGGGAAATATGCTGGCCGTCGAGCTGGATTTCCGAGCGCGATGGTTTGCTCTTGTCGTACGGGGTGCGTTCGATCACCACCGGAAAAGGGCCTGGACCGTGGGGCAAGTAGATATCGGTGGCCAGGTGGATGCCGTCGCGCATGGCGATCATCTGGTTGTGCAGCGTCTGCATGGGGAAAACACTCATGGGTTCAGTACCCGGTGCCTACGGCAATGGCCAACAACACCATCGCCAGCACCGCATAGATCAGAAACAGCGGCAGGATGTAGCGTGCCCACTGGCCCCAGCCGACGTTGGCGGTGGCCAGCAATACCAACAGGCCGCTGGAGGTCGGGGTGATCATGTTGGTCAGGCCGTTGCCCATCAAAAACGCGAACACCGTGGTTTGCGGGCTGACGCCGGAGAGCTGTCCCAGCGGCCCGAAGATCGGCATGGTCACCGCCGCCTGCCCCGAGGTGGACGGGATCAGTACATCCAGGCCCAGTTGTGCGAAGAACATGCCGTAGGCCGAGACCACCGGGCCATGATCACCCACCAGATTGGCGAGGCTGTTGACGATGGTGTCGAGCACCTGGCCGGTGCTGAGGATGATTTCCACGGCGGTCGCCAGGCCGATCAACACACCGGCGATCAGCACCTTTTTCATGCCGTCGACAAAGGCGCTGGCGGCGGTGCTGGCACCCAGGCCGGCGATTACGCTGAACGCCACGGTCAGCAGCAGGTAGAACGCCGACAGCTCGTGGTATTTCCACTCCCAGCGGTTCGAGGCGTACACCAGGAAACCAATGCCGGCCCCCAGCACGATCAGGTTCAGCAGGTGGCGCAGGGGCAGCGGTTTGCGTTCGAAGGTGATCTGCGCGCTGGCATCAAACCCATGCTTGCGGATACTCCACAGTACGAACGCGATGCCCACCAGCAGGAACGTGCAGTAGGCCAGGACGCGCATGCTCAGGCCGCTGAAAATCGGCAGCCCCACCATCGGCTGCGCCACGGACAGCGCCACCGGGTTGGAGATGGAGGCCAGGTAGCCGATCTTCACCGAGATGGCCACGATGGCCAGGCCGATCAGGTTCGACAGCCCCAGGCGGTTGGCCATGGCCACCATCAACGGCACGATCAGGATGAATTCCTTGGCCAGGCCCATGAAGGTGCTGCCGGCGGAAAACACCAGCATGAGGCTGGGCACCAGCACGTAGATATTGCCCCGGGTCAGCCCCAGCAGGCGTTCAAGACCGGCATCAATCACACCGGCCTTGTTCAACACGCCGAACATCCCACCGATGAACAGCACCATGAAAATCAGCGCGGCGCGTTTTTCGATGCCTTGGGGAATGGCCATGAAGCCCTCGACCAACGATACCGGCCGAGCGACCGTATCGCTGGCCTTGCGCGGTTCGACGGAGAACAGTTGGCCCAGGGAGTCGTGCTTTTCCAGCACCTGATAGGAGCCCGGAACCACCAGGCCTTTCTGGCGCTGGAACTTGCCCGAGTTCACCGCGTAGGTGAAGGCGACAGCCAGCAGCACGATGCTCAGCAGAATGAGGGCCGGGTTGATCTGCTTGCGCTGCGCGGGTTTTTCCACCGGCGTATCAGTGGGCGAGTGGGTACGGACGATCTGCGGTTCGGTCATGCTGGTTGCCCCGGTGTGCGCTGTTATTGTTGTGTCGGGTGACACTTGTGGAGCGGACACTAGGGCAAAGTTTTAGCGGCGACAACGTTATGCGCGGGCTGGGTTGGGCTATGCGTTTTGTGCGGCCAGGCGGTGCTTGAGGTGCTCGGCAAACGCCGTCACCACCTTGGACCTGGGTTCATCCGCGCGAAACGCCAGGCCGAATGCATAGGGCAATGCCGGTCGAAACGGACGGACCACAATCGGCAAATGCATGAAGTGGCTGGCCAGCAAACCATTGACGATCGACACCCCCAACCCCTCGGCGACAAAGCTGCACGCGGCGCCCACCGAGTGCACTTCCACCCGCACCTGTGGCGTCAGGTTGGCTGCGCGAAACACCTGGTTCAACTCCGCCCGCAGGGCCCGTTGCCGGCCCAGCATTACCAGCGGCACGTCCCGCAAGTGTTGCACTTCGATGCAGGCGTGGCGGGTCAGCGGATGGTCAGCGGGCATCACGCACACGCCTTCGGTTTCCAGCACCGGTTCAATCTCGAAGTCGGGAATCTCGGTAGGCAAGCGCACAAAACCGAGGTCGGCGGAGCGGTCGAGCACGGCCCGTTCGATCATGTCGTAGGAACCGGTCAGCAGCTCGACGACGATGTCTTCCCGGCCCTTGAGAAACTCGGCGACGATCCGCGGCAGCAGCTCCTGGGTCATGCTGGTGGGCACCCCGACCTTGATCAGGCTCTTGCGCGAACGGCCCACGCGCATCTCATCTGCCAGGCGCTGGATACGCTGCATGCCGTCGACCAGGCCGGCCACTTCGGCGAGCAGTTCTTCAGCCTCCGGGGTCGCCATCAAGCGGCCCTTTTTGCGCAGGAACAACGCGAAACCCAATGCCTCTTCCAGCTGGCTCAACAACCGGCTGACCGCGGATTGCGACAGGCCCATGCGGGTCGCCGCACCGATGGTCGAACCGGTGGACATGATCGCCTTGAAGGCTTCGAGCTGCTTGAGATTCACCGTGATTTTCCTGTGGTTTGAGGGCTTTGCGCATAGCCTGATGCGCTTCTCGCATAACGTTGCCGGGCGTTCGAGGAGCCGTTAGTGTCCGCCGCAATGCGAGGCGCCGTCCAGCGTATCGCAGGCAGCAACTGCCCATAAAAAATCACAATACGGCATTCGGGAGACGGTTATGCGTGAGCTTTTCACGAGGGGAGGAGTGGTGTGCACGGGCTTGCTGGCGAGCCTGTCACCGGCATTGATGGCCCAGGGTTTCTGGGAGGAATCCCACGGCAAATTGACCTTGCGCAATTACTATTTCAACGACGGTTACCGCGACGGCGGCGAGGACCGCAAGGAGTGGGCCCAGGGCTTTTTGCTCAACCTGCAATCGGGTTATACCGAAGGCACGGTGGGTTTCGGTCTGGATGCGTTGGGGTTGTCGGGGATCCGGCTCGACTCCAGCCGCGCCCATGCTGGCACCGGGCTATTGCCGGTGCACGACGATGGCCGCGCGGCCAGCGAATTCTCCAGCCTGGGCGTGACCGCCAAGATGCGCATCGGTGAAGCCGTGGTGAAAACCGGCACGCTGCTGCCGAAGATTCCAGTGCTGGTGTACAACGATGGCCGGCTGTTGCCGCAAACATTCCAGGGCACTCAGGTCGAGTACAGCGGCGTCCGTAACCTGTACGTGCACGCCGGGCACCTGGACAAGTTCAAGCTGCGAAACTCGACCGACAGCGTGGACATTTATCCCCAGGGCTACAGCGGCAAAAAGGGCAGCGACTTTGATTTCGCCGGCGCCACCTATGCCTTCACGCCCAAGCTAAGCGGTACCTGGTACTACGGCGAAATGCGTGAATTCTATCGCCAGCAGTTCTTTGGCCTGCTGCATAAACAGCCAGTGGGTGCCGGCAGCCTGACCAGCGACTTGCGTTACTTCATCAGCAACGAAGCGGGCGAGGCACGCAACGGCAAGGTCGACAGCGACATGTTCAGCGGGTTGTTCACCTACCGGCTAGGGCCGCAGGCGCTGGGCGTGGGTTATCAGAAAGTCACCGGCAATACCGCGTTGCCCTACGCCAGCGTGTCGACGGTGTATTCCTTCAGCAACGCAGGTGTCGGCAAATTCATCCAGGCCGGTGAGCAAACCTGGATGCTGCGTTATGACTACGACTTTGCCGCCGTGCTGCCAGGCCTGACCTTCATGACCCGTTACTACAAGGGCCAGAACGGTGACTTCAAGGGCCGCGAAGCCCGCGAGTGGGAGTCGGACACCAACCTGCGCTACGTGATCCAGGACAACACCTTCAAAGGCGTAGGCATCGAGTTGCGCAAGGCCACTTATCGCTCGACCTATGCGAGCGATCGTGACAACTACCGGATCTACCTCACGTACGACCTGGCGCTGTGGTGACAGGCCCTACTGCTCGACGAAATAGTACGGCTGACGGTTAATCGCCATCTCCTTGACCACCGTCACCGGGACGTTCAGCCGGTCAGTATTGTCCACCAGGGCCACGTTACCGGGCTTGGCCGCGAGGTAGCTTTTGAGTTCCTCCGGCGTCTGCAGAATCGTCAAGTAACCCTGCATGTAGAACACCCCGGCGCCGGCGATTCGCTCGTTGGCCTGATACAGCACCACTTCCTTGCCTTGCGCCTGCATCGCCTGGATCTGGCTGATTACCGGCACAAACGACTGGCGCACATCGGCCTTGGGCGCGAACCAGAAAGCCGCAATCAGGTAGCAGGCCACCACCACGGTGAAGAAGCCACCTACCAGACCCCGTCGGTTTTCATAAACGTGTTCGGCAACGTGTGAAACCTGCCCACGACTTTTCAGCCAGCCCAGCAGCACGCCGCCATACTCGGCGGCCAGCACTGCCGCGGCGGGCGTCAAGGCCATCAGATAAACCGTGCGCTTGCTGGAGGCGAACGTCAGCAGGGTGAACTGCGCCACCAGCCATACGCTGAAAAACAGCCGGTAGCGGTTGCGCACCAGGCTCTTGCGGAAGTGCCACAGCCCCAGGTACACCAGGATGTTCCACGGCAAAAACGCTTCGGGCAATTTGACGATGTAGTAATAGAACGGCTCGTAGTGACCGGCTTCGACAAATGAACCGCTGAAGCGTCCGACGCTGTTGGTCAGCAGCACTTCACGTACCCCCTGCAACCCGTCGCGCTGGTACAGGAAACCCAGCCAGATCATCAGCGGCACCAGCGCCAGCAGCGTGAACAGCCCGGGCTTGATCCAGTCGCCCAGCTTGAATTGTTTGTCCATCAGGCTGGTGCTGGCCAGATAGACGAAGATCACCACACCCGGCATGGCCAGGCCCAGAACCCCTTTGCTCAAGGTGGCGATCACCATCCCGAGGGTGAACAGCAACCAGGTGCCCAGGTTGGAACTGTCACGCTCCGACGCGGGCCGAGCGGCCTGATAGAACGCCAGCAGCGCCATGGTAACCCCGAGGGTGAGCAGCGAATCCTCACCGACGCCGCGCACATTGCTCCAGTAACTGGCCATGGTCGCCAGCATCAGGCCCGCGACAAACGCCAGCGTCTTGGGCCGGCCAAACTTGCGCAGCATTCCGTACAGCAGCATCACGCTGAACAGCCCGGCAAACGCCGACGCCAGGCGCACTGCCCAAGTGGTACCGCCAAACAGGCGAATCGCCCCGGCGTCGAGCCACAGGCTCAGCGGCGGTTTCTCCAGGAAGGGTTCACGGAACAATCGCGGCACCACCCAATCGTTATCCAGGTGCATGGCCATGGCGATCCCGGCCACACGGGCCTCGGTCGAGCCTTGCAACTCGTGATTGCCAAGGGCAAAGAAAAACAACAGCGCAGCGAGCAGGAGCAGCAGAGGAGCGGAACGCGTCATGGATTCTGGCTACCGGGGCAGGGGGCCGTTCGGGGGAACGGCCCGGGCAATCGGCGAGTATACGAGGGCGATTCTTAATAATTCGTGAATGAATGTGAGGCTTTTGTAGGGTCAGGGTTGTTTCAGCAGTGGCCAGTGGGTTAGCCAGCGTTTGGAGGTGATGCGTTGTTGGTAGATGGCGTGTTTTTCCTGGGTGAAGCGGGGCGTGGGTTTGAGTTGGAGATTGAACAGGTCTTCCAGGCCGAGAGGGGCTGAAACTTCGCATAGGTCTTCTGCGGTTCTCCTGACGGCTACTGCGGTGGCGGTCTCGGGCCAGAAGCGCATGGCGTCGCTGGCGTTGCGATAGGGCGCATCGCCGTTGCGCAGGTGCATGCGGGCCTGGTTTTTGACGGACCAGATGATGGAGGGTTCTGCTGCGTGTAACAGGGCTTCGAGGCGGCGGTCTTCGTCGGGGTCGGTGCAGGTGGCGTCGAACCACAGTACGTCGACGTCACCGGTCAGTGGAGATAGTGGGCGACCGTGGAGGTGATCCCATACCGCGTTGCGTACGAAGCCGGCGCCGATCCAGCAGTCGGGGAGGGCGAGGGAGCGGACGATGTCCAGTAGGTGCCAGCGTTGGGCATCGCTGCTGATCAGGGTCTGGAGGGCTTTCTCGCTCAAAGGATAACGGCCTCTTTCACAACGATCCCCAGGTCATTGCTGACTTTCACCACCCTCACTTCATCGCGATAACCGATGCACGTGGGGCGGCAGATTTTAATCGTATTATTCAGCTCAGCATCGAAGACCGTGATTCCGCTGCAGCTTTTACTGCCGCCTGACGAATATTCGTAGTGAGCCGTATAGCTGCTGCGGGTGCCGCCCGAACATAAAATGGCCAACGAAAACAGCGTCACCGAGAACAGCGTGCATAGGATGAACATCCCGGCAAACGCCTTAAGCAGGGTCCATTTTTTTTCGAGCCGCAGCTGAGGTTTTCTTACCCGCCAGACAATCACGGACGCAGCCAGGGTCAGGACGAGAGATACGGATAAACAGGCTTTCTCCGCGACCGGTTTGAAGTGGATGGCCGGTGAGATGCTGAACTGCCATATAAACAGCACGGCCAACAGAAGCTGTACGCCCAGCACGACAGGTATCAGGTAGGCGTAGGAATTCTTGTTCACTGCGGCACACATCCTTATGTTTCAACAAAGGTGGGGTTTATCTTAAAAGAAAATAGACCCTCACCTTTTCTTACTTTTGGGGCGCTCAAACGGATCGTCATGTTTCCTGTCAGGAAACGGACCTTCCCGTAGCTTCTGAATCTGCCGTTGGCACAAGAATGTCCAGTGCGCGCGTCACCAGCAACTCGCCGAGGACGCTCAATTGCTGGGTGGCGAGGAGTTTATGGCGAAAGGCGCCATCGAACTCGAAAGCCAGGTCGGTAGTGAGCGCGTTCAGTGAGGCGAGGGTTTCGCAGGCCTGTACGAGCAGGGTTTCGGGGTCGATGTTTTGGGCGATAGAGAAGATATCCGTGCCGGATTGGCTCGGGCTTGGAGGGTTGGGGCTGTGCTTTTTCATGACTGCAACTCCTTGATTGGTGGAGTCGCCAGACATCGCTGCTAAACGAAAAGGGTGGCGACTGTACGCGGGTTAGCAGACCAGGAATCAAGGAACCCAGCGCACTCGAAAGTGCCCCACGCACAGCCGCCATAACGCGGACAAGCGAACGCGGATGCTCGCTTGAACGGATGGTGGCATTGCATGCCTTGATATTAACCGAGCTGCTAAACCCGGTCGCTGATTTTGCAGCGACGTTTCAAGGCTAGTCGTGTCGATTGATTAGCACCAGTTCACCATGGGCGCGATGTCTTGCGGGAAAAATCCGAAGGTTCAATCGGCGGTGTGTTTTCAGGAGCCCAGAACAGCAAAACCCGCACGAGGCGGGTTTTGGTGGTGCTTCGTATTTGGTGGGCCGGGGTAATCTGAATTGATTCTATAACATGTTGATTATTATAGATTGTTTTCGGTTAAATTTTTTATTGGAATACCTTTTGGAATACCATTCGCGAATCTTCTTAAATTCCTACCTTTACGTCGATCAATGCTCAATTCCACAGCTGTTCGTCGGATCTCACTTTTGAGCGGAGCCAACGGCTTCTGATAGCCATTGTTGGCGATTGTGCATTCCTTCACTCGCTCTGGTGAGTCAGCACATGCCATATTGCCTTCGAGTACAGCAAATGGGCGGTCTCTACTACTTCCTGCTCCAACGCCCGGCGAATACCGCGTCGGCGGCTACTACAGTACCACCAAGGCTGACGATTTCTATCTTGCTGCGGACGTGGCACAGGAGCCGCTGAGCGATACAGGCTTCAAATCCCACAACAACAAACACGGCGCCTAGTGGGTGGTGCAGCATTAGGTCTACAAGGATGCGACCAACCCGGCACGGGCGCTGACCTTGTTTAGCGACGCCACTGTGCATGACAAGGCCACCAACAAGATCGATCGCTACATCCACCCGGGATGTTCTACATCCAAAGTGGAGCTTTACTACGACTTCCTGGTCAGCAAGTGGCTGACAGCGCGGCCAAACATTCAATACGTGGTGAGTCCTGGCGTCAACGATGTCGACAATGCCTGGATTGCCGGTTAGAAGTTTGAAACTACGTTGTAAATGCAAGATGTGCCAGGTTTGGCGCTGGGCCCAGTTTCTTTGCCTGCGTGAGTTATGAGAGCCCATACTAGTTCAGTCGGGGAGGACGGACCCAGG
The DNA here is from genome assembly GCF_000278565.1 of Pseudomonas sp. Ag1. Classification (NCBI taxonomy): domain Bacteria; kingdom Pseudomonadati; phylum Pseudomonadota; class Gammaproteobacteria; order Pseudomonadales; family Pseudomonadaceae; genus Pseudomonas; species Pseudomonas sp. Ag1. The sequence goes on from NZ_AKVH01000105.1 coordinate 57,205, forward strand.
CCGTACAATATGCTCTGCATAACAGCTGCGTCACAGCATGGATTGGCACAATGTAGAGCATGTAAATAGAGAGCAGCCATTGTATCGCTCTCTTGAGCTAGATCCTGCTGGGGCGGGAAATAATCCGAGAGTGAGGTCGGGTCTTGACCGGAGATCTATCAGGTATCTATTTCTGCAAAGTCCACTAATCTTGATTGAGTAGTTTGGAGTTTTTCAGTTTTTCAGCAATGTACGTAGCGTTTATCTCTTCTTGCGCTATGAGGATTTCTATTGCTCGAGCACGACTGATTTCATGTTGTTCGCATATTTTGTCTAAACTTCGAATGGCCTTGTCGGAAAGTATAAAGTTGTACTGAGACTTTCCTAATAGGTTGCTTCTGTATTTTTGCTGGCTCCATCGTGCTTTAATTTTAGTAAGGTAGAGCTCTCTTTGTTCGTTGATGATAAAGTTTTCGTCAAAATATATTAAAAGGTCTTCATAGTCTTCAAATGGGGGGCGTGAGAGATTGAGTTGAGTGTTCTTTGTAAGCCATTCCCACGCGAGCAAGATTTTTTGGTTGTCGTCTTTAAACCATCTGAAAGGTTTGTCAGTGTTTTTTTGTGATCTCCACAGTTCCTCTATGTTCTTTAGTTCAATACGCTTGTAGGTGATGTCAGCTTCCCAGCAGTCTGCGATGTAATACAGCCTGTCTATTCCATGTAGGTTTGTTGGGATCATGAATGGAATAAGTCCTGAAGCGCTAAGTAATCGATTACTTACCCATGAGATTTGGCGTTTGCCCTCATGTATCCACTTGAAGTGATCCTGATGAAGTAGTTTTGCCGCTTCCTGTTGTTTCAAAGTCTCAGCGATGTGTGGGTTTAAGCTCAAGCGCTCTGCGATTATGTTGCGCATCTCTCGCGGCGCTCTGTCGAGGGGGCCAATATTGAGCCCGTATTCTTGGAGGCGTTTCCATAGCCAAATATCCCTGCGGTCATTGACTAAATTGTCTCCCCAGAGCTGAGAAAGATTATCATTGATTCTGATGGCCATTTTATAAGTCTTCTAGAAAAAATTCAGTAGCATTATAGCACAGACATAGAGATTTTGCATGAGTTTTATAGTGTTTAGCTAGAATATTTATAGTAGATATTTTTTATGGCAGGGCCGAAATATGCGGTGTTTAAGGCATCAGCACCATGGAGTTCGCCCAACTGAGCACCCGTGAACAAGCCGCTGAAGTGCTACTGGGCCTGAACCGCCTTGAGGTCAACAAGGGGCGGCTGCCGAAAGGTCTTCAAAAATCCGTCAACGCCGCGGCCCATGGCAAGGAAGGGTCGCTTCTTACCATGCCCGTTCTCTAGCCTCTGAGTGGTTCATTGACTCGCCAGTAGCCAGGAGTTTCGTGGCCCTCAGTAAAGTTCTACTGACCTTGCCAATCCTCTGGACGAATACAGGAGATGCGTTCATGAGGATAATTCGATTGAAAGAGGTCATGGATCTAACTGGCCTTGCTAGATCTACGATTTACAAGTTTATTTCGGGAGATTCATTTCCCAAACCTATTTCCTTGGGGGACCGTTGTGTAGGTTGGCTGGAAAGTGAAGTTCACGATTGGATACTAAGTAAAGTTAAAGAGCGGGATCAGTTGGTGAAGAATGATGCTTGAGGATCTGCTGCGTTTGCCTTTGTGAATTTCACTGGCTCGGTTCTAGTTAACACCATGAAGGAACTTATCCTTCATGGTGTTTTTCCAGAGTTGTTGTTTCTCTGTAATGTATCTTTTTTAACAGGGCTTGTGGGTGTTTTATCTAGTGTCGTGCCGTCAGAAGGTTTCGGTATTGGTACTATGCTTTTACAGTATCTCTATTGTGAGTTTGGCTTGTCTGTACTGGTTAGGTGTAGGGGTGTGTCGGAGGGAAATAGGCGCTCTAAGCAGAGCAGTACTGTGCTCTGCATTCTTAGGTGTAAGTAAAAATGTACTAGTGGGCCTGACTATATGAAACTAAATACTCGGAGCTCCATCATGGCTAGATATCCAGGCAACACGAACTTAACCCTTCATTACGAAGGTTCTTATCAAGGCCTGACCGTGCAGGTGGATAAGGGGCCCTTCATCCAAGAGTACCTAAACCGTCTTCATCAGACGGTATCTCGAGCGCTTAATCAGTACCCTCGTGTGTTCGCATTCAGGTTTGACTTGCGGCTACCAGCTAACAATCAATTGCCCGATTACGCTTTCACGAACGAAGTTATTGACCGCTTCATCGAATCCTTTAAAGCCAAGATCAAGCACAATCGCCAAATGGCGAAACTTGTGAATAAGTACGCACACGACACCAAGGTGCGTTACGTCTGGGCTAGGGAACAAGGGCAGCACGGGCGACCACATCATCACTTTGCGATCTTGCTGAACTACGATGCATTCAATGCGCTGGGTAAGCTCGAATCAGGCAGAGACAATATGTTTAATCGCTTGGAAGGAGCGTGGGCAAGTGCTTTAGGGCTATCAGTAGAAGCCGTCAGGGGGTTGGTCGAGATTCCACAAAATCCTTACTATCACTTGTATCGCGACGAGATAGCCGGACAGGCAGCCTTCTTCCATCGTGTAAGCTACCTGTGTAAGTCGAGCACGAAGGTTTTTGGGGATGGTTCCCATGGTTTCGGGTGCAGCAGAAGCTGAGCACAACGCTGAATCACAAAAAAAAATAGAAGGACACCGTGCCGACGACCACCCTGGCAATGCCAAAGGCGGTCCATCGGACGGTGTATACATTGGAGTTAAAGGTAACCTCGTTCAACCAGAGATACGCAGCCTTCATGACCTACAACGATGTGATCCAACGTCTGGGTGCCAATCATGCTGAGGGCGCTCTTGAGCGCCAGGGTTAGCGTGCGATCGGCTTGACTTGGTTCAGGATCGCCGGATGGATGGTTATGTACCAGAATTACCGCTGCAGCATTGAGCTCCAATGCAATCTTGACCACTTCTCGCGGGTACACGCTGGCACCATCCAGCGTGCCTCTAAATAGCTCCCTGAAGGCAATCACTCGATGTTTGCTGTCGAGCAGTAGTAGCGCAAAGACCTCGTGCTCGTGGTACTGCAGCAGCGTTTGCAGATGGCTAAAAACCTGTTTTGGTTCCGTCAATGCCCGGCCTTTAGCCAGACGACTCATTGCCAGTTGTTGCGCCATTTGCAGGATGTCAGCCTCGGTAACCGGGGATTCCATGACATAGGTACCGGTTGTTTCACCGGCTATCAGCTTGTGATATTTCATTCGGGTATTCCTGAGCGAATAGGGCGAACGCAGAAGAGTTGAGAAGGGCTACTGAACCGAAGGCCTGCCTTTGTGCTGCGAGGCTTGCGACTCCAGTTTTTGGGCGAGTGAGGGTTTGTCAGGCACTGCCAATGGGGTTTTGAGCTTTATGCGGCTGGGCTGATCCTCAATGACAGGAAAGAGCTCCTCGACGACGGCACCGGTGTCCTCCTCGCTGTCTTCAAAGGCCCCATTGTTAAAACCCTGCCGTGCCGCTTGATCCAAGGCGCTCTGGTCAAAGCCTGCGGCTTGGCGGGTCTCCTCCAATTGCTTGGCTGCGATTAAGGCATCCTCCATGCCCAGACCACTGCGTACCGTGATGTCTACGTAGAAAATCGGTGCGCCGTGGCTTTGGCGAGTGGACTTACCGCGAAGACGCAACTCCAGCGGCAGGCAGGCCAGTCGATCGCCGGAGATGGCTTGCAGATAATGCAGTCGCGCTGCGAGGGTGCGGATGCTGTTGTAGCCGGTAGTGCGAAAGACAAAGCTGCCAAGTGGATCGTCATCGCCAATCACCACGTTGAGCCGGCCGTAAGGTTTGCAGGCATTGCCTTGAGCCAGTGAACAGCCATCCGGTGAAGGGCAGGGCAACGACTGAATGCCATCCTTGGTCAGACGCTTGCAGGTCTCACCATTGCCGACGCACAGCGGCCGGCCGGTGTTACGTTCGAACAGGTTGTAGTCAGCCCGAAAGTTGAGGTCCGGCTCGTTGAACAGCAGCCGGATCGGAATGCTACGCAGCTTGCCGTCCTTACCATTGCGCAGTTCTTCGTTAAGGGGATGCAGCAACCAGCCGTCACGGTTCTGTACTTGGGAGGTGAGGGTGAATTGATCGTCCTTTTCTGGCAGACGTTTACCGTTCTTTTCGACGACCTTGCCGATGGAGATTCGGCCTAAAACCGGGGGTGTGATGGCTAAACCTTTGAGCATGGGAGATCTCCTGACACTGAAATAAAAACGCCACCGAGACCGCACGAGCGACCAGGGTGGCATTGAAGGGAGGGGGCACAGGGATAAGGGGGTAGCGAACGATCGTTCAGGCCAGCAGAAAACGTCGACTACCGGCTTTGGTGGTCGAGTAGCGAACTTGCAGATGAGGCTTTTCTTTTAGCAGGCGGGAGACATCCAGGACCGCGCTGTCTTTGGCTTTCTTCCACGTGATGCTGCCGGTTGCGAAGGTCGCCCGACTGGCATCGCCCATGGCTTGTTGCAGCGTTTGCTTGAGTTGAGCCTCCTGAGCCTCCTGCAGAGCAATCGACTTGCGCACGTTCTGCAGTTCGGTAAAGGCCGTGCAGAGCAGTGTGTCCTGGCTAAAATCCACGGTTTGTCCATTGTCATGCGGATACAGACAGCGCAAAGCTTGCTCCGCCGAGGCAGAACCGTCTGCTGGCGGCGGGGTGTCACTGACGACGTAATCCCAGAAGAGCCGTTCCAGGTCGATCAGCCGAGCTATCAGTGACTCATCGCGCTCAATGCGATGGATTTCCAGGTGCTGACCACCAAGCAGCACCGCCACATCCGCTGCCTGTTTGCCAGTCACGGCCAACTGGTGCATGACCTGCAATTGCACATACTCGGGCACGCCTTCTTTCCACAGGCGTGCGCCGTTTATGCCGGCGGTTTTGCATTCGAGAATCTGCACTTCTGACGCACCGGTAACCTCACGGTCGATATTGGCCAGCATCCAGGCCAGTTTGGGATCAGGATGCTGCAGAACCGCATTGACCCGGCGTACCCGATGACCACTACGCTGGGTGTAATGGGATGCGACAATCGGCTCCAGGATGTTGCCCCAGTACGCCGGGTTTCCCTCATCCTGCGTATCGAGCTTGGGCAGTAAGGTGTCACGCCCGGTTTTCTCCATCCACAGCTCCAACTGTGATTTATAAGGGTTCAGGCCCATAGCGGCGGCGGCATCCGAACTGCCGATGCCTTGCTTGCGCACGATCAACCAGTCCTCACGCGGCAGTTGTTTGGTGCCGACCAAGCGTAAGGCAGGACGGGGTTTAGTTCTGAGATGTTGTAGGGAGTGAGTGGTCATAATCATTTCCTTGAGGCATAAAAAACGCCTAACCAGCACGAGGCTGATCAGGCGTTTAGGGAGTGGAAGAATAGAATGGGGAAGGGGTTGATGAGGACAGTGAAAACCAGGCCTAAGCTGCAAGTTGTAGCGCCGCCTCCAGCGCCCGTTGCTTGAGCTGTGCTCCTTGCCCGAACCAGGCAGAATCCATGCGGTACTCGATGCTTCTCGCACGGCGTTCGTGGTCGACGTACTCCGTCACGGCGTTGAGCAGGCCCCAGGCAGTTCCTTGAGCTGACTCCAGGGTTGATCCGCGGCCCTGACCTTCATACAGGCATTGCACCTTGCGTAGCGCCCGCTCGTTGGGAAGTACTGCCGGTAGTGGCGTGTTCGGATTGGCATCACACAGCACGTTCATGAAGAATCCCATGGCTTCATGCCACTGAACTTTGCGTTCAGACAGCATTCGCATCCGGTGCATGAAGTTGTCCCATTGCGAGACGGCGATACCGAGTTGCTTTTTCACCGCCTGTGGATCGAAGCGCGTGCTGTGCGGCACCTTGATCGCTTTGGCCGAACCGTCCAGCGCAATAGTCAACGTGTTATTGCAAACTACCCGCACAGTTGTAGGTGTGGCCGTGGTAGCCAAGGTACCGTCACAGGAGGTGGCCAGCAGGAGATAACCATTGACCTGATCGTTGCCTTTCAAGGTCGTACCTTGACCAGTGCGGGCCAGCGCCCAAAACTTGCGACCGCCTTTGAGTACGCCGGCCGTTTCCAGCTCGTAGCCCGATACTTCAGTGAGGTCCCGATAGAACTCCAAGACCTCGCGCGGCTGTACGACCTGGTAGCGCTGAGAAACCACGGACAACGGGGCCTTAGTATCGGAGCGGTAGAGAACCTTCTGGTCAGGGAAGGTGTGAATTGAGCCAAGTGCACCGATGCTATCGGATTTGAAATGCACCGGGCTGTCCTGGATCTTCCAGTCCATACCCGCGTCGCGCTGCCAGATTTCGATGGGTTGTTTAGGGGAAAGGCGACTACCCAGACCGTGCCAGGGAGTTGCGCCAACGTAAGCCATTTGTTCAATGAGATGAGCCATGGAAATAGGTCCTTTGACAAAAGGGGAGCCCCTGTTTGCATGAGAAACAGGGGCTGACTCGATGAGTTAGCGATTAGCGCTGAAGCTGTAACCGCACTCTAGGCATTGATAGTTATTCAGTACCTTGTCATCGATCTGTTCACCGAGCGTGGCCCCGGCGATACCGCCAGCGACCCCTCCAAATAACCCCCCTAAAATCGCCCCAGCGACGCTCCCGATTGCGATGCCTATTGGGCCTCCGGCGACACCTAAAACAGCTCCAGCTTCGGCGCCGGACAGAGCGCCAGCTGTACCACTGGCGGCGCCGCCTGCGGCACCGATCAAACCGCCTGCTTGTTTCCCAATATTTTTCGTGACGATGCGTCCAGAGTTACAACTTGGGCAAGGGCTATACATACGCAGATCCTCTCAAATGATGAGCGTGCTAAGCGAAGTGCAGGCACGCCAAAATCCCAACTGCAGTCGATACAGGTGGGCGTTCATAGAGGTGATATAGGTTTGAGATTCTTTTGAATGAGATTTCAGGAGGAAATGAGCTTACTCCCGAACCCGGATCGCGAACTCTCTCACTCTAGTGACCACTACAGTTCAATAAACTGTTCACGCAAAATCCTAGTGTTGCGGGCAGCCGCAGCATCCTATCTATAGTGCGTGAAGATAGTGAGCAACTGAGCCGATTCAAGCTCCCTAGTGTAATGCGCAAACTTGATCTTGCCAGCAAGCAGCCAGACTCTCATGCCACGAACGAGCAATGGTCGAACTGTAGTGTAAGCGTCCGGCCAAGTCACCTACCGAACTCCAGCATTAAGGGCGATGGTGTCCGCGTATTTTTAAGCGGACGCGATTGCCCTTATCGCCAGGATTTCCATGCGCCAACGAAGCTCTTATCCCAAACCATTCAAAGCCCAAGTCGTCCAGGAATGCCTGCAACCCGGAGCGACGATTTCCAGCGTAGCCATCCATCACGGCATCAATGCTAACGTGATCCGCAAGTGGCTACCGAGTTACCGGGATCAATCGCCTGCAACCTTGCCGGCTTTCGTTCCGGTAAAAAAGGTTCCAAGGCGAGCATCAGAAGAGATGGTGTTCATCTCGCTGCCTGTGGGTGATAAATCTATCACCGTAAAATGGCCAGCCTCGGATCCGGACGGCTGCGCGTGTTTCATTCGTGGCCTGGCCCAATGATTCGCGTCGATGCCATCTGGCTCGCCACCGAGCCCATGGACATGCGCGCCGGCACCGAGACGGCATTGGCCCGGGTGATCGCGGTGTTTGGTGCGGCGAAGCCGCACTGCGCCTATCTTTTTGCCAACCGGCGGGCCAACCGCATGAAAGTGCTGGTGCATGACGGCGTTGGTATTTGGCTGGCGGCGCGACGCTTGAACCAGGGCAAATTTCATTGGCCGGGCATCCATCGTAGGTCGGAGATCGAACTCGACCCCGAACAACTCCAGGCGCTGGTACTTGTATTACCTTGGCAACGAGTCGGTGCGGGCGGCGCAATTACATTGCTTTAAATGTTGCCTTTTAGCTGAAGCAGTCAGGCTGCTTTGGTAATGTCCACCCCATGACTTCCTTGCCCGATCTCGACCAAATGACCCACGAACAACTGCGCACACTGGCTGCGCAGTTGATGTCCAAGGTCGACACCCAAAGCAGAAAGATCCATCGTGATGAAACGATTATCGAGCAGCTCACTCACGAGACCGCCCTCCTTAAACGTCACAAGTTCGCCAAGCGCAGTGAGCAGATCAGCCCGGCGCAAGGCAGCTTGCTCGACGACCTGCTCAATACCGACCTCGAGGCCATCGAGGCGGAGTTAAAAGCCCTTCATCCAGCACCCGCACAGACAGAACCACGCCAGCAACCCAAGCGTGCGCCGCTGCCGCCACAGTTTCCTCGCACTGTGATCCATCACGAACCGGACGACACTCAGTGTGCTTGCGGCTGCCAGCTTCAGCGCATTGGTGAAGACGTCAGCGAAAAGCTGGACTACACACCGGGCGTGTTTACCGTCGAACAGCACGTTCGCGGGAAATGGGCCTGCCGGCAGTGCGAAACGCTGATCCAGGCGCCGGTGCCGCCGCAAGTAATCGAAAAAGGCATCCCCACTGCCGGCCTGCTGGCCCACGTGATGGTGGCCAAGTTCGCCGACCACTTGCCGCTCTATCGACAGGAAAAGATCTTCGGCCGTGCTCAACACTGGCGCAGTGGGTGGGTCAACCCGGCGTGCAGCTCCAGCCCCTGGTCGATGCGCTGCGCGAAGTGGTGCTGGCCCAGCGTGAACTTGTGCCCGAGGGCTCGGCTACGGCCAAGGCGCTGGATTACAGCCTCAAACGCTGGATAGCGCTGACGCGCTACCTGGCAGATGGTGCTGTGCCCATCGACAACAACCAGATCGAGAACTTGATCCGGCCGTGGGCGCTTGGGCGGCCTAACTGGTTGTTTGCGGGATCGCTGCACAGCGTCAAGCGGGCGGCCGCGATCATGAGCCTGATCCAGTCAGCGCGCATCAACGGGCATGATCCGTATGCTTATCTCAAGGATGTACTGACGCGGCTGCCGACACAGCGGGCCAACGAGATCAAGCGACTGCTGCCCATCAGTGGACGCCTGCCCGACCAGACAAGTGACTCCGGCGGAAGCTTGGGCGGTGTTGGTAGGGATTGCCGGACATTTTGAGCCTACCTCTGCGCCGCTCAGGGAACAGGAGCAGGCGCCCATGTGCCCCCCCAGCGGGTAGACGAGCCCAGAGCTTGCAGCACCAAGACTGTTTACCAGAAACAGCACATCCTCCTTGACATAGTACGCTACCGAACCATAATAGTCCGGTAGCGCACTATTATGGAGTCTACTTGAATTTCTCCCAACAGAATTCGGCCGGTGCCTGGGCAAAGAAATATCACCAGGCTGCGCGTTCGGTAATCGAAGCTACATTGAAGCCGTACGATCTCGGTTCAACGCAATGGTACGTATTGTGGCAGTTGATCAATGCCGGGCCGACGCCTCAGCGGGATTTTTTGGCGTATCTAAATATTGAAAAGACGACGCTCAGTGGCGTTACCTCCGCATTGGTACGCAAAGGACTCGTGGAGCAGGCAACCGACAGTAAAGACCAGCGCCAGAAGATTTTATCCATCACTCCGGCGGGACAAGCCTTGTGGCAAGTATTGCCTGATCCGATTGATCTCATCCTGAAAACCGCTTTCGAAGGAATTTCCAGCGATGACCTCGCGGTCGTTGTTCGAGTTCTTAGCACTGGCACAGAGCGCCTTAATGGCCTTATCAACAAAGGAGTTGAAAGATGAAAGTTCTCGTCACTGGCAGCACAGGCCTCGTTGGCAGTCGCCTATTACCCCGCCTTTCAGAATCAGTTTTCGAATGTCGTGTGTTAATTCGCCCAGGAAAGACAGCTCCAGATGGGGTCACCGTCTTCGAAGGAGATGTGCTAGATCAGAAATCACTGATCAAAGCTGTAGAGGGCGTTGACGCTATAGTACATCTAGCGGCGGTTCTACGGACACCTGATGCTTCCCAGATATGGAACGTCAACCTTGAGGGCACACGGAATCTGATCGCGGTTACGAAGCAGTTTGCGCCGAATGCTCGATTTATAATGGCAAGTACCGGCCTTGTTTATGCGGACAATAATCAACGCCCTTCCGGGGAAAGTGATAGCGTTAGCTCTGCGCGTGATTATCCAGCTAGTAAAATCGCTGCTGAAATCTTGCTCCGTGAAAGTGGGCTAACCTGGTCCATTCTGCGCTTCGGATTCGTCTACGGAGATAATGACGGCCATGTTGCGCAAATTCCGCACATCGCAAAGTTAATGGACTTGCACCCATCAAACCGCTTGAGCATGATCCACCACCGTGACATAGCTAATGTTGTGCATATGGGACTGAGTGGACGCTTGGATGAGGCCACAATCAATGTGATAGACGAGTCGCCTATGAGCGTTCTAGAACTAAGCAACATAGCCGGCTCCGCGATGGATACCGTTGATTCGCCGCTCGTGAAACCTTGGTTTGGAGTCATGGACGGTTCATTGGCCAGAAGCCTCGGCTTCAAGCCGGAGGTTTCTACGACCTGGCAAGCGGTTAGGGAGAACGCCATCTGACGCGCTTGTACAAGGACGGCCTACTGGTAATAACGGTTTGTCGCCATAGCGATGCAGAACGCGCGCTAGCCCAGTCGCTTTCAGCAAGAGGCGATGTCATGACTCAACGCGATGTCCGCGACTGACCGAGTTGTTGGCATTTCTGGACGACCTGAGACTTAAAGAATTTCGGTTAAGACTTACGTTGGCATAAGACTATCCTGATATTGAGGGTAATCGCGTTTGCCTAAAATAGGCGGACACCATCGACCTTAATTCCGGATTTCTGAAGGTGTGTTCGCTGGCCGCTTACTTTCAAACTTCATTTCTTAGCGTAGCGAGGCTTGTGGCCGAACTAATACCATCGCCGGATGGCAGGCGGCCATCAAAAAGCTTTCAGCAAGAGTTTATCGAGAAATTGCTCGTAAATTGCGATACGTTCAGGGCACCTCGGGTTAAGAAGTGGACTGCTGCCCGGAAAATGCAGCGATACGACTTCCTTTACTCGCGTCCAATTCCAGGCGTGACGATCAAATCAAAGATAGTCACACGACTGAATCCAGTATCGTGCGACTTGTTAATGTCTCTGATATGACCTCTTTAATAATATTCCGGAACCAAATGGAGCGGCCATCCATTTGATCAGTGCGCCTATACAACATCGAGATTTGTTCCATGGGTAACTCGAGGGGCGCGGCAGTGACCTCAAGGCCGTAAAGCGGCGCCATGCAATAAGCCGTGATCTCGGGAACAGTTGCAATCGCCGGTACCGAGAGCAATAGCGGCGCAATTGACGCGTGTCTCGAAACGCCTGCGACAATTTTGCGCTTGACCCCGGCAGCGCTAAGCACACTGTCCAAGTTTGTCGCGCCGTCGCCTTCCGACGACACGATGACATGCTGGGCCTTCGCGTAGCTTTTGATGCTCAATGGCGATGTCAAATTTAGCTGCCCAGGGTCATAAAGGCAGACAAGACGTTGTTGGAATAGCAACTCACATATATGCCACGAAGGTGGATTTTCGTGAACGGAAACGCTGAGGTCGTAAGCGCCATGCTCTAAAAGCTGAACCGAATCGCGCTTCGTCGAAGCCACTGCCAATACGCGCGAGTGCGGTGCGAGTTCGCGGATTCGAGCCGCGAGAGCGCCAAGTAGTGCTACCTCGAAGTTATCACACATGCCAATGCGGAATTCACCCTCCCATGTGGCGGGATCGAACACGCCTGGCGCCCGCACTGCTCGCTCGATGGTGGATAACGCCGTAGCAATTTCTGGTGCAATCGCGAGCGCCCTTGGCGTTGGTTGCAGACCCCGTCCAACTCGAACAAACAACTCATCATCCAATGCATTCCGCAGGCGTCGCAACGAACCGGAAAGACCGGGTTGACCAATAAATAGCCGGTCAGCCGCCTTACTCACACTTTTCTCCTCCATGAGCACGGAAAACACACGTAGAAGGTTTAGATCGAGGTTTCGAAGCGTTGTCATTTTCATCGCTCACAGAGATATATGCCATCGCGAGCAACAATTTGTCAGATATATATCGACCGGTCAATATCTCGAGTATCGAACCCAGGCACTGGTATTTGCCGTCGACTTGGGCGTGCTTGCAGACCAAATCGGATATAGGAATGTCACGTGATAAAAGTAGCAATTCTTGACGATTACCAAGGCGTCGCGCTGTCCATTACGAATTGGTCGGAAGTCGCAGCGAGGGCAGAGATCACAGTCTTTCAGGACCATTTGGCTGACGTCGATTTGCTTGTGCGGCGGCTGCTGCCGTTTGACGTGATCTGCGTAATGCGCGAGCGCACACCGTTAACGGCTGAGATCTTGAAGCGACTGCCTAATCTCAAATTCATCTGTTCAAACGCGGCACAAAACGCTTCGATCGATGTCGAGGCCGCCTTGCGTCAGGGTGTCCTTATCAGCGCGACAGGCGGTCGTTCGAATGGCGCACCGGAACTGACCTGGGCCTTGATTCTGGCTTCGGCGCGGCATTTATCCGCCGAGCTGGGCTCTGTCCGCTCAAACGGGTGGCAAACAGGCGTGGGAAACGATCTTCAAGGCAGCACACTCGGGCTACTTGGGCTGGGACGCGTGGGTTCGAGCGTGGCCGCCGTCGGCCGGGCATTTGGCATGAAGGTCATTGCGTGGAGTCAGAATCTGACCGCGTCAGCGGCAGAAGCAGCGGGTGTAACACTCGTAGACAAAACAACATTGCTGAAGGAATCGGATTGGCTTTCACTTCACCTGATTTTGTCAGAGCGAAGTAAAAACATCATCGGCACTGCGGAGCTTGCATTGATGAAATCAAGCGCCTGGCTGGTCAATACGTCGCGCGGTCCGCTGGTTGATGAAGCGGCTCTCATTGAAACACTTGCCAAGCGTGGGATCGCGGGTGCCGCGCTCGATGTATTCGATACCGAACCCTTACCGACCGGCCACCCGTTCCGGACGTTCGACAACGTGCTGTGCACGCCGCATCTCGGCTACGTCACTCAAGGCACTTACAAGGTCTTTTACGAAGATACCGTCTACAACCTGCTTGCATGGATGGACGGCTCTCCCATCCGTTTGATGTATCGATAAGTCCTGCCGGAAAACGAGTTTTTCTCGGCATTCCTGTCAGCAGCCGCGAGCGCTGTTAGCGCAAAAAATACAAACCCCTAACTTTTTCTTTGTCTGAGATTTTTCAGCAGGCAATGGCACCCCGCGGCCTGGAGGATCACGTTTTGAACGTCCCATTTATAGAGCTCAAGAAGGAAACTGAGGGTGTAGGCATGAGCCGGGGGCTGGTACTTCTGCTTGCCGCGGCGACCGGCTTGTCAGTAGGCACCCAGTATTACAATCAGCCTTTGCTTGGGTTGATTGCGGATGGCTTCGGGATCGGCACCAAGGTTAGTCTCGTCGCGATTGCGACACAGATTGGCTACGCGTTGGGCTTGATTCTGCTTGTGCCACTTGGCGACAAGCTAGATCGTCGCCGACTCATACTCTTTCAATGCGTTGGCCTCACGGTAGCGACGCTTTGCGCGAGCGCAGCGCCCGAACTGTATAGCCTTGCAATGGCGTCCATCATGATTGGGGTGTTCGCGACGATTGCCCAGCAAATCATCCCGCTCGCATCCGAACTATCTCCGGCGAGCAGCCGGGAACGAGTTCTCGCATCAATCACGAGCGCGTTGCTTGTTGGAGTGTTGCTGGCTCGGGTGATCAGCGGGTTCGTGGGTGCCTACTTTAGCTGGCGTGCGATGTTCCTCGTGGGCGCTGTGCTTTCCCTGATGATGCTGGCAGGGCTTGCGGTAAAACTTCCACCTAGTCAGCCGCAATCGCGCGCTTCCTACATTGAGTTGCTTGTTTCATTGTTTGAGGTCGTGCGCGATGGCGCTGAACTTCGAAAGGCTTCACTGGTGCAAAGCCTGGTGTTCTTCGGATTCAGTGCCTTCTGGACGATTCTCACGCTCTTGCTGCAAGGCCCGGAGTTTGGGCTGAGCAGCGGTACAGCGGGTCTCTTTGGCGTGGTGGCACTCGGCGGGGTGATGCTTGCACCACTGGGGTTGCGCCTTGCTGGTCAGTACGCAGGTCATGTCGGTATCGGCCTTGTCGTGGCGAGCTTTGTTGTAATGATCGCGTTCGTGAATCTGGTGGGACTTAGCGTCGGAGCCATTCTGATGACGACCGGTTTGCAGATGTCTCTTATCTACAACCAGTCGCGAATCCTCACACTCGCCGGCACCGCCCGAGGCCGCTTCAACACCATTTTCATGGCTTCCCAATTTGCCTTCGGCGCCATCGGTTCCGCTGCAGGCAGCATCGGCTGGCAGTCCGGCGGCTGGACTGCGGTGATGTCCATGGCCGTGATCGCTTCCGCAGCCGCGTTGCTCGTGCAGTTTACCCACCACTCAAAGGCCGGAGAGCAAGCGTAAAGGCGCTTGCGGCAAACCTACCCTGGTCAATCTGGAGAATAAAGAAATGATTGAAGAACACACTATTGGCGAATTCACACTAGTCACATTACTGGACGGAATTTTTCTATGCAGTACGGACATGATTAAAGCTGCGGCCTCGGAGGAAGGTGCGGCATTATTCAAAAGTGCAGGTCTCCCTGAATCGGGGCCGGTTCCTGAGCCGATCAACGCATTCCTTTTGAAGAAAAACGACGAGCTTTGGTTGATCGATGCGGGTTGTGGTCGCGAGTTGGGACCTCGCTTCGGAAAAGCATCGGCGGCGTTGCTATCTGCTGGCTATGCGCTTGACCAGATTCAAGGCGTCATTATTTCTCATATGCACGAGGACCATGTTGGCGGCCTTGTAAAAGAGGACGGCAGCGCGTTGTATCCCAACGCGACGCTCTTTCTGTCGCAAGAGGAGTTGGCGTTCTGGAGCGATCCGACCTCTCCTGAGAAACATCCCCAGATGGCGCAGGCGGGCCTGTTCAAATTGGCGGGCTCGGCATTGACAGCCTATGCGCCACGTATCAAGGCAGTTCCTGCCGCTGGACAAGTCATTTCTGGCGTCAGCTTGATCCCACTTCACGGGCATACGCCAGGGCACAGTGGAATCCAGATTGAGAGCGGTGGCCAGCGTGTACTTATCTGGGGAGATGTCATCCATTCGACACTCTTGCAGTTGCGCTATCCGCATTGGAGCATCGGTTTTGACATGAACCCGGTCCAGGCCCTCGACACGAGGCTACGGTTGCTGGAGCGGCTCGCGAATGAGGACATGCTGGTGACGGGGCCGCACGTGACTGGAATTGGACACATCCACACCTGCTGTACCGGTGGGTATGAATTGAAGTTGGTCTAAAGTTTCAGTTGTATGCGAAGTTTTCCATCACCGCCCTTAAGCTAAATACCTAGCCTGAGCGCGAGGTTCAGAAATAGCCTTGACCTGCTGCTCGGCTTAACCACATTTGTTGTGCAAAAATCAGCAATGTCTCCTGCGTCAGTATTCAATTTTCGGTGTTGGCGCTGATTTTTTATCAGCGCCAGCAACCTATGGCACAGGTGTACCGGCCAAGTGGCGGCCGGTCATTGGTTTACCTGCTGAGCTCTGTTACTCGCCGACTCCTTAGATTAGGCGGCATCCTTTGCTGCCATCATGCAAAGGTGGGAGACCTATAAGATGCCCGCAAGTGTTTTCGAGAATTCCTTTCATGGGTTTAGATACCCACGAATCAGACCAGTTGTTATTTTGGCTCACCAGCAGTGGTATGCCTCGCTCGTCCAACTGCCTGGCGCTTGACTGTGCAGCTGCCAGAAATGCTCGGCTGCATTTGCAGGAATCGTTGTCGTATGGTCTACGTGGCCCTCGACAGTCACCATGGCCAAGTGAATGTTTTGCGCGCGGCAAGGGGCATAAAGTGCTTGCACCAATGCCCGCAAGCCAGCTTTGCCGATGCTTAACGACAGGTATTCGGGGGATGGGTGATAGGCGAAGCCACCGCTGGTCAGCAGGATGGTACCGCCACCCCGCTTGGCCATGCCCGGGAGCACCGCTTGGATAGCGGCCAATGCACCTCCGATGTTCACCGCGAGGTCAGGCATGAAGGAATCGGTGGTCTGACTTGCAATGGTATCGGCGCGTAGTGCGGCGGCGTTGTAGTGGAGTACATCAATTCCAATGTTGTCGTCCATCTCGCGAACCAACTTCGACACGGCCTGGATATTCGATGCATCCAGCACTGCTGATTCAGCATTGAAAGTTTTATCTCGCAGCGCTTGAACCATCGCGCCGAGCGTACTATCGGTGCGGGCGGTTAATGTGGTCCGAAATCCTTCACGAGCGAAACGCTTGGCAGTCGCCAAACCGATGCCCTTGCCACAGCCAATACTCAGAAAATTTTTCATCGGGAACTCCATTGAGGGAGCAAGGAGTTTATCGATCGGTCATTTATCGATAATCAGCAGCGTCAGGAATTAACTCATGCAAAATCTGAAGCAACTGCTTGAAGTCTTGAATCTCGAAGAGATGGTGACCTTCCTGGCGGTGGTGGAAGCTAAAAGTTTCGTGGGGGCAAGCCTGTTGGTTTCCAAGAATCCAACCATCGTTTCCCGGCGCATTAGCCAGCTGGAAAAGCGCATGGGAGTGAGTCTGCTCACGCGCACAACACGCCGGGTCAACCTGACGGAGGTGGGTCGCAATTATTATCAGCGCATAAGAACTTTACTTGACGAACTGGCCAATGCAGGCGAAGAGGCGATGGATTATGCCGCCAGCCCACAGGGGCTGATCAGGGTCTCACTTCCCATGGCATTCGGGCATCGCTGCATCGCCCCGTTGCTGCCGGGTTTCCTCCAGCAATATCCAAAAATTCGTATCGAAGCGGAATACACCGACCACTACGTGGATGTCGTTTCGGGCGGTTTTGATGTCGCCATCCGGCTTAGCGCGTCACTGGCAGACAGCTCGCTGACCGCTCGAAAGATCGCTTCGTACAACACAGCGCTTTATGCATCGCCGCAGTACCTGGCACAGCATGATGCCATCAACACGCCCGAAGACCTGGCCGATCATAACTGTTTGGGATTCAGCAGCATCAGTACGTGGCCCAACTGGGTACTTAAGAATGGCGCGACTGAGTTGACGGTTCGGCCGATTGGCTCTTTGGTTTCTGGCAGTTCAGAGGCGCTTTTACCCGCAGCGCTCAATGGAATGGGGATTATCATGGTGGCAGATTGGTTGGTTGGCTCCGCAGTCCAGGAGGGCAGCCTCGTGCGAGTCTTGGAAGGATGGTTCGGCACTATCGATGGAGGGGTTTATGCCGTGATGCCGCCGGGTCGGCTTTTTCCCATCAAAACTCGCGTCTTTGTCGATGAGCTCGCACGAGCCCTGAACGGTGGAGACGGATACGTCTATCCCGCCAGAGAGTATCGGTAATCCTGATCTAATTATCTGAAATTCCTGATAAAAATCAGTACTGACGGTTAGTAAGGATCCAGAACTGTTGGTTTCTGCATGAAGGATTCTGCATGAAGCTGATATCAATCTTTGAGCGAGATTCGGTAAACCTGTGCAGCCGTGCCGGAAAACAAGCGTTCCTTTTCACTCTCGCTCGCCATCTGTGCGATTCGCTTGAACGCATTCCATACCGTGGCGTAATGCCCGGCAGCACGATCAACCGGAAAGTTACTTTCGAACATGCAGCGCTTAGCGCCAAAGGTTTCGATCACGAATTCAGCGGTTGGACGCCATAGCTCAGCGAGCAATTGCGAAGAGGGCTGTGTGAGGTAGTGCTCGAGCTGGTAGCCCGAGATAGCAATCGCATAGCCACCAATTTTCACGAACACGTTGGGGCATTCAGCGAGTTGCCTCATTGAACGTTGCCACTCGGCGAATACCTCGCGCCTGCGTTGTGCGTGGTCATACACGCCCAGAATGCCGCCCAAATGGTCGAGCACGATAGGCACCTCGGGAGCGGCCCTGGCGAGGTCTATCACCTCCTGAATCTGAGTGTGGTAGACCCATGCATCGAAGACCAATTCACGCTTGGCCAGTTGCTGGAAGCCGCGACGAAATCCAGGGTCGGCAAACAGCTGACGCTTAGGGCGTGGCAATACACCGAAGCGGAAAGCTTCGCTTCTTGCAGCAGCACACCGAATGCCTCGAAAACGCCCGTTGGCCGCTTCTTGATGCGCAATGAGGACTTCTTCGACTGCCTCCCCCAAGGTGAGGTCCGCATGGCCCACGATTGCAGCAGCGATCTCGGCAGGCGCGCCTTGGCTGAGGGCCTGTTCGGCGATTCGGGTGACGGCTTCCGTTTCACCGACAGGCTTCAATGCTTCTGGCCCGGTAGCACGGTAATTCCAGCCGCACTGAATGAATACGGTAGCCTCGACTCGGTGCCCCGCTTCAACGTCAGCGAGCTGCTCGTTCAGCCCATAGCCTGCCCAGTGGTCCGTGAAGTGGAAATGGGCATCGATGATGCGGCGCCCGGGATCCAGAATGGTTTCGACGCTGTTGGCATACCACTCGGGGTTCAAGCTCGGTGCCTTCAGTGTGGGCAGCAGGTCGTCTTGCGTGTGGGTAGAAGTCGGCATATTCGTGTCTGTCCTCGAAAAACGGCGAAGGCGTGAAGGTGTCCGCCGTCTCGCTCATCTGGTGGAAAGGCTTTTGACGGTTATTCGATCGCCAAGGGGCGTCCCGCTGTTTCCTTAATGCGCAGCAGCACCAGGAAAGAGATCAGTCCCGCGATGATCAAGATCCAAGCGGGAGAGGTCGGCGAACCGGTATACGTCATCAGCCAAGTGGCGATGTACGGCGCTGACCCGCCGGCTACGATCGCCGCGATGCTGATGCCCAGGTTGATGCCGCTGGTACGAACACTGGTGGGCAAGAGCTCGCAATATAGGGTGTAGTTGGTGGACAGGTAGGCGGCCTCAAACAGCCCAAGTACGACCTGCGACGCCACGGCTGCGCTGACCGATAGCTTCATTGCCAGAAACAGCGGATAGGTGAACACCATGAAGCACAGCGTTACGCCGATTAGCATCGGGCGCCGGCCTATCTTGTCGCTGAGCAATCCGAACGGGTAAATGGCCAGCACAGCGACAAGCATTGAAAGGCTGGAAGACCAACCGGCCATCTGGGCTGTCATGATGCCCTGCTTTTGAAAATAGGTGACTAAGTACGTAAAGGGCAGGTAGTAGCCTGCCATCGCGCACGAACCGATGCAGGCGATCGCCAACAGAGCACCGGGGTGGCGGCGCAGCAGGATCAGGGTAGGGGCTTTGTTGACCTTGTTTTGGCGCTCGAGCTGCACAAAATCCGGTGTTTCTTCCATTTTGTGCCGAATCATCAATGCGATGATGCCCATAGGCGCTGAGATCAGAAACGGTAGACGCCAGCCCCAGTCAAGCAACTGTTCCGGGGTCATCAGCAGGTTCAATAGCGCGACGGCGATTGCGCCGCCCATAGTTCCTATCAGGCAGCCGATCTGTGTGGTGCTGGTCAGTGCCGCCCGTCTAGCATCAGGCACCACCTCAGCGACATAGGTCACGGCGCCGCCCATTTCGCCGCCGGCAGCGATGCCTTGAATGCAACGCAGCAAGCACAGCAGCACAGGCGCGGCCACGCCGACTGACGCATAGGTGGGCAAAAGCCCGATACAGGCTGTGGCGCCCACCATGCCCACCACGGACACCAACAGCGCAGGCTTGCGACCGACTTTGTCGGCTAATGCTCCTAACAGGATCCCCCCTATAGGCCTTACCACGAAGGCAACACCGAACACCGCGAAGGTATACAGCAAGGCGAGCGGCTCATTCGCCGGGAAGAACAGTGCCGCCAAGGTGGTGGCCAGGAAGGCGTAAGCGGTGTAGTCGTAATACTCGATCAGCGTGCCGATCGCGCCGGCCCAAACAACCTTTCGGATCGAGCGAGTGGCGTGGGCTATGGGAGTGGCGGGCGTGTCCGCCAGGGCTGCGTTACCGATATTATTCATATTATTGTGCTCGCTACGGCAGGGAGAGAGCATGGCCTGAATGCGAACAGGCCGTGCGTGTTCAACGTGTTCAGCTGGCTTGGCTTTGCCGGACAGATTTGACCTTCAGGAACTCTCGCAATCCCTCGATACCGCCCTCAGAGCCCAGGCCGCTGTCTTTGTATCCGCCGAACGGGGTTTCAGGCAGAGACGCCAGCCACTCATTGATGCAGATCGCGCCACTCTGAAGCATTTGCGACAGCTTTGCCGCCGCACCGAGGTTGTTGGTGAACGCATACGCTGCGAGCCCGAACGGCAGACGATTGGCCTCGATAATCGCATCTTCCAGTTCGTCGAATGGGCTGACCATCGCCACAGGGCCGAATGGTTCTATGTTGGCAACGTCCGCATCCACCTGCGGCTCAATGATCACGGTCGGTTGGAAATAGTAGCCATCGCCAAGCAGACGCTCGCCGCCGGTGGCAATGCGCAATCCTCGTGAACGCGCATCCTCTATAAGGCGCTCGACCGCACTGCGACGACGTTCATTCTTCAAGGGGCCCATCTGGGTATCTGCCTCGAATGGGTTGCCCACTTTGAACGCACGCGCCGCGCGGGTGAACGCTTCCACGAACTCATCAAAAATGGGCCGTTGCACCAGGAAACGCGTAGGCGAAATGCAGACCTGCCCGGCATTGCGGAATTTGGCAGCGGCGGCACTCGCCGCGACGTTCGCGACATCCACGTCATCGCAAATGATCACCGGCGCGTGGCCACCCAGTTCCAGGGTAGTGCGCTTGAGCAACGCACCCGCTTTGCTGGCAATTTCTTTTCCTACCGCGGTTGCCCCTGTGAAACTGACCGACGCAATTTCGGGAGCGGTGCAGAGAATATCTGCGATCCGGGCCGGGTCACCGAACACCATATTGATCACGCCTGCCGGGATGCCGGCATCAGCGGTCGCTTGGGCAATCAGCAGTGCGACGCCGGGGGTTTCTTCCGAGGGCTTCACCACGACGGTGCAGCCAGCAGCGAGTGCACCCGCAATCTTGCGCGAAGGGGTGATGGCCGGCGCGTTCCATCCGGCAAAGGCGGCCACGACACCACAGGGCTCCAGCACGACGGTTTGGGTCACGCCGGGCGTGCGAGCCGGGATCACACGACCATAGAGCCTTCGGGCTTCTTCGGCGGACCATTCGAACATTTCTGCGGCCACCACGACTTCTTTCCTGGCCTCGCTGAAAGGCTTTCCGAGTTCGAGCGAGATGTGTTTCGCGATCTCGTCACCACGCTCGCGCATCAAGGCAGCACTGCGGCGAAGCATGTTCGAGCGCTCAAGCGCAGAGGTGTTGCGCCACGTTTTGAATGCATCGGTGGCCGCCGCGATGGCGCGTTGCACATCAGCGTCTGAAGCTTGCGGGTAGCTGCCTAGCACCTCACCGGTGGCTGGGTTGATGACGGTAATCGCAGCGTTTGCCGTACCGGTGCAGAACTCGCCGGCAATGTATTGGGAATAGTTCATGGCGTTTCTCGTCAGTTGTTGTAGTTGTTCGACTTGATCAGACGGGTAGGGGATTAATACGCAAGGGCTCAATGCCATTTGCAATTGCCCAGAATTCAGTCATCGACGACGTATCTTTACCGTCATACCCAGCGTTGCGCGCCAGCTGGAACATGCCGCGCACCAGATTTCCTACGGGAAGCGATACGCCCGAGGATTGCGCCGCTTGGCACGCCAGCGTCAGGTCTTTGAAGCCCAGCGCGATATCGAACCCGGGCGACAGATCACCGCTCAGCACTTTGGCAGGCCATTTTTCCTTCAGTTGCCCGTTCACCGCTGTGGTGCCGGTCAACAGGTCGTAGACCTTGCGGGTGTCGATCCCGAGGGCCTTAGAAAGGACCAGCGCTTCGGAATTCAATTGGCAGTAGGAGAGCACCATCAGGTTGTTGATGAGCTTCATGCGGGTGCCCGCACCGGCCTCGCCACAATGTTGGACCGTCGAGCCCATTTTGAGCAGCAGGGGTTCAAGGGCGTCATGATCGACCCCTGAGGCGCCGAGCATGAACAGTGACTCACCCTTGTCTGCGCTGGTTGCCAGCCGACCAACCGGCGCGTCGGCAAAACGCAGGCCACGTGCGGTGGCTGCGCGGTGAATCTCATCGACAGTATCGGTGTCGATGGTACTGAGCTCTACCAAAGTCGCGCCCTGGTTCATGGCCGCCAAGACACCGGCTTCGCCCAGAAGCACTTCCCGCGACTGCTTGGGGCCAGGGAGCATGGTAAACACCACATCGGCCTCACCCGCCAGGGCAGCCGTGTTAGCTGCGGTCTTAGCACCGCGCTCGACCAGCTTCGCGACAGGGTCAGCCTGAATGTCAAAAACCGTCAGATCGACGCCGTTTTTCAAGAGATTGGAAGCCAAGGCAAAGCCCATTCGGCCGAGGCCAATAAACCCGATTTTCACACTGTGTACCCCACATAACGTTGAACAGGCTGCGTATTGAAGTTGTTACTCCCGTGTTAAGCGTCGGATTTGTTCGGCAAACCCAAACGCTTTATGAAAATGTGGGGGAAGACGAAAACATTGGCAAAGACCGATTTTCTATGCCAAGCCATGCCCTGGCGGTATAGCTAGCATGGCAGCCATGTCGGGCAACCCTATTCAACCCTCTCGTCGTCAGGCGGTGACAGGGCCGGGACCGCCGGCTCACCGAGCCAAGTGGTGTAGCCGCACCAGGCACCTTCGGTGACCAGGTTGTGCATGCTGCGGGTGATGATCTCGGAGGCGGCCTGCACCAGTCGGGACGGTTGCTGCTCGCGTAGCGTCACGATGGAAACGACTGAGCGTATAGGAGGACGCTCGATAGCAATTGCGCGTATCTTGCCGCCGTCAATTTCGCCTTGCACGGCCGTTTGCGTAATGACGGCATAGCCATGCCCTGCGGCGACGAGCTCCTTGGTCAGACTGACGCTGTCAACTTCCAGCGCGACGTGCAGATGCGCCCCATGCTGGGCGGCAGCCTGCTCCAGTACCCGTCGGTCTGCGTGCGGAAAGGCGGGGGCGATCAGCGGCAATTCTGCGACGTCGCGAAAGGTCACGCTGTCGCCGCCAGGCCCGAGAAAACGTGCGTCGCTTGGGGCAGAAATGAGCACCATCGGCTCACTGTTCAACGGAGTGACGTGCAACGCATCCAGAGGTGGCTGGTTGTAGACCACGGCGATGTCCACCCGGCGGTCTAGCACCCACTCTTGTAGCGAACTGCTCAAGCCCTCGCGGATATGCAGCCCTACCGCCGGCCACTCATTCCTGAAGGCCTCGACGATGGCCGGGGCGACCCAGGTGCCTACGGCTGGTGGCAATCCCAGGGCCAGATGCCCGGTCAAGTTGTCCTTCGATGTCCGCACATGCTCGCCTGTCTGCGCCACCAGATTGACGATCATTTCTGCGCGTTCGAGCAGCGAGGCCCCGGCGCTGGTCAGACGGACCCCGCGGCCATGCCGCACAAACAGGCTGGCGCCGATTTCCTCTTCCAGTTTCGCCACTTGGCGACTCAGCGCAGGCTGGGCGATATGCAGGTCATTAGCGGCACGGCTAAAGCTTCCCAGCCGCGCGATATGAATGAATGACCGCAGTTCTCGTATATCGATGACCGTATCTCCCGACAGGATGGAATGTGCGAGCAATACCCAAGTGAACCCAATGTATGGCGTTCCTATGCCTCGGATAGAAGCGTCTGCAGCGAGGTATAACGTAAAAGTATAGGTTTCTATCCAAATAAGGTGTTTGTCAATGACGCCGATCCGAGCGATGTTGGTCGCCGATAAAAACAACACCGCCTCCGGGTGGGAAAGAGGTGCCTGAATGACCCGAGTGAATTCTTTGGATGTATCGGGCATGACACCCGATCAGCGCAACGTATACGACGCCATCTCGAATGGCCCCAGAGGGAGTGTTCGTGGCCCGCTAGCCGTGTGGCTCCACCGGCCCGAGCTGGCGCATACCGCGCAAGCGTTGGGCGCGTACTGCCGCTACAACACGTTGCTGGCTCCCAGGCTGTCAGAGCTGGCCATCCTGATCGTTGCCCGTTTCTGGTCATCGGAATATGAGTGGTATGCGCATAAGCCCATCGCCCTCAAATCCGGGGTTGCCGAGGCGACCGTAGAGGCCATCCGATGCCATTCAACGCCGACATTCGAACAGGCAGATGAGCGTGCTGTTTACGAGTTTGTCAGCGCGTTGCAATCGCTCAAGTACGTCCCTGCGACTCTGTATCGCGATACGTTCGCCTTGCTCGGACAGGAAACGGTGATCGACCTAGTCGGGCTGGTCGGCTACTACACGTTGATCTCGATGACCCTTAATGCCTTTGAAATTAATCCACCGTCCGTAAACAAAAAAGAACTTGAGTGATTTATGAATAATCGACTGGCAGGAAAAGTAGCGATCGTGACTGGCGCAGGTTGTGTGGCCAGCGGCTGGGGTAACGGCCGAGCCGTGGCCGTTCGCTTTGCAAAAGAAGGGGCGAAGGTGTTCGCTGTTGATCGTTCGATGGAAACCATGCAAGAGACCCTCGAACTCATCAAACAGGACCAGGGCGACGTCACTGCGATGACCTGCGATGTGACGTCAGGAAAATCAGTCGAAACCATGGTTGCACAGTGCGTGAAGCGCTATGGCCGCGTTGATATCCTGGTGAACAATGTCGGGGGGTCGGCGGCAGGTGGGCCCATCGCCATGGATGAAGAGACTTGGGATGCGCAGCTCGCATTGAACCTCAAGAGCGTGTTTCTTACGTGCAAGTATGTGCTGCCCATCATGGAGTCGCAGGGGGGAGGGGCGATCGTCAACACCTCATCGACCTCCGGGCTTCGCTGGAGTGGCGCGGCACAGGTGGCCTACGCGGCAGCCAAGGCGGGCATCATTCAACTGTCCAAAGTGGTAGCGGCCGAATATGCCAGCAAAGGGATACGCGTCAATACCGTTGTCCCCGGCCAACTGCACACCCCGATGGTCGGCGCCCGGCTGGCAGGGCAGCGTGCCGATGGTAACGTCGAGGCGCTTTTGAAGCAGCGACTTGCCCGAATTCCTTTGGGTTTCATGGGCGATGGTCGAGACACCGCAAACGCTGCGTTGTACTTGGCCTCTGAAGAAGCCCGGTTTGTGACGGGCGCCGAGATTGTTGTGGATGGTGGGATGACTATCCGATGCGATTAGCGGGGGCTTCGCAGAATGAAATCGCGCAGTTCATCGAAATTAGCGTTTTGTCGTCTATAGCTGGGCAGCGTTATGTATCAGATCGCACAGCATGATTCCAGCGGCGGCACCGATCTTGTCCGCTAGACTAGCCTCGGCAGCGATCTCCCGAGTTCCGTAGACCAGCTATTGTTCTTTGGATGCTGAGAGCTATAAAAACTGGTGTGAACGAGGATAAGCATCCAGATACAGGCAGATTTTCTATTGCAACATAGGCCTGTCAGCACGTGGGAGTTGCGTAATTCCCGTCAAAAGGTCAGGTTCTTTCAACCCAAACGGACCCACTCCTAGGGTATTGGTCGGCTCCTACAGATTTCACATCTCGCACCACCGCAGCCCTGGCCAATCAAGGCTCGACCTCAGTTGTTCCAGAGCCCTGATTTGAGGGCTCCATGGTGCGCGGATCAGCATTCGGAGGTCAGAACTCTCCTCGGCTTAGGCGGGTATAACTAGAAACCAGATTTATTCACAACACATTAAGTTGTGTTAAAACCGCAGGAACTGATCGTTAACCGTAGCCTCTCCAAAGCGAATTGTCATGTCACAAAAAGAAGCGTCCTTCCTGAGTCGTGTTCGTGAGTCATTGCCCAAGTTGCAGCCAGCCGAACGACGGTTGGGAGAGTTCGTCTGCGACTTTCCTGCCGAACTCGCAAGCTATTCCGCGTCGGAACTGGCAACGCTGGCACAAGTTTCCAATGCCACAGTCTCACGCTTCGTCAAGCGTTTGGGCTACGAAAATTATGAAGCCGCAAGGCGTCATGCCCGGGTCGAGAAACAAAGTGGCTCTCGCCTGTTTCTCACAGGCTCGGTAGACAGTGCATCGGTGCAGTCGGTCGAGGCCCATGTTGCCCAAGGCATTGCCAATGTCGAGGCCACGTTTTTAGGAATCAGTGAGGGCCAGATCAACGCCGTTGCGCAGGCGATGCTGGATGCTCGTAAAGTCTGGGTAATGGGCTTTCGCAGCAGCCATCCGTTCGCCAGTTATCTGCAATGGCAGATGACCCAAGTGATCGAAAACATCGTGGCACTACCGGGCGCAGGACAAACGCTGGGCGAAAGTCTTGTCAGCCTCACCGAGCAAGATGTGGTGGTAGTGTTTGGCCTGCGTCGCAGGGTCGCCAACATGGACACGATTCTGGAGCAGGTCCGAAAAAGCGGCGCCAGCCATTTGTACATTACTGACGAAGGCGTAGCCCCGATGGCCAGTGTGACCTGGCATTTTCGCTGCCAGACCTTGGCGCCAGGGCCGTTGTTCAATCACATGGCCGTCATGGGCGTTTGCCACCTGCTGGCGACTCGGGCGATAGAGTTGGCAGGTTCTGCCGGACGAGCCCGGCTTCGTGGTATTGAAACCCTGAATGACAACCTCGATGAACTTTGAAAGAAGTGCATGCGTTTATTCGGATCAATAACGATCAACCTTTGTGCAAATGTGGTTCAACGGGCACTGTTGAGGTGCATCTGTCCGGCACCTGTCTTTTTCGTTTTTTGCGCGGAAAAATCCTATCTATATGATTAATAACTGAAAATATATTTTCATGGCTAATGGCATGAAAAATGGATTTCATTTCCCGTACCCGAGCGGGCTGATGTGAATTGCCAGGTCCGCTTCCCGTTTCTCTCCCAAACAGGACACGCACATGGCGAATCGCATTTTACTGGGGCTGGCAGCTGCACTGCTGATCGGTTCAACTCAGGCTCAGCCTCTTCAACTCAAGGTGTTGGGGCAGCCCGCAGGGTCCGGGCTCATTCAACAGAAACAAGAGCAACCGTTCTTCAACACACTGGCCGCTGTGTCCGGTCTGGATGTCAATGTTCAGTATGTTCCGACCGATGTCGCCGGCATTCCTGACAGCGATGGCCTGCGCATTCTCAAATCCGGCCTGTTCAACATCGTCTCCATTCGCGGATCGCAGGCCAGCCGCGATGAGCCTTCGTTACTGGGTTTCGATCTGGTGGGCCTGAATACCTCGTTCGAGTCTGGGCGGGTCAACACCCAGGCGTTTTTTGATTTTGTCGATGCGCGACTGCAAAAGAAATTCAACGCCAAACTCCTGGGCGTCTGGCCTGCCGGTCCACAGCTGATTTTCTGCAAACCGCAAATTGCCGGCCTGTCGGACCTCAAAGGCCTGAAGGTCAGAGTTGGTGATCAGAGCGCAGCCAAGTTCATGAGTGCGCTGGGCGCAACGGGCGTACCCATGCCGTTTGGTGAAGTACAACAGGCGCTGGCGATGGGGGTTGTGGACTGCGCGATTACCGGCCCGGCATCGGCGAACTCCGCCGGCTGGCCAGAGGCAACCACCACTGTGCTGCCCATCGCTCTGCAACTGGCTGTCAATGGCTACGCGATCAACCTCAAGACCTGGAATGCTATGAGTACCGAGCAGCAGGCAATGTTGCAGAAAGCCTTCGACCAGCTCGACAGCAATATCTGGGACTACTCGCAATCGCTCTACGACGATGCGATGCGCTGCAACAGCGGCGAGCAGCCCTGCACACAGGGCAAATCATACAAACTCAAGACCCTGCCGGTTTCCGCCGCTGACGAGGCGACAGTAGCCGCCGCGGTGGAGAGGACCTCGCTGCCGGCCTGGGCCGAACAGTGCAACACCGTAGACCCTGAATGCGAGAAGACATGGCGTGCCACCGTTGGTGCAAGACAGGCTAATTGATTACGTGATCCCGGAGATCCCCCCTCATGAAGCACTACGCACGCCTGTCCGGCATCGTCTTTGGCGTACTGATGCTATTGCTCGCCCTGGCAGTCACGGCCGAAACCCTGCTACGCAAGTTCTTCTCGGTCTCGCTCGGCGGGATGGATGAGTTGGGCGGCTACGCGATGGCCGTCTGCGCCCCGCTGGCGTTCACCGTTGCCTTGATCGAGCGCGCGCACATTCGTATCAACCTGTTCCAGGTACGCATGAGCCCCAGAGCTCAGGCGCTGACCAACGCCCTTTCGGCCGTGTCCCTGGGCATGCTGTCGGCCTATCTGTTTTATTTCACCTGGACCACGCTGCTAGAAACCCGGTCCTACCACTCCACCGCACAGACACCGTGGGCGACGCCTCTGGTCTATCCGCAGTCGGTATGGCTGGCTGCCATGGGGGTCTTCGCCGTGGCAGCGATCATCCTCGGTGGACAAGCCCTACGGTTGGCATTACGCGCGGACTGGGCGGCATTGAACTCGCATTTCGGCGCTGACACGCTCACTGAAGAGCTTGAGACCGAACTGAGTGATCTGGCCAAGCGAGAGGTGAAACTGTCGTGAGTATCGCTCTGGTAGGGATCGGTTTTGTCTTGATGTTGCTGCTGATGTTTTTAAGCCTTCCAGTGGCGGTGTCGATCATTACCGTAGGCGCTGTCGGAGGGTATGCACTCTACGGTGCTCCGATGGTGGAGATGATGGGCGGGGTACTGTGGAACAACCTCAACAATCCATCGATGCTGGCGATTCCACTGTTCATGATGCTCGGTGAGTTGCTCCTGCGCGGCGGCATGGCCGACCGGATGTATGAGGCGCTGGCGGTGTGGATGGGGCGGCTGCCAGGTGGACTGTTGCACGCCAATATTGCCAGCTGCGCACTGTTCTCTGCCACCTCAGGCTCCTCCGTAGCGACAGCCGCTACCGTGGGCACTATTGCGTTGCCCGCACTGGCGGCGCGTAATTATCCAGTGCGACCGTCGCTGGGGTCACTGGCTGCTGGCGGAACGTTGGGAATTCTCATTCCACCGAGCGTGAACATGCTGGTCTATGGGTCGCTGGCGAATGTCTCGGTCGGTCAGCTCTTCATGGCCGGCGTGATACCCGGTCTACTGCTCTCGCTTTCATTTTCGCTGTATATCTTCGTGGCTCACAGCAAGGCTGGCACCCATGCACCCAAGGCGGCGACGATACCGCTGAGTGTCAAGATCGGCATGCTCAAGCACCTGATCGCGCCAGTCATCATCTTTGGTGTGGTCATGGGCAGTATCTACGGTGGATTGGCGACGCCCACCGAGTCCGCTGCGCTGGGTTTGACCATCGCGATGTTGCTTGTGGCGATCAACGGCAAGCTGAGCGTGGAGCTGCTGATCAACTGCTCCATGCAAGCCGCGCGGACTACGGGAATGGTCATCATCGTCCTGATCTGCGCCTTGATGCTCAACGTCACCATGGCCATGGTCGGTGTGGCACAGACTGTCACCGAATGGGTCGCGGCACTGGGGCTGAATCAACTGACGCTGCTGCTGTTGCTGATCATTTTCTATCTGGTGCTCGGTATGTTCATGGACGCCATGTCGATGCTGGTGCTCACGGTGCCGATTGCAGTTCCGATGGTGGTGGCTGTAGGTGTCGACCCGATCTGGTTCGGTATTTTTATCGTACTGATGTGCGAGATCGCCCTGATTCATCCGCCACTGGGCATGAATCTGTTTGTCGTGCATGGGGTAAGAAAGGACGGAGGCAGTTTCAATGACGTCATCATGGGTTCGTTGCCCTACGTGTTCGTGATGATCGGCTTCACCTTGCTGACCATGACGTTCCCCGGGATTGTCACTGGGCTCCCCCATCTGATGGCGGGGCAATGATCATGCGCTCTGTAAACATCAAACGCCGCATCCTGGTGATTAACCCCAACAGCAACCCGGCCGTCAGCGAGGGCATTCGCCTGGCTGGCGCCACGGTGACAATGGCCGACACTGAACTTGTGGTGGTCAACCCGTCGCGGGGTCCCCTTTCCATTGAAAGTCCCGAGCAACGCGAACAGGCGATTGCGCCCTTGCTGGACCTTGCACAACGCTACCGTGGTGACGACTTCGATGCCTATGTGCTGGCCTGCTACGACGACATCGCCCTGACCGATCTACGGCATTTACTTGGCAAACCGGTGGTCGGCGCTTTCGAGGCCAGCATCGCTGCGGCGCGCTCGGTGACATCCAGGTTTTGCATCGTTACCACGGTGGACTCAGCGTTACCGACGATCAACGGCCTGCTGCGTGAGTACGGCGCTCAGGACAGTGGTCAGGTCATGGCCGCTGGGATCGGAGTTGCCGAAGCGGCTGGCGGGGGGGCATCTGCTGAAATCAAACTGATCAAAACCATCGCGGCGGCCATTGAACAAGGCGCCGAGGCCATCGTTCTGGGTTCGGGTGGTTTGATTGGCCGGGCTCCGGCCTTGGCGAATGTGTTCAACACCCCGGTCATCGATTCGGTGCTGTCGGCGATCACGATTGCAGAAGGACTGGCGCGATTGCGTATACGCGACTGAACGATGCCCTGAGCCGTAGCGTTTCATGACGCGCTACGGACGACTATTTCAACCATGAATCACTTCGAGAAAGACCTGCCAGCCAGGCTCTTGAGCGGAATCGCCTGAGCCTGAATTTTCGATCCGGGGAGCAATGAAATGAATTATCTGAATAAGGGCCTGGTGGTCCTGACGGTATCCGCTTGTCTTCAAAACGTGGCATTCGCCGCTCCTGTGGTCAGAGACCAATCGATGTCGCAGGGTTTTGTGCAGGACAGCAGCTTCAACATATTGCTGCGTAACTACTACTGGAACCGGGATGGCAAGAATGGCGCCGTCGACCGTCGAGACTGGTCTCAGGGTGTCATTGCCAACTTTGAATCGGGCTTTACCCAGGGCACGGTCGGTTTCGGCGTAGACGCATTCGGTGACTTCGCACTCAAACTTGACGGTGGAGCGGGTACCACCGGGCTGGGAAACCTGCCGGTCAATCGAAATGGAGAGCCGGAAGACTCGTACGGCAAGAGTGGGGGCGCTGTCAAAGTCAGGGTTTCGCGAACCGTTTTGAAAGTGGGTGAAATGCAACCGAAGAATCCGTTGTTCGCGCCGGGAGGCGTCCGCGTACTCCCGCAAACGGCAAGCGGCGTGAATTTGCTGAGCAGCGAGATCGACAATCTCAATATCGACGCGGGTCACTTCTACTCAGGCACGAGCCCAGCCACCACTCGCAGCGACGGAGATCTGTACGCCAGCTATGCGCTTCGAGCGTCCTCCGAAGCGGATTATCTGGGCGGCAAATACACGCCGACCGATAACCTGACGCTGATGCTCTACGGATCAGAACTCAAGGACATCTGGCACCAGTACTACACCAACGCCAGCTATGTTCTGCCGCTCTCGAGCAGTCAGGCGTTGAACCTGGATTTCAACCTCTATCGCACTCTTGATACCGGTAAGGCGGATGCCGGCAAGATCAACAACACCACTTGGTCTCTTGCGGCCGGATACAGTTTCCTTGGCGCACACAAGATCACCCTTGCGTATCAGAAAGTCGATGGTGACACGCCATTCGACACCATCGCGTTTGGTAATGGTTCCGGCAACAAGGGGGACTCGGTCTGGCTGACCAATGCCATTCAGTACTCGGACTTCAACGGCCCGGGAGAGCGCTCGTGGCAAGCACGCTATGACTTGAACATGGCCGCATATGGCGCACCGGGATTGTCATTCATGAGCCGCTACGTCAGTGGCGATGACATTGACGGGACGAAGGTAGACTCCAGAAGTGCGTACTACAGGCGCTATGGCGAAGATGGCAAACACCACGAACTCAACGTCGAAGCCAAATATGTGGTGCAATCGGGTGCCGCCAAGAACCTTTCGCTGCGACTGCGCCAGGCCTGGCACCGGGCCAACACCGACCAGGGCGAGGGTGACCAGAACGATTTGCGCTTGATTGTGGAGTACCCGATCTCAGTCTTCTGAAATAAAAGATAAGGTTTCATTACGACCGTTCGGTGAAAAGCCAACTCCCGTGAGTTGGCTTTTTCTAATTAAAAATCCTAAAAAGCTAAGATTGATCCTGAACTGACAATGCGTACACCGATATGGGGGGCCGCTGCCTCGGCCACCCTCTGATCACACGTGGCAAATCGCAAGTTTGGTTGTAAGAATAACCAATGAAGGCATATCGGTGAACTCCTCTACAAAGGGTATCGCTCAATCAGTACACGTCATCATCTGGAATCGTGGCGGCGCACGTACGCCTACTCGAAACCCTACGCCGCGCCGCGATTGTGGAGCGCGGTGGTGAAGGCGTCTGGCATGTGCTCGACGATCTCGTCGAACGGGGCCGTCAGTACGACGCTCAGCGCCTCGGTGGCGGGGGGTAGAGTTGAAATCGCACCTTCCGATAGAGCGGCAGGCTCGCGTAATCGGCGCCACCTGGCTTGACCAGCGGTTGATCACCTTTTGTGGCGCAAAGGTCAGCTGCTCAACCGCTTCCGACGATGCAGGACCGCGGCAAGGGCAGGCATCAGGAGTAGCGCACCTAGCATGTTCCATAGGAAAAGAAAGACGAGCAGCAAGCCCATATCCGCTTGAAACTTTATTGACGAATAGATCCACGTCGACACGCCAAGAGCCAAGGTCAGACCGGTAAATGCAACAGAGCTACCGGTAGTCTTGAGTGTCTGGAGGTAAGCGGTGCGCATGTCCATTCCCTGCTTCAAGAAACCCTCTAATCGGCTGTAGAGGTAGATGCCGTAGTCCACCCCGATGCCTACGCCAAGCGCCACGACCGGGAGTGTGGCGATTTTAACCCCCAGCCCCAGTTTGGCCATGACCGCCTCGCACAGAACAGTGGCGAGGTAGAGAGGGGCCATCAGCGCAAGGGTGACTTTGAGTGAGCGGAACTCCCACAACACTACGGCGCTGATAATCGCAAACACCAAAATCAACATCGGCGTTTCGGAACTCGCGATGACTTCGTTGGTGGCAGCCTCAATACCGGCGTTGCCGGCGGCCTGCAGAATTTGCAGATCAGGCGTCGAGTATTTTGCAGAAAACTCGCTGACCGCACTGGCTACCCGCGTTAGCGTTTCCGCCTTATGGTCGGCAAGGTAAATGCTAATGGGGGCCACGCTGCAATTGGCATCAACCAACTCTGATGTCACGCCCGCGCGCGCGGAGTTCATGACGAACTTATCTCGGGAAAATTCGGCCCACTTGGGGTTGCCCTCGTTGCGCGCCACGATATTGAATCGCATGGTTTGGTACAGCGACTGAACGGACTCTACGCCGGGTACCCCACGAAGTGTCTGTTCAAGCTGGTTGGCAAGGTCCGCTGCGTTGAAGCGGACGCACTGTTCCTTGGGCGTAGTAAGCATCACCACGTACACATCGGTGCTGGTGCTGTAGTGAGCCAGCAGGTAGGCGTTGTCTTGGTTGTAGCGCGAGTCCGCCCGGAACTCAGGCGCCCCCTGGTTCAGGTCGCCGATCTTCAAGTCCTGCCGAGCGCCATAACCGTAGGCCAACAACAACAGGCTGACAGCGATCAAGGGCCAGGCAAATCGTGGCTCGACTACCCGGGAGACACGACTGAATATCGGCCATGAGTAGTTCAGTCGTGCTTGTTGCTTGCGCAGCCCGCCTCGGCTGATGCCAACGTAAGACATCAAGACGGGAAGCAGGAACATCTTGGTGAACAACGCAACGAACACCCCGATGGTTGCGGCAATTGCCAACTGTTCTATAACGCCGACCCGTATCACCAGTAACGTGATGAAGCCCGCCGCATCTGCCAAAAGTGCGGTGGCGCCAGGTATGAATAGGGCGCGAAACGTTTTGCGCGATGCTTCGAGTGAGGTTGCCCCTGAGGCCATCTCACTCATCATCAGATTGATGTTTTGCACGGCGTGGCTGATGCCAATGGCGAAAATGAGAAAGGGCACCAAAATCGAATAGGGGTCCAATCCCAGGCCTAGCAAATTGAGCAAACCCAACTGGCAGACCACCGTCACCAGGCAAATGAGCACCGTAACCACCGTGCTTCGCCAGCAACGGCAATAGCCGTAGAGCACCGCGCTGATCAGCAGTACGGTAATAGCGAAGAACAGCGCAACGTCTGCGGCCGCTGCTAGCAAGTCACCGATGATCTGGGCAAATCCGATCACCCGTATCTGCACGCCGTGACCGTCAAATGCCTCGCGGACCTCAACTTCCAGCGCTTGCGTCAACTTGCCGTAGTCCAGTGGCTTGCCGGTCTGAGGATCTTGCTCGAGCAGTGGCACCAAGATGACGGTGGACTTGAAGTCGTTAGCGACCAGGCTGCCCAGCATGTTGGCGCGAAGAATATTTTGCCGTAGTTGGACTAGTGACGGCGCATCGCCTTTGTAGGTGTCTGGAATAATCCGCCCGGCCCGAACACCGTCGGTGGTTACTTCCGACCATTTTGAATTGGGCGTCCATAGCGATTTCAGGTTGCCTCGATCGACGCCCGGAATATAGAAAATACGATCGGTGACTTTATGAAGCGTTTCCATGTAGGACTGCGTAAAAATGTCCTCACCGTTAGTGCTTTCCACCACCACGCGCAGAACATTGCTCTGCGGACGAAGTATGTCTTCGTATTTGAGGTAGTGCGTTATGTAGGGGTGGTGAGTGGGGATCATCCGGGTAAAGCTGGCGTCGGGCCGCAACAGAGAGGCCAAATACAGTAGCGGTAATGCAACCACGATGGACATGATCAACACGGCTGGGCGGTGGTTGAAAAGCAGGTTCTCGATCCGTGTTACAAGGCGTTGGAAAAAGGCCTCACGGGTCGTTGCTTCAATTTTGATTGGCGAATTCATTGCAGGTTGACCTCAATTTCCGATAGCGCTATGCGGCTCAAGCCGGCACTGCCGATCAGTGCGATCTGACCATCCGATAACATCGCTATACCCAGTAACGTGGCTCTTCCACGTCCCTGCCAGCGCCTGAAGTTGCGCGAGTCCTGACTTAACAAAACAGTGCCAGCCTGACCCACCAGCGCTAAATCACCGTCCGGCAATTGGGCGCCCCCGTAGAGGTTGGCATGTGTGGGTAGAGGTATGAGTTTCCAGTGCTGTCCTTGATCTTTGCTGCTAAGCAGCGTGCCGCCAAACCCCAGCGCAAACACTTGTCCATCGCGCAGTGCGATCAATTTGTACAGCGAGGCAGGCGTCGTGGCCGGTAGCGCCGTCCAGCGGTTGCCACCGTCTATGGAGCGGTAAATTCGGCCACCTTCACCGGCAATTAAGAGGGTGCCATCTGCTAAGCCGACGATGGCATTCAGATGCAGACGTTCAGGGTCGTCCAAACCTTCCATGAATTGCCATTGTTTACCGCCGTCCACGGTGTGCAGCACGGTGCCATACGCTCCCACCGCCCAGCCTTCGTCGGCATTACGAAACCAGATGTCCAGCAAGGGTCTGGACGGCCCTGACTGCAATCCAGCGTTGACGTCATCGAGCATGAAGTTGGCGTTGTCCAGCGCTCTATTAACGTCGTCGCTGGGCGTTTCGGCGTGTAGCCGAGCGATACGCTGCTCAGCACTCAGTTTCATCAATTTGCCGATAGCGGCGCCATCGCTCTGGGTCGTCCAGGTAGCACCTGCATCGGAGCTGTTAAGAATTACACCGTCATGACCCACTGCCCAGCCATTGCGAGCGTCGACGAAATAAACTGAGGTCAACAGCAGGTCTACGGGCACTTGGGCTTGTTGGGTGGTGCCGTTGGCGTCGCTGAGAAGTATTAGTCCATTGGCGCCGACCATGACGAGGGCTCCGTCGTGCTGCTGCACACTGGTAAGTGGCTGGCGAGTGGGAGTTGGCTGGGTAGGCGCTTCACGTTGCAGCCGATCCGCAAGGGCAGCTGCATTGCCGGGATGCGAAGCGACGCATAGCCAGACCGCGATGCCCAGCAACGCGGGGCGTCTAGATATTTGCATGGTGCGTGTCTCTGAATTGGAAAGAGGCAGGCAACACCAGTTGCCACCCTGAGTACGCCAGCGTTTATCGATCAGTGACCGCTGCGGCGTAGCGCTGCCGGGCTGAAGTCGGTGAATTTCGACTTGAGGCCGAACTCGGCAGGCTTTTCCTCATTTTCCAAGCCATAAACGGCATAACGCTGAGATTGCAGGTCGTAGCTCACGTCGCTGATTTGAAAGCTCGACAGGACGTCGTAGCGCTGCAATGTGTGGGCTTCCTGCATCCGCCAAAGCCCGTTATTTCCGTCGAATAGGTCGACGGCAAGGATGCTCCAGCTGTCCTCGTCTACGTAAAATTTCCTCTTGGAATAGATATGTCTAGCGTCCGGCTTGAGTGTGGCTTCCACCACCCACACGCGGTGCAACTCATAACGCAGCAGGTCTTGATTAAGGTGTCCGGCCTTAACAATATCGTCGTATTTTAGGGCGCGATCGGCGAGTTTGTAGGTGTTGTATGGAACAATCATTTCCTTCTTGCCGATAAGCTTCCAGTTGTATTTGTCGGGGGCGCCGCTATACATATCGATCATGTCGTTGGTACGCAACCCGTCCGCGGTCGACACTGGCGTGTCGTAGTTTGCTTCGGGTGCCCGAAGGACTCGGCGTTGGCCAGGGTTGTATTGCCAAGCCAGGCGTGTTTCCTTGGTCTGGTCGATGGGTTCGTGCGCTAAAGTCACTGTGCCAGCGACGCTTTCTGGTCCAGTGATTTTTAGCAACGTGTAGTAGAGACGATTCGGTTCTGGATTGTTCAAGGCTGAAGCCATGACCAAGATTGATTCACGGTGGGTAGGTGTAAAGCCGCCAGAACCCTGCACCACCATTTCGGTGGGATAATTGTGGATCTCGCCCGTGCGATAACGCACATAGTGGTTGTAGATAACCTCAAGTCCTTGCTTGGGAACAGGGAACGGCACAGTGGTACGTTGATAACCGACCATTCCAGCGCCGTTATCGGCGAGCTTTACGTTGGCCGCTTCCTTGCGGATCTGGTCGTACTCGGCTTGGGGAAGCGCTGCACTTCGATGCGTCGGGTAGACGATCATCTTGAAGTCAGGAAATTTGGAGAGCATGGCTTTATAGCCGGCTCCCAGCTTGTCAGCATACTGAGCCGAATTGGCGCTGGTCACTGTATACAGTGGCTTGTCGGCGGCGTATGGGTCGACGTAGCCTTTCTCTCGGTTGAACGGCACGGGAGCCTTGGTTAGGCCACCGTCCCAGGCAGGGATGGTGCCATTAGCATTCCCCGCTTTTTCCGCGCCGGTAGGGGTCAAGTCTTGGCTGAGCCGTGCGAGTTCGCCTTCGCTCAACTGAGCGGTTGCCGTGCCACTTGCCAGGGCAATCACGCTCGAGAGTAGTGCTGTATAGAGGTATTTGTTGTTCATTGTGTGCCTCCTGGTTAGAAACCCGCTCGTACGCTAAGGGCAATGAAGTCCTTGTCGGTAGACGCGTATGGCGTATTGCCGCTGCCGGACCATGAAAGGTCTGCTGAATAGGTCTGGCGATAGTCCGCCCTGATCCCCACCGACCCGGTCAATCTGTCCTCAACGAGGTTGCCGTCATACGACCAACCTTTGACGTCTTGGCCGAATGCCACATATGGCGAGACGTTCACACCGAGAAATGCGCCCGGATAGTTCAACTGCCCTCTGAGTCGATAGCCCCAAGAAAAAGCAGTTACGAAACCGTCGCTGGTACACGCGTATTTTTTGTACTTTTCGACCGGCACGCCGACTTGGCAGCCCTTCGCGCTACCGTTCGCCATGTCCGTGCCGTAGATGTCGGTACGACCATAACGACGCTCATCAAGGCTAGGTAGATCATGGATGTACTTCGCAGCGGCTTCTGCCGTAAGGCTTAGGCTGTCCGCCCCCAATACCTGAGAAAACGTTCGGGTAGTGCCGAGGGATAGCTGTGAAATTTTGAGGCGGTCATAACCGTTCACTTTGGCCCCAGGTGCCGCTGCCAAGCCGTCCGACCCCAGAGGTAACGGGACCACTACGCCGCCGAACCCACCGGTACCGTTGAGGGCTGAACTCGGGTCGCCAGCATAGGCCTGAAGCGTGTCCGAGCTATTCAGTTGTACCGGCTGATTGGGCCGGTAGCTGTACTCGCCAAAGACCGTTGACCCCATCGCTTCCGTTGAAAAGCTGAGGCCAAAGATTCGAATGTCTTCGGGGAACGCGTCATAGTATTTGGCGTTCGCATCAGCGATGGCTTGGGTTGTCGGATTCTGCCAACCCGCACCGGACAGGCGCTGATCGGCGATGGTGTTGATGTAGGGCGTACGTGAGTGAATTTTCATAGCGTAGGCGCCGAACTCGGTTCCTATGCTGTCGGCAAAGTATTTCAGCGCCAATCCAAACTGCCCACTGTCACGGGCTTCTTTATCTTTTGCGCGGGCGATGTATTGGCCCGTCTCGATACTGATCTGATCGTTTGCGCTGGGTCTTTGAGGTATGCCGAAACAACCGGGAGCGGCGTAGTCATTGGTGGAGAAGTACGTGCCGCATCCCTCAAGCACCGTTTTGCGCCATTCCAACTGATAAAACGATTCAACGCTGAGGCTATCGGTCACACCAAAGTTGCCGTACAGCATCGGGACTGGCAGCAACCCCTCTTTCACCTGAGCGCCGGGCCGCCGCAAGGCTGCGGAGTCAATCGGGTTTATCGAGTTGATACCATTTTGGAAGAACAACCCTTCCCCCCAGTTCACCACTTGATTACCGGCCCGCACATTCAGGGGGTGGCTACCGATCTCGTAGTCGGCAAATACATAGGCATCCAGAAGCGCGATTCCTTGAAACTTGGCAAGGTCATCGAAGTGACTGTCGCTCAGGGGCGCATTGTGGTCATAGCCGTTTGTGGAGTTACCAAATGGCACGTCTTTGTTATTCAGCGTGTAGTCATACCAGGCCTTCGCGCGAAGAAAAGCGCCATAGTTTTGCCACTTGAATTCAATTTCACCCAACGCGGTCACTGGCGAGGAAACCAGCTCACCACGCTTGTGGAAGTTGAGGCGGCTGTCATCACCCGTGCGCCCGCCATTGGGGTTGAACTGGCCCGCCGATCCATAGCCAATGCTATTGGCGTTGCCCTGGGAAATGGCTGATGCCTGAGGCTTTGAGGCATTCCAAATGCCCCCAGCGCTTATGCTGCCGTTGTAGCGCCCGCTCACTTCGCCAATTTCGAAATCACTAGCTCGCACAGTCATGGAGATCGTGCACGCCAACGGCGCAAGCACCAGCGGCAATTTGTACAGCCAGTTGCCGTCCCGGAATCGGGAGTTACCTGAAAGCTTCATTTCGCCCACCCCTGCTTATTGTTGTTTTTGTATCGAGTTTTTCCGCGTATTTCGCCTGTTTGGACGATAGCCGCGGAGCTACCATGGAGGTCCATGTCCAGCACTGCTGGTTAGGTTGATTAAATTGGTGGATGTATCGACCTAACTAGGATTT
The DNA here is from genome assembly GCF_000278565.1 of Pseudomonas sp. Ag1. Lineage (NCBI taxonomy): Bacteria > Pseudomonadati > Pseudomonadota > Gammaproteobacteria > Pseudomonadales > Pseudomonadaceae > Pseudomonas > Pseudomonas sp. Ag1. The sequence goes on from NZ_AKVH01000105.1 coordinate 96,597, forward strand.
CCGAAGGCTAATGAATCCTTTCGGTGCTGTATATCTCTACGGGATCAATCAACCTTAGGGATGGCGGGTATGGGTAGGGCGTTCCTTGGGCGATGGCGCGGGTTACGCGGGGCCGGGAAGGGGGCCGGTGTACACAGCGTGGTGGCGAATCAAGTCGTGCTGGTGATATTGCTCGCTGGCGTGGGCGAGCCAACCGACCATGCGACCCAGGCCGGCAAGCACGATTTCCTGTCCGCGCATATTCAATTTACGGCCGCAAAAAACCAGCAGGAGAATGAAGTCCAGAGGCTTGCCGGAGATTTCTTCTACCGTCTCGGCAGCAATGAGCAGGCGCTGAAAGTCTTCATCGTGCGCATAAATTCGACGCAGATGGTTGAGCAGGCTCTTTGCGCGCGGGTCAGCAATACTGTGTTGGTTTGAGCCGAATCCGGGGATTGGCTCACCCTGCCGGTTGCGCAGCAGAATGGGCTCGCGAGGATCGTCGGCCACATAAATTTCTTCCAGCATGCGCACCATCATTTCCGTGCGGGCATAGCTCAGACGCCGGCCTCTGAATGTGGATAGCCCCGCTATTGTCGAGTAGTAAGGGGTTACACCTGCGTTGGCGGCGGCTCTGACGGTGTAAGTGGCAGGGTCGAACTCGTGGTCGACGCTGAGAATCAAAATTCGCCGAATCAAGTCCTCCCCAGCTTCGTCCAGCTCCAGTGCGCGTGCGATCGCCTGTGGCAGTGGGCCGGCAGCCGGGCACTTCGCGCCGACGATCAGCGCAGCAAACCAGCGCATCACCTCAGCTCCCGTGCGGGCTAGGCCCTGCATCGACAAGTCGTGGGCGCGGGGATTGTCACGTTCGATGAGCGGGAACAGGGCGATGGCTTTTTCAACTGCGGACGTTTGCGCCATGGCGTCGAGAATTGCAGTTGCGCCGGCTGGCACCTTGGGCAGGGGATGGTCGAATGCACCATCTACTTGCCACATCATCTGGGCGACGCTTTCGACGCTTGAGCTTTCAGCTAGCACCGCTACGTCGTGGCCTCGATAGTAAAGGCCTTGCTCTGTCAGCAGAGTGATGTTCGTGCGGGTAGCCACTTGCGGGGATGGCGCTGGAGCAGCGGCGGCGCCCTGCTCCACGAGTAATCGGTGGATGTCAGCAGCCCAATAGCGGCGGCTGCGCGATGTGCCAACCTTTAGCGAGCGGATGTTTTTGCGGCTCACGTAGGCATAGAGAGTTTTATGAGCAATGCCGAGCAATCCAGCTGCTTCGTCGGCGCTCATGTACAAATCGTCTTCGCTTGGCATGGCTTTCGACTCATTGATGAGGTTGGGAGTAGCAGCTTATTTGTAATGGGTTGATTGATCCAGTAGAGATTTACACCTTTTGCAGCTGGCTATATGTTGGTCCGCACGCAGCCAGGCTCATGACGTCTCCAGTCAAGTCGTCTCAGCCCAGATTTTTTTGCAGAAAAAAACAGACGGCAATTGTCCGCCCACAAAAACAAGAAATACGCGTTCCCCAGGAGACCGACATGAGTCCCGAGCTTGCCCCCGTCACCGTTAAAAAGATCATCCGAAAAGTCATGCTGCGGATTATCCCCCTTACCTTTTTTCTCTATTTCGTAGCCTTTCTGGACAGAGTCAACTTGGGCTATGCCGCGCTGCAGATGAACGCTGACTTGGCACTGACCAGTGAGGCGTTCGGGTTTGCAGCAGGGATTTTTTTTATAGGTAACGTGTTATTTGAAGTGCCCAGCAACATGCTGGTGATCAAATTTGGGCCGCGGGTTTGGATAGCTCGAATAATTCTGACCTGGGGTGTGGTTGCGACTCTGACGGCTTTCGTTCAAACCGCAAATCAACTGTACGTTTTACGGTTCTTACTCGGCGTCGCTGAGGCAGGCTTTCTGCCAGGCATGGTGTTCTATTTCGCCTTGTGGTTTCGCGAAAAGGAGCGTGCCACAGCAACCGGCCTCTTCTTGCTTGCAGCACCTGTTACTTATCTGGTGGGAGCGCCGCTCAGCACTGCGCTGATGCACTACGTCACACTCGGCGACATCGCAGGGTGGCGCTGGATGCTCTTTCTGGAAGGGTTACCCGCGATAGTGGGCGGCGTGCTGTGTTATCGCTACTTGTTAGACAGCCCGCAGAAAGCCACCTGGCTCACTCAGAGTGAGAAAGACTGGTTGGCGGCCGAGTTTGAGCGAGAAAAAGCCAGCCAGCCTCCCGTTACTCACTTGGGTACGTGGCAAGCGTTGACCAACCCCATAATCCTTTATTTGTCGGTCATCTATTTCCTTTCCCAAGTAGGTGCATTGGGTATCGGCTATTGGTTGCCCCAGATAGTCCAGAACCTTTCAGCGGCTTTTTCATTGACTCAAATTGGCTTGATTGCCGGCCTTCCGTATGCGGCAGCTGGTGTTGGCCTCGTGATTTGGGCGCGTTTGTCGGACCGCTTCTATGAGCGCAAATTTTTTACTGCCATTCCGTTATTGCTGGGGGCGATAGGCCTGTTCGTCGCAGGAACCACTCAAGACCCTTACCTAGGCATGGCGGCAATTACGTTGGCGCTGACCGGAATCTTCGCTACGAAATCGCCATTTTTTGCCATGTTGACGCAGCTATTTAGCAAACCAACGGTGGCGGTTGCTGCGGCAATCATTTCATCGCTAGGTAACTGCGGTGGGTTCGTTGGCCCTTATATCGTGGGCGTGGTCAAGAAGGCGACCGGTACGTCCTCGGCGGGGCTGTTCGTATTGAGCGGTGCATTGTTATTGGCGGCACTAATGACTTTGTTCATCGTGGTACCTCGCCACAAATCAAAGCAAGCCTCGTTGCAAGCACTGAAGATGAAAGAGCAGTGAATGTTCGGTGGGGGGGGGTGTGATGACGTATCCAGATCCAGTGTCGTTGAAGTTATTTGTTGCTGTTTGCGAAGTGGGAAGCCTAGCCGGTGCGGCGGAGCGTGAATGTCTCTCACCGTCAGCCTTGAGCAAGCGAATCTCAGACTTGGAAGCGGAGCTCGGTACCACGTTACTGACTCGCGAACCCCGTGGTGTGCGCATGACGGCGGCAGGTGAAACGCTGCTGCTGCATGCCCGGCAGATCTTGCACAGCCTGGCTCGAATGCGAGCCGAGGTCGGAGAGTACGGCGATGGCATTCGTGGCCATGTTCGAGTGCTGTCCGTGGTTACAGCAATGGTCGAGTTTCTGCCGGAGTGCTTGGCAACCTTTCTAGGCGACAACGCTCATGTTCGAATCAGCCTTGATGAAGCCGTGACGACCCAAGTGTTACGCAGCGTAGAAAATGGCTCTGCGGATATTGGTATCTGCCGGGAAATGCCAGTGCCGCACGGTTTGCTGAGTTACCCCTGCGGTTCCGATCGTTTCGCTGTGGTCGTTCACCCGCAGCATGAATTGGCCTGCCGCACGAGTGTTGCCTTCAACGAGACCCTGATCTACGAGCACGTTGCGCTTTCACTGAACGCAGCGTTGCAACCTCCAATGGAAAAGCTCGCTCGGGACATGGATCGTGAGGTGAATATTCGGTTTTACGTTTCGTCATTTGATGCCGCGCTACGAGTGATCAAGTCGGGCCATGCGATCGGGATATTTCCTGTGGAAGCCATTGCGCGATTTAGGGCGCTTTACGATTTGCGAGTCATTGCCTTGGACGAAACGTGGGCAGGCGGAAACTTCATGCTTTGTGCGCGGCCAGCGGAAGTTAACTCGCCCGTTACGCGGCGTTTGATCGCCCATCTTCTACACGAAAGACAGCCATCGAAAGTAACGACGGCTGCCACCCAAAAAGATCACTTGTCGGTCCTTCAGACCAGCATCGACACTGGTAAACAGCTGGCTGAGACCGGGGCTGACTACCGAGCCGCTTGCTGATTTTCAACCCGTCATTGCGGTGTGTTTGCGGACGCACCTGACTGTGTACCTGGAGCGGTTATGAATCACTTAAAACAAAAAAATATAGATCCGATTACGCTCGAAATATGGTGGAGCCGCTTGGTCGCCGTTGCCGATGAAGCCGCCACCACGCTGCTGCGTACTGCGTTCTCCACCATTGTTCGTGAGTCCAACGATTTTGCGACCACATTGATGAACGTCAAGGGCGAGTCCATCGCTGAGTGTTCCGGTGGAATCCCTGCTTTCGCGGGCATTATTCCGCGCACAGCCAAGGCGATGTTGGAGAAGTTCAAACCGCACACGTTACGTGACGGTGATTGCCTAATTACTAACGACCCTTGGCTCGCCACGGGACACCTGCCCGACATCACCGTTATCACACCCATTTTTTACGAAGGCGAGTTAATCGGTTTCGCAGGTTCTGCCGCGCACTCGCCCGACACCGGCGGCAACCCCGGACCCGGTAACCGAGAGTTGTTCGAGGAGGGCATCTGTATCCCACTCATGCACCTCTATCATGCCGGCCAACGAAACGACGCGATGCTTGAGCTGTTCCTCAATAACGTGCGTTTACCTGAGCAGGTGTTGGGAGACCTGGAAGCTCAGGTTACCGCCAACGACGTTTGCCGAAAAAAGGCAATCGAGTTCCTGGTCGACACCGGCCTACGCAATTTTGAACTCCTGTCGGACGCCGTTCATGGGCATTCGGAAATGTCGATGCGCCGCGCTATCGGCGCCATACCTGACGGTACCTACACGGCGTGCGTAGACGCTGACGGTTTCGATGGGTTGCCCACGCGAATCAACTGCACGATTACGGTCGCCGATACGGACATGACCGTCGATTACAATGGAAGCTCTGCACAAGTTGCCCGTGGCACCAACTGCACATTGAACTACACCCAGGCCTATTCGATTTACCCGCTCAAATGTGTGCTGGATCCGTTGACTCGTCGTAACGAGGGTTCCTATCGTGCCATAACAGTTACGGCGCCGCAGGGCTCCATTCTCAATGCACGTTTCCCTGCAGCGGTGGGCGCTCGGCACCTGACCGGACATTTGTTGTGCTGCGCCATTTACCAAGCGTTGGCAGATGTACTGCCTGACCAAGTTATTGCCGACAGTGGTGGCACTCCGGCAATGCGGGCGCGCTTTAGCGGTCGAAGTGAGGCAGGTATCCCATTCTCGCAAATCCTCTTCGCCAGCGGCGGGATGGGTGCCTCATCTGCTCGCGACGGCTTGTCTACAACTGCGTTCCCTACCAACTCTGGGGCCGGCAGCATCGAGGCCATGGAGGCTGTTTCGCCCATCCTGGTCAACCGTAAGGAGTTCCGCATCGACTCCGGCGGCGCGGGACGCCAACGCGGCGGCCTGGGGCAGGCTTGTGAAGTCCGCAACATCACTCAGCAACCTGTCCAGTTGGCGATTCTAGCCGACCGCCACGACCATCCAGCCTTGGGCATTGCCGGGGGGCTGCCTGGGGCGCCCACCGATGTGGTGTTTCAGGATGGAAGTCGACCACCGCTCAAGTCCCAGGTGTCCTTGCCGGCCGGCCAACACGTGACGTTTTTCTTTGCCGGTGGCGGCGGGTACGGCCCGGTAGGCGAGCGCTGCAAAGCGGCCATCCAGCAAGACATTGACGACGGTTTCATTTCAGCGCAGGCCGCGGCCGAGATTTATGGGTATTCCGATGCCCAGTAACGAGGAACTCACTATGGCAGTCCAAAAAACCACGCGTATCGGCGTCGACATTGGCGGGACGTTCACTGACTTCGTTTTCCATGACGAAGTGCGCGGCATCACGCGTACAGGCAAACGTCTGACCACTCCTGAAGCCCCGAGCCGCGCGATTATCGAGGGTATCCAGCGCCTGCTCAAGGAAACAGACACGTCGGCTGCGCAAATTCAGACCATCGTCCATGGCACGACGTTGATCACCAACACGGTCCTCGAGCGCACAGGGGCGAAGGTGGGGTTACTGACCACAGAAGGTTTCCGTGATGTATTGGAAATGGGCCGGGAAAGTCGCTACGACGTGGACGACCTTTTTCTAGAGGCCGTTCCGGTCCTTGTTCCCCGGTCACTGCGGCTGGGTATCGCTGGCCGGATCAGGGCGGATGGTGTTGAGCATGCCCCGCTTAACGAAGCCGCCGTTGCCGAAGCGGTGACGCGCTTGGTGGAAGTGCATCAGATAGAGTCGCTGGCCATTGCCTTCATGCATTCGTATCGCAACCCGGTTCACGAGAAGCGCGCCGCGCAGATCATTGCCGAACTTTACCCCGATTTGCTGGTGACCCTGTCATCCAGCGTGGCACCGGAAATTCGGGAGTTCGACCGCACTAGCACGGCGTGTGTCAATGCGTATGTCCAGCCGCGGGTTCACGGCTACATGAACAGCTTGAGCGCAGAGTTGCAGGGGCTGGGTTTTGCGGGCGACCTGTACATCATGTTGTCAGGTGGAGGGGTGACCACCATCGATGATGCCAAGGCCTTTCCTGTCCGGTTGATCGAGTCAGGGCCAGCGGCGGGCGCCATGGCGGCCGCATTCACGGCCCGGCAAATCGCCGAAGACAAGATCATCTCCTTCGACATGGGCGGTACGACCGCGAAGATGTGTTTGATCGAGAACGGTCGGCCTCACGTTAAACATGATTTCGAAGCTGGGCGGCTGAGCCGCTTCAAGCAAGGTTCTGGGCTGCCCCTTAAAGTCACCGTAATTGACATGATTGAAATCGGGTCGGGCGGCGGATCGATTGCCCGCATCGATGAACTGGGGCTGATGAAGGTCGGCCCGCGAAGCGCGAGTTCGGTGCCGGGGCCTGTGTGCTACGGCAAGGGCGGGACCGAGCCTACCGTGACGGACGCAGATCTGCTTCTGGGCAACCTCAATCCCGAGTATTTCCTAGGCGGTGAACTCAACCTGTCGCTCGGCAAGGTCAAGGACGCCATGCATGAAAAGCTGGCCAAACCCCTGGAAACCGATGCCGTAACGGTCGCACGTGGCATCCAGAGCATCGTCAACGAGAGCATGGCTGCCGCTACGCGGATGCACTTGGCTGAAAAGGGCAAGGACCCGCGTGCCTACACCATGTATGCCTTCGGGGGTGCGGGCCCAGTGCACGCATACGGGTTGGCGAAGCTGCTCAAGGTTCGGCGCCTAGTCGTCCCAATGGGCGCAGGGGTTATTTCCGCTTTCGGCTTCCTGGTTGCCGCACCTGCTGTAGATCAGGTTCGTGGTTACGTGACCCAGCTCGACCACGCCGATTGGGCGCACGTGCAATCCATCTATGACGAGATGGAGGCCTATTGCACAAACCTGTTGGTACAAGCCGGTGGCAATGCACAAGCCATTCACATGGCGTGGTCAGTGGACATGCGTTACCTGGGGCAGGGTTTCGAGATATCCGTGCCGATCCCCAGAGGATTGCTGGGTAACCAGAATATCGAGGTGATTCGTCAGGCTTTCCTTGATTCATACCTGGAGCGCTTTGATCGCATGGTCAAGGGCGTGCCGGTTGAAGCTATCAATTGGCGACTGACGGCCTCGCTCCCCGAGCAGGACATCAGCCTTGCCTATAGCCAGGCGAATACCGAAGCACGACGCGGCGAGCGCCAAGTGTATTTTCCTGAATTTGGTGACCTCACTGCCGCTGTCTACGACCGATACGCCATTGCTCCGGGCACCCTGCTCACTGGCCCTGCAGTGATAGAGGAGCGCGAGTCGAGTTGTAGCGTCGGGCCGGACTGTCAGTTCACTGTCGATGAGCATTACAACCTGGTCATCGACATCGAATATCCATCGTCGCTGTTGGTAACCCAGACAGAACGTCAATCGGATGTGGCCTGATATGACGTTGAACAAACGAAAGGTTGTTGTCACTCAGCGTTTTTTCGACGAGGCGACCATCCACTGGTTACGCGATGCCGGCTGTGAGGTGGTGATAGCCGACCTTCCGGCGGGTCAGGCCGACGGTGGTCTTTCGCAGGAGGCGCTGGTGGAACTATTAACAGACTGCGATGGCTGGATTGTCGGCCACGCACATGTCACCGCAAGCTTGCTCGCCGCCTTACCTCGCCTGCAGGTCATCGCTCGCCGTGGCGTGGGTTATGAGCGTGTCGACGTGGCGGCGGTAAAAGCCCATGGCAAGGTTGCAACCATCGCGGTGGGCAGCAATGACGCCTGCGTCGCCGACCGAACCCTGGCAATGATGTTGTCACTGGGCCACCGCATCCGAGAATCGCAAGAGCGGATGATCGCCGGCGATTGGTCGATCCTGTTGGGCACCGATCTGTACCGCAAAACCGTCGGCATTATTGGCTTGGGTCGTATTGGCCGAGCGGTGGTGCAAAGGTTGATCGGTTTCGAGGCGCGGATATTAGCCGTGGCGCCGGAGCCTGACGCTGATTATGCCCGGAAGACAGGTGTGACCTATGTCGACCTCGATACGCTGCTTGCCGAAAGTGACTACGTCACGCTGCATGCGCCACTCAACCCGGCCACGCAGTGTTTGATCAATGGCGCTGCTTTGCAGCGGATGAAGTCCAGTGCCTACCTGATCAACACCGCCCGCGGTGGTTTGGTCGATGACAAAGACCTACTAACCGCCTTGGCCGAAAACCGCATTGCCGGCGCTGGACTTGACGTATTCCTGAGCGAGTCCGACCCCACTTATAAACCGGTGACCGACGCGCTGATTGCCTTGCCGAATGTCATTGCAACGCCTCACTCCGGCGCCTCTACCCGTGAAGGGCTTGACCGAACCAACCTGGTGGCGGCTCGGTGCGTGGTTGCCGTATTCGACGGAACGGCTCTGCCCCCCGACTGCACAATTGCTGACGGCCGATAACACTATCTACTAAGGACTCGACATGAACACGCCTATAAAAGTGCTGGTCCCATCCGGTTCGATGGGCTCAGGCCTGCCGTTGGCTGCTTTCGAACAGGCCCTGCTTGAACTTCCCGATGTGATCGCCACAGATTCTGGCTCCACAGACTCCGGGCCGCATTACCTGGGCACGGGCAAGACCAAATCGTCAGTCATGGTGCTCAAGTCTGAGCTGCGCACCTTGATGATCGCACGGGCAAAACTGGGTATCCCATTGATCGTGGGTAGTTGTGGAACCTGCGGCTCGGACGATGGCGTCAACATGATGCGTAGGCTCAGCGAGGAGCTGGCAATTGAACTGGGCCAGACCGTCCAGGTAGCATGCATCTACAGCGAACAGCTTGGCGAAACGGTAAAGACGGCTCTAAGGGAAGGGCGCATCAGCTCCCTGCAACCCCAGCGAGAAATTGACGAAGCGCTGATTGATCGGTGTTCTCATATTGTCGCCGTGATGGGCATAGAACCGTTCATACATGCGCTCAGTAACGGCGCAGATATTATTTTTGCGGGTAGGGCGACCGACACGGCGGTGATGGCTTCGTTGCCGATCATGCGCGGTGCCGCACCAGGCGCTTCCTGGCATGCTGGCAAGATTCTGGAGTGCGGTGCGATGTGCACCACCACGCCGGGTAAGGCCGTAGTAATGGCCACCATTGATGACCAGGGCTTCACCTTGCAGGCCATCGCCGACGGTGCGAAAGCGACCCCGCGTTCAGTAATGGCGCACATGCTTTATGAAAACAGTAACCCGTATGTGCTCGTAGAGCCCGGTGGTTCACTAAACGTCGAAGCCGCCACTTATACAGCGCTCGATGAGCAAAGTGTTCGTGTCGAAGGCTCGGTATGGACGCCAACGGATACCTATACCGTAAAGCTTGAGGGCGCTGCGCCGGCGGGATACCAGTCCACCATCATGTGCATCATCCGTAACCCGAAGTACAAGGCGCGCTTCGAGGAATGGCTTGCCTGCATGGACGAGGCAATGCACTACCGCATTCGCAAAAGTCTCGAAATTGAGGCTGCCGACTACGATTTGCAGTTCCGCGCCATTGGCAAGGATTCGGCCTTGGGCAGCCTTGAGGCGCTCACCGGCGACCCCGTTGAAATCGGTGTTCTAGCTATCGTCACATCACCGGATGAAACGCGCACTCGGGAAATATTGTCGCTGCTGAATCCCTACATGCTGCACTTCCCGCTGCCAGACGATGAGTCGTTGCCCACGCACGCTTTTCCTTTTTCACCGGCCTCTATGGACCGAGGCGTCGTCTACGAATTTGTCCTCAATCACGTGATGACCGTCACCGACCCATTGGCCCCATTCGTTTTCGAGTTTTCTACCTTTGGAGTATCCCAATGACAGCGCTTGCAAATACTGGCTACGACGTACGCTCTAAAAACGCCGGACCGTTCTGGTTGACTGTCGATATTTTTTGCGAAAACGCCGATGTGTTTGAGCGCTTGTGCAAAGAACCAAAGCTGAAAAGTCAGGCTGTTGCGGATTTGCTCAAGACGGCACCGGAGGGCGTGAAGATTTTCCAGATCGATGCACTGAACGTTATCAAGATCAGTCTACCGCGACCCATCGTGCAAGGTGCCATTGCGGACCGCGATATGCACGGCGCTCAGTGGGCTTGCCTGCTCCAGGAAGAGCTTGAGAAAAAGGCTTGATCCCCATGAATAAACTCCGAACGTTGTACGAAAAACACATCGACTCCCACGCGGTCTCCGCGCTCGATGATGATGGTCATATTCTTCTCTACATCGACCGCCAGGTCGCTAACGAGTACACCAGCCCACAGGCGTTCAGTGGCCTGCGCGAAGCGGGCAGAAAAGTCTGGCGTCCGTCTGCGACGCTTGGCGTGGTTGATCACGTAAACCCAACGTCGCCGATTCGAACGGCAACCATGCCCGACGCTGGAGGTGCGCGACAAGTTTCCTATTTTGGGGAAAACTGTCGGGACTTCGGCATCGAGCTGTTTGATGTGCTGGATAAACGTCAGGGCATCGAGCATGTCATCGCCCCGGAACAAGGCTTCATTTTGCCGGGGATGGTGATTGCCGCCGGTGATAGCCATACCACTACTTATGGTGCCTTGGGCGCCTTTGGTTTTGGCATTGGCACCTCGGAAATCGAGCATCTGCTGGCGACCCAGACGTTGGTCTATAAGCGCCTGAAAACTATGCGGGTGACCGTGACGGGGACGCTTGGCGACGGAGTTACGTCGAAGGATATCATCATGGCTTTGATTGGTCAGATCGGGGCTTCAGGGGCAACCGGTTTTGCCATTGAATTTGATGGTCAGACCATCACTGATCTATCTGTGGAAGCACGGATGACCATCTGCAATATGGCTGTGGAAGCCGGTGCGCGGGGTGCATTCATGGCACCCGATGACAAAGTCTACGCGTACCTTAGCGACAAGCCCCGCGCGCCAAAGGGGGCACTGTGGGAGCAGGCTGTAACCTGCTGGAAAGCGCTGTACACCGATCCGGGCGCAACATTCGACGCCCAGGTCGACATCGATGCCAGCCAATTGCAACCGATGGTCACATGGGGTACTAGCCCGGACCAGACGGTGCACATTGGCGAGCGGGTACCTGATCCACTCAAAGAAATGGACCTGATACGCCGTCAAGATATGCAGCGGGCCTTACGGTACATGGGCCTGGAAGCCGGCGCGTTACTTCGCGAGGTTCCCATCAGTCATGCCTTTATCGGCTCTTGCACCAATGCCCGCATCGAAGACCTGCGCGATGCTGCCAGAGTGATTCGTGGGCGCAAGGTGGCAGCCCACGTGCGAGCGATGATCGTACCGGGATCTACCCAGGTGCGCGAGCGGGCTGAAGCAGAAGGTTTGGCGCAGATTTTTCTCGACGCAGGTTTTGAATGGCGGCAGTCGGGTTGTTCCATGTGCCTGGCCATGAATGACGACGTGTTGGCTCCCGGTGACCGCTGCGCCTCCAGCACCAACCGTAACTTCGAAGGCCGTCAGGGTGCAGGTGCGCGCACTCACTTGATGAGCCCGGCCATGGTTGCTGCGGCGGCTATCAGCGGCCACCTGACCGACGTTCGCAAACTCGCCCAGGAGGCTTGATATGCAGCCCTTTACAACGGTTACTGGCACTGCAGCACCGATTCTGGCAGCTAATGTCGACACGGACGTAATCATGCCCAAGCAGTTTCTCAAGGGCATCGACCGTAATGGATTGGATCGCGGTCTTTTCTTTGATCTGCGGTTTTTGACCAATGGGGACAGAAATCCCGATTTCGTGCTGAATCAAACGCCTTGGGAGGGCTCAAGGTTTCTCGTGGTGGGGCCCAACTTCGGCTGCGGTTCCAGCCGTGAGCACGCCGTGTGGGGGCTCAAACAGTTGGGTATTCGCGCGTTGATTGGTACCAGCTTTGCTGGCATTTTTTACGATAACTGCCAGCGCAACGGTGTGCTACTTATTCAACTCAGCGAGGCCGAGCTGCATAAGCTTGGCACTCTGGTTAGCAACCCCGAAACCGCTTCGATATCGGTCGACCTTGAGGCGCAAACCATCACACTGGCAGATAAGACACCCATTTCGTTCAGCATTGATGGGCTACGCAAGGAGGCGTTACTTCTCGGCCTGGATGCCATCGGCAGCACCTTGCAGCGCACCGATGCCATCCGCCAATTCGAAGCGGCTCACCTGCAAGCGAACCCATGGCTGGCTTAAAGCTTCTGCCATGCTGACATTATGTGAAGCACGACTGCAACGCGCGTGTTTCGACGGGATTTCCAGAGAACAGGGTCTGTCGACACGTCATTCGCGCGTTAGAGGCAACCGTACTTACCGGTCATCTCAACGGTTTACCGGTACACGCCGTCCTGCATATGCGCTCATGTCAACCGACTGGCTTGGTTTGGAAACAGTGGTCTCCCACAGACAGCTAGCGGCCTAAGCGACAGGCAGCTTATGGTCCAGAGTGTGTAAAAACGTCAGATTGGGTTTTCTATATCTACGCTAGGAGACCGTGCTTACGTTTCGAAAACTGATCAAGTCTGTGACGTTTCCAGGAACAGTTAAAACCGCTTAGCAACGTCTTAAAGCCCTTTGGATGTAAGCGTCCGGCCAAGTCATGCATAAACAACAGTGTTAGTGACTAAGATGACCAGAGGCAAACTGCTAATGTCTCGATCTAAAAATTACGGGGGCAAATATACTTTTGCGTGGGAGAGATGATTTCGGTTAGCAATCGACTGGCCGTAGCTTTGGGGGCAGTCGCCAACGGGTGTTTACGGCCAAAAGCTGGCATTAGGGCTCACGCTAGGCCACCTCCTACAATAATGCGTCGGTCGCGTGCTGACTCAAAACGCTCGACGCTCAATCGATCACCGATTTTGCCGCTGTCTCCATCGCTTCGATCAATTGCGCTGACGCTCGATAAAGGGGGACATGGCCGCGCATCAAGATTTGGGTACTGCGTCGGTAAGCAGCGGCGCGAATGTCTATGCTACCGGCATGAGCCTTGACACTGACCGTGGTATCCAACCTGCCAGCCGGATTCTCGATACTCACCTCCACATCCGAGTACGTCGTTGATGTGTTTTTCAGACCCACGGCCACCGCATGGGCGGTGCTTCCGACTAGCAGGCATGCGGCGGCGAGACAGCAGCCGCCAGAGACGGCCATCGAAGCGTGCCCCGTCTGGGGCGTGAAATACCGGACTGCAATGTGCCCGCCGTGACGGGGTGCGCCGACGATGCACACTTTGGGAATGGTTTCACTTCGTTCGAGTTCGGCCAGGCTCATGAGCTCGCCGTCGCGACGCCGAAGCTGCATCTTCAAACCCGCCTCAATCCAGACTTGCCTCAGCTTCGCCATGAACACAGCGTCGGCTTCGAGTTCTGAAATGGCTTCGTGGCCTGTTTTGCCAAAGCTGGCGGCATCGGCAATTACCATGGGCACAGCCACGTCCACACACGAAACATTGTGCCCGGCGACTGTGTCCAGGACGTTGCCTGTAGGTAAAAGAGCTCCGGTCTTATTGCCTACCGGTGACTGCAAGAAAAGATCGACGCGGGGAAACGCGCCGGTAACCCCTGGAATTTCAGCATTCACAAATCCGTCCCGGGAATCCTGGGACATCCGTGAGACAGTAAGAACGCCCGTGTTGGTGTTCTTGATTTTGATGTCGAAGCTCCCAGCCGCAGGCACTTCGATCAAGCCCGTGTCGATAGCCCAGAGCGGCAACGCGGAAGACATGTTGCCGCAGTTCACGCTCCAGTCTATGTCGCTATGATCACTGGCCAGTTGGGCAAGCGTACTTACGATCTGAGGCCCCAAAGGCGTGTACTCCACCCGTGCCAAAAACACTTTGTTGCTGGTAGCAGGGCCCCGGCCCAGACCGGTTATCTGCCGATTACCCTGCTGATTTCCAGCAAGAGGGACTCCCATGAGGTGGCGCAATAGCTCAGCTCGCAGCCTCTCATCACGGGGTAGCAAGGGCTCCCAAATCACCACCCCCGTCGAAGTCCCACCTCTCATGTAATGCACTGGCAACTCCATCACGCCAGCATGCATCCGAGAGCTAAAGCCATTCTGGAAGACGGGAAACATAGGTGATTTGAACATTGACAACTCCACAAATAATTGAGGCAGCCCTTAGATAGGCTCCTGCACGGATTCAGAAGTATTGGCTGCAGCGTCAGCTCTGAGTGGCGCCAGGCGTTTGGCCAGAACCAATGCCGCAACGACGCTTAACGCTAATGGCAAGGATGTAGCCACGATACCCAGGGTAAAGGAGCCAGTTTGGTCTTTAATAAGACCAATTACGTAGGGCCCTATGAATCCGCCGAGATTGCCAAACGCGTTGATGAACGCTATACCCGCCGCCGCCGCTGAGCCGGTGAGAAAGCTGCCCGGTAAAGTCCAGAATATTGGTCGCGCTGCAATCACACCCAAGGTGCTGATTGAGATGCCCACCATGGCTCCGCACAGGGTGGGTACAGCAGCAGCTATCCACAGGCCTATCGCACCTAGCATGCAACTGGCAGCTACATGGAGGGAACGGTTAGGGCTTTTATCCGACAAAGCGCCCCAAGCGATCATTCCTACAATTGCGACACCGTACGGGATCATCGACATCAGCCCGATGTGAAAGCTGCTCAAGCCGTGCCCTTTGAGGATCTGCGGCAGCCAAATGGCAATCCCATAGGAGCCGACGGCGAATCCCAAATGAATAACACCCATGAGCATCACGTTCAGGCTTTTGAAGGCGTCCTTGAAGCTGGAGAGATGACCGCCCGTTTTTTCCACGGAGAGCTTGGAAATCAGCCAATCTTTTTCCTCTGGAGTGAGCCACTTGGCTTCAGACGGCCTGTCGGTGAGGTACACCAGCACCACTACGCCCAAAATGATCGCAGGAACGCCTTCGATGATGAACATCCACTTCCAACTGGCGATACTCCAGAAGTTCGCGGTTTCAAGCAGAAAACCAGAAAGCGGTGCACCGATGAGAGCGGACAAGGGAATCGCAGTCATGAACAATGCTGTCAATCGACCCCGGTACTCCCGAGGGAACCAGTAGCTGATGTAGAGCACCATACCCGGAAAAAATCCCGCTTCGGCGACTCCCAGCAAAAATCGCAAAGCCATGAATGATATCGGCCCCTGAACAAACGCAAAGCAGGTTGAAACGATACCCCAGGTAATCATTATTCTGGCAATCCAGCGACGTGCTCCTACCAGATGAAGGGCCATATTGCTGGGCACTTCACAGAGAAAATAACTGATGAAGAACAGCCCTGCTCCCCATCCGAATACTGTTGCAGTGATCCCAACATCTTCGTTCATGTGTAATGCAGCGAAACCCACGTTAATACGGTCTAGATAATTGACCAGGTAACAAACCAGCATCAGCGGAATCAGCCGCAACCCAACTTTCTTGATGGTGCGTTTCTCAATCGACGTGTTCATAGGGCACCGCCTTTGCGCGTGGTCAGTTTGACTTGATCGGTAACCGGCAAGCGATAAAGGCTGCGCCCGTTACTCCAAAGCGCCTTACGCGCCAACTCTTGCCCCAGGATAGATTTGATAAGTTGTATATCGGCAGCCTGGAATGGCCGCTTGGTGCGTGTGGACGGCATATCCGACCCGAACATCAAAGCGTCAGGGCTGCGCCGCGCAATACGTTCGAGTGCGCGAGGCACATCCAGATTAACCCTGCCAAATCCTGAAGCCTTGACCTTGGCACCGGCATCAACCAAATCCAATAGCACAGGCAAGCCCGCTTCCGTCATGCCGAGATGATCAATAACCAAGCCACGCAGCTTACTCAGTTGCGGCACATGCGCTCGTACCTGGGAAGCATCTAAATAGACTTCTGGATGCCATCCTGCAAGATCGAATGCTCGCTGGGAGAGCGCCACCAGTTGATCCATCGAAATTTCATCACCGCGATAAATATTGAAGCGAATGCCGCGAACCCCAAACTTCGCGAGCCTAAGGATTTCCGCGTCCGAAACGTCCATAGGCAATTGGGTGATTCCGACCCATTCAGTTCCCAGCTTGGTGAGCGCGTCGCATAACCAATCCTGCCGATAGCCTTGGAACGAGCTGCCGACCAAAACGCCCGAGCAAATCCCTAACGGGGTCGCAAGCCGCTGGTAATCAGCCTGGGAAAATGTAGGTGGCGTGTACCCACCATTCGCGTCTACCGGGTAAGCAGGGTCGAACAAATGAAAGTGTGCGTCGAATACGGGCTCGTATGAAGCTTCCCCAGCGGCGAACAGATCGCGCAGCGGAATGCACGCAAGTGCGGCAGCCGACCCCATCAAAAAACTTCTTCTTTTTATTGTCATTGTCGAATCCTTCAGTGATACCGGGTTACAGCGATGTCAAAATAGAGTCGATGTTCGCAGCCACAGATCCCGGCGTTTCGATGGGTGTGTAGTGCCTCGCTTCAGGGACGATCTGGAGCACTGAATTCGGCAGCAGCCGCTGAATGTCCATCGCCATAGAAATCGGAGTTGCGTAGTCATCCTCTCCGACGACGATCCGCGCAGGCCCTTTATAGCGGGGCAGCAGCCCCCTTTCGTCGGCTTTGCCCAACATCAGGCAGGCCTCGTGGTAGGCCATGGTGTCATTGGCCAGGAACACGTCGAGCGCTCGGCTGACCGCCTCTGGATGAAGTTGGCGGTATTGCGCACTGAACCAGCGCTCACACTGAAAATCTGCCAGCGAGGCCATCCCGTCGCGCAACGCTTGCTCGCCTCGGTCTGACCATTTCGAGAGAGCCCCTTCGCCGTAGCTGGCTGTGGTGTCGATGGCGACTAGGCCAGCCACTCGTTCCGGATATCGACCAGCCGTTCCCAAGGCTATGGTGCCACCCATGGAACAGCCCACCACCACGGCCCGATCTACCCTCAGGTGGTCAAGGACGCTGCACATGTCCTCGCTGAAGCGAGCGATATCGTAAGGCCCCACTGGCTTGTCAGATTGACCATGACCGCGACAGTCGACAGCGTAGACATTGGCCTGCTTTTGTAATGCACGGACAGTGTCAGTCCACATCTGAGAGTCCATAGCCAAAGCATGAATCAACACGACTGTGGGGGCAGTATCAGCGGCATGTTTCAAACGTCTGACGGCCAACCGGCATCCGTCTTGGGTGTGCACGAAGAACAGAGGGTTATCAATTTCGGAGTTTGAGTTCATATCTTTCCTTGTCGCACTTCCAGCTAACGCCTAGAAACGCTTTTATTGTTCTGTCAGTGCTTCTACGGGGAGTTCGAGTGCGCGCTTGGAAACGATCAGACCGTCGCTATCCACATAGACCCAGTCGCCCTGTGCAATGGTTACATTCAGGAAACTGACGGTGCCGCCGAGATGCCCCGCACCTGTCTTCAGAGGCCTGAGGGGTACAGTCCCTAGCGCAAACACCGCGAAAGGCAGTAAAGCCAAGAGCTCTCGATCCCTTACATAGCCATTTATAACTAGCCCAGCCCAACCGTTGTTCATTGCCTTGGCCGTCTGGACGTCGCCCAGCAGGGCACGGTTTGCAGATGCGCCGCCATCGATCACAAGCACCTGGCCATTGCCTGGGGAAGACACCAGTTCCCGGATCAGCACGTTGTCGTCGGCGCATGTGACTGTCATGGCAGGGCCAGCGCAGGTGCGTTTGCCGCCCAGGGAGACAAGACCCGGAAAAGCTTGCTGGATGTTGGGCCCGATAGAATCCCAGTAGAGATCGCACAGATCCGCAGTTGAAACGCGGCTTGAGCAGGTCGTCATAAAAAATCTCCTAGGTAGTTCTGTATAGAAGTATAGATTTATTGAGCGACCTGTCAACGTCTGGTAATGTGCTCCCCCTATTTGCCGCGCCACGCTTCAACTCAAGGATTAGTGCAATGGTTTCTGATCACGCTTCTAGCCAAACGCCGGATAGCCGCCTGCCCCGCTACGTGCAGATCCGTGACGACCTGGCGCAAAGAATCAATCAGAGGACTTGGGCGACTGGAATAGCGTTGCCTTCAGAAGACAAACTCGCCGCAGAGTATTCAGTTTCAGTAAGCACAATGCGCAAGGTGCTTGACGCGTTAGTGCAGGACGGTTTGGTCGAGCGTATCCGAGGGCTGGGAACGTTTGTGTCGCGTTCTTTCGAACGCTCCTCGATGCTGCGCTTTGTGCGATTCAGGGGCACCAAGGGAAACGAATTGCCCACCGCCCAAATCCTTGCGATAAAAATCCTGCCCCCTCCAGAAAAAGCTGCGCAGCAATTACGACTCGCGCCTGGGCAGACCGCGCTCTACATGCATCGATGCAGATCTTTCGGCGGGGAAATTGTGCTGGTGGAGCATATCTGGCTGCCGTTACCGAAATTTGAGAAGTTGCCTGAGTATCTTGAATATAACTCTCCGGTCTTGCTGTACCCCGTGTACGAATCCGAATGCGATGTACTGGTGGCCCGCGCGGTCGACGATCTCACTGCACAGCCACTGACCGACCAGGATGCCAAACTCTTCCAGCTCGCTCAGGGGACGATGGCAATCCAGATCGAAAGAACGATGCACGATCATGTTGGCGCACCTGTCGAATGGAGACTGTCGTATATACCTGCCGACAGATTTCATTACACGGTGGAGATCAAGTAGTTCAGGATTTGTTAGCGAGCAACGGCAAATAAAAACCTTCCACCTGCAATAGATCTTTTTCAACACCAATTTATGAGCTGCATCAGCGGCATCGTTGGTGCGGAAGTCAGATCTCATTAAGAACTGACATCCCTTACACCAACCACCAGTTTTGAGGCCCGGCACACCTGATACAGCCCAGGTGCCGGCTGATGCCGGTACCTTTGGATCGGGCAAAAAAAGACCGGTTTTTACGCCTTTAACGTTTTCATCAAGCCAATGGTGCCGATGATTTTCATGACCCGTTTCAGGTTGTAGGCAAGCACATTCAAGCTCATCTCGGCGCCTACCCCGTTAAGCTTTCGGGTCAGAAAGTGCGTCACACCCATCCATTGCTGGAGCGTCCCGAAGGGACGCTCAACAGTCCGTTTTCGGACTCGCATCATCTCCGGCGCGCTGCTCAGCCGATTCTGCATTTGCTCCCATACGGCTTCATGCTCCCATCGCCGAATTCGTCGTTCCGTGCTTGGTGTGCACTGCAATTTCAACGCGTAGCCCTGGCATTTCGAACTCCCGTAAGATGCAACTTCAGGCCTTTTCAACGTAGAAATAGTGCCAGACCAGCGCCTCGCCAGCTGGGCAAATGTATTCGTTTTTTTTGCCGCGTCATAGACGAAGGCATCGTTATTGAAACGCCCGTCAGCCTTGGCTCCAGAGGTCATCGGCTTGGGCACATAGGCGGTGATGCCTGCATCGTGACAAGCCAGGATTTATTCGCTTTTGAAGTAACCTCGGTCAGCCACTACCGACAACGTATCTCGCGGGTCTGCTTGACCATCGAGCTGAGTTGATCGAGGTCGGAGCCATCGTTGGTGACCTCATGGGCAACGATCAAATGGTGCTGGCTATCGACCGCTGTCTGGACGTTGTAACCGACGATTCCAGTGCCGCGAGTCATCATGAAACGGGCGTATGGATCGGTCAGTGAGACCTGTTTATCCGGCGATTCGTTGAGCTGAGTTTCAATGACCTGTAACTCTTTCATTTGAGCTTTGAGCTTGTAGATTTTCTCTTGCAGACGAGCAGCCTTGGGCTGTGGAATAGGGGGTTCTTTCCGATCGGCTTCGTCGAGCGCAGTCAGATACCGATTGATACTCGATTCAATTTTTTCCATTCGCCGCTTCAGTTTGGCGCTGGTGAAACTGCGGTCGCGGTTGTTGACGGCCTTGAATTTACTGCCGTCGATGGCAACCAGATTTTCTCCGAACAGTCCCAGCTGCTAGCACAGCACCACGAATTGGCGGCAAACGCCTCGGATGGCCTTGCTGTTGTCTTTTCGGAAGTTGGCAATGGTCTTGAAATCGGGCATCAAACGCCCGGTCAACCACATCAATTCGACGTTACGCTGGGCTTCTCGCTCTAGGCGCCGGCTCGACTAAATGCGGTTCACATAGCCGTAGATGTAGATCTTCAGGAGGATCGCGGGATCGTACGTAAGCAGGCCAGTATCGGCCGGTATGACGCCTTCAAAACCCAGATTGACCAGGTCGAGTTCGTCGACGAAGACGTCGACTACGCGCACCGGATTGGTATGGCTGACGTAGTCGTCGAGGCTCTCGGGCAGTAAGGTGCCTTGGCCTCGATGTTCACCTTGGATAAAGCGCTTCATGGGCGATCCCAGCGATGAAATCCTCAGAAGTCATAGCAAGGGTTCGAGAAAGCGTTTTTACACACTCTGGGCCATTAGCGGACGCTTAGCAATGTCGGCTTTGTGACCGACCTCGCTCACAAAGCGACGAGTACCTTGCCCATAACGGATGCCGATTCAAGAGCGAGGTGCGCGTCCGCGATCCTCTCCAGCGGCACACTCATCCCGATATGGGGCACATAGTTGCCACTGGCCAGGCAGGCGTTGATGTCCCTAATCGCGTCGATTTTAGCCGCCACGGGTACCGAATAGATGAACACGAAGCGCAGCACGCATCCATGCACCATCGCGCTTAACAGCGGCAAGGTGAGCGCATCGGTGGCATGCGTCATCGCGTAGGAACTGATGACCCCCCCAGGCGTCAGGCATGCAATGTCGATATCCAGGTTCGCCTTCACGTTCACGTCGACGATGCGGTCCACACCCGTGTTGCCCGTGCGTGCTTTGACTACCGCGGCAACATCTTCATTTAGACGGTTCAACACCAGATCTGCCCCAGCCGCCCGAGCGACGGCGGCCTGCTCTTCATTCCTGACGGTGGCCACTACCCACGCGCCCGCCCACTTTGCCAGGAGGATGGCGGCAGTGCCGACCACGCCCGCTCCGCCCTGCACCAGTACATTCTTGCTCCGGATGTCGCCATCGGCGAAGAGACAACGATGAGCCGTCAAGGCCGGGATGCCGAGTGATGCGCCGACCTCGAGAGACACGTTGTCAGGCAGTGGCACGGCCTGCGCCGACGGCACCACGACATAGTCGGCCGCGGTTCCTGCCGGCCTGCCGTACTGCGCTTCATAGACCCATACCCGCTGGCCTACCCGACTAGCCTCTTTCGGATCGCCCACGGCGTCAATGACTCCTGCGCCGTCCTGGTGCGGAATGATTCGCGTGAACGGCATAGCGGAGGAGAACCCCGTGCGGGCCTTGAGGTCGGTAGGGTTCAGTCCCGACACGTGCACCCGCACTCGGACCTCTCCGGGACCGGGTTGGGGATCAGGGATTTCGGCGATGCAAAGCACCTCATGTGCGGGGCCTTGACGCTCGTAA
This sequence comes from Pseudomonas sp. Ag1, assembly GCF_000278565.1. Classification (NCBI taxonomy): domain Bacteria; kingdom Pseudomonadati; phylum Pseudomonadota; class Gammaproteobacteria; order Pseudomonadales; family Pseudomonadaceae; genus Pseudomonas; species Pseudomonas sp. Ag1. The sequence continues at coordinate 118,247 of NZ_AKVH01000105.1, forward strand.
AAAGCGGCTTTCATGGATCTGTTCTCCGACGTGGAAGGTATGCTTCCGTAAGGCTCCATTGTCAAAATCCAGTATATTTTTTACAAGTAGGCACATTCTTTATACGTAAGGATAAAAAGTATACTATCGAGGCTCTATCTGAACTGAGGCAGCGTAATGGCGCGTGGCAAGCTCGATCAATACCGATGCACGGTCGAAATCACCGTCCACATCGCGGGCGGAAAATGGAAGCCGTTGATCATTCACTACTTGCTGAGCGGAACCAAGCGTTTCGGCGAACTGAAAAAGCTGATCGGCGGGGTCACGCAGCGCTCGTTGACGTTGCAGCTGCGCGAGCTTGAGGCAAGTGGCATTGTCAGCCGTGAAGTATTTGCCGAAGTGCCTCCACGGGTGGAGTACACGCTGACGGCGCTCGGAAGCACACTGACTCCGACACTAGAAGCGATGAAGTCCTGGGGCGAACACTACCTGGAGAGCAAGACCCGCAAACGGAATGGCTAAGCGCAGCGAGCTACGGTTCCTTGCTTGGGAAAAGGACGCCCATGCAGTTCGGTAGCTCTGCTATGGGTCGATTTTCGCCTGTAGTAACAGGCTCAGATTTGCCAGAAACTGATGCTCGCCAAGGACGGCTTTCAACCGATTCTGTTGAAAAAGTCGACCATGGTTTCCGCAGCAGAAAAGTATGCGCCTGAGATTGAAATCTTTACTTTCGGCAGAGGCTTCCGGACTCGGATTTCACGTAGCAGTGGGCAAAAAAGGCGCTTTAACCAGTCAATGACCAGACTGTTTGGGCGAACCGACTTTTTCAACAGAATTAACCCGAAGCAGTCTTATGTCTATTAGATGAGGGGCGATTCAGTCTTCCCGTTCCAGGTACGGCGTCAGCACCCCTTCGATCCACTTCATGAAGGTGAGCACTCGGCGCGAAAGATTGCTTCGATGCGCTACGACGAGGGACACGGGGAGCGCCCGGCGACGAAAGTCGGGCATGATCTCCACAAGTGCTCCGCTCTTGAAGTATTGGCCAATCCCCAAGAGTGGCGCCTGAATCAAGCCAAGACCGGCGAGAGCAGCGGCATCATAGGTTTGCGAGCTGTTGACGTGCAGCGTACCTGGCAACTGAAGCGTCGCGTAGCTGTCGCCGTCCGGATATTCCCATCCGTAAGGCCTTGCGCCCAGCATCGTAGAAAAATGAATTGTCCGATGTTCCTGACGCTGCAGATCTTCTAGCGAGCGAGGGATGCCATAGCGCGCCAGATAAGCGGGACTGCCAGCGTTGACCATGCGCAACAGGCCTATGGGGCGGGCAATCAGCGTTTCGTCTCTGATGGGGCCAAGCCGCAATACACAGTCGAACCCCTCTTGAACCAGATCGACCTGTCGATCCGTACTCGATATTTCCAACTCCAACCCAGGGTGAGCCGCCATGAAATCTGGCAAAGCCGGCACGATCGTTGTGCGCGCTACCTCGGTCGGAAGATCGACCCGTAAACGCCCGCGAAGTGCCATATGGTCGCTAGCAAACATTGAGTGTAGGCCATCGACTTCAGCAAGCAGATCGCGGGCACGGGAGTGAAATGCGCGTCCGTCCTCCGTCAACTGAACGATACGTGTCGTTCGATGCAGAAGCCTGACCCCGACATCGTCTTCCAGCTTGCGGACCGCCGCGGAAGCCCTTCCTTTTTGGATGCCCAAGCTATCGGCCGCCCGAGTGAAGCTCCCCATCTCGGCTACCGTTATGAATATGAGGAGGGGGTCGAGGTTTTGCATTTTTCACGCCTTTGTATTGTTCTATTTTAAAAGAGCAGTGCGTTCACTTTGGCTGTGTTTATCATATTTGAGAGACACAGTACCTTCGGAAATGAGACTCCCCTCGAAAAAAGTGTCCGAAACCATGAAGCTGCATCAGGTATATAAAGCTGTGATCCTGCATCGCGCCCTATGGGCTGGCTGGATAATGAGCGGGTTTGTCGTTATCGCTCTGATGGCAGACGGCACTATTCAGCTTTTCGCGCCCGCACACATCGCGAGCATATTGCAGGAAACCGGGTTCTCAATGGATCTGACCCATGTTGTGGGTCCGATCATCCTTGGCTGCGCCATCCTTTATGTCATTCCTGTCACCGCTGTCCTCGGCGCGATCCTGGTGACGGGCTTTTTGGGAGGCGCGATCTGTGCTCACGTCCGCATCGGTGAGTTGGGATCGCCACCGGAAATTATTTCTCTGCTTCTGGGAGCGATGACTTGGGGTGGTCTCTATCTGCGTGTTGCCCAAATCCGAGCCATTTTACCGCTCATCCGTTGAACAATTCGGGTAGTGCTCTGTGCCTCAAACTCAGGAGAAAAAGCATGTTCTTAGTAATGGGAATCACGGGAAATGTAGGCGGCGCGACGGCAAGGCATTTGCTAGCGCAAGGCAAGAAGGTGCGCGCTCTGGTCCGCGACCGCGAGAAGGCGGTTGACTGGGCGAACCAGGGCGTGGAACTGGTTGACGGCGACTGGAATGATTCGGCAGCCATCGAGCAAGCGCTCAAGGGCGTCGAAGGCGCCTTCGTCATGTTGCCTCCTGTCTGGGCGCCGTCGCCTGATTACAAAGAAGCAAAGGGCGTGATTGCAAGTTATGTCGAGGCGCTCGCCAAGGCAGCGCCGCCGCGAGTGGTGGCGCTTTCGTCAATGGGGGCGGACAGAACGACTGGACACGGGGTGATCATGGCCTTGTCGCTTCTGGAGCAAGGTTTTCGCGACCTGATATCGCCAATCGCATTTGTGCGCGCTGGCGGATTCTTCGAGAATTTTCTTTTCGGCTTGCAGGTCGCGCAGAGCGGAACGTTACCGGTCTTCTATAATCCGACAAATCGAAAATCAACCATGGTCGCGACGGACGACATCGGCGCGCAGTTCGCAACCCTTTTGACCGGGCCAGCGTGGTCAGGGCAGCGTTTCATTGAGATGGGTTCTATGGTCACTGCGGATGAAGTCGTGGCGCAATTGGGCGAATTCCTGAATCTCGACGTGAAAGCCTTGGCAATCCCACGTGCAGGGTGGGCGCAAGCGTTAGAGCAATTCGGTATCCCGAAGGACCGCACCGGACCTGCCGAAGAAATGTACGAGGCCGTGAATGCGGGATGGATGGACCTCGGTGTGGACGGCACGGAGCACGTAGCGGGGACAACGACCGCACGCGATGTCTTCGCAGCCGCGCAGAACGCCATGACGGAGTGACCCACTATGCTAAACGGAGGCCGGGTACGATTCACCGGGTCAGCCTGACAGAGTAATTGGTTGGTTCTGCAGACCAAGAAGAGTGGCCTTTATACCACCCCTTCTGAGGCAACAGCCTTCGTCCGGCCAAGTGATCTAGCCGGACGAATACGGCGTGATCAAAGAGGTTTCTATTACCTAGGCAGAAAAAAACGAGCCCAGCATTACGGTAGGCCTGATTTTTTATTTAGCTTAGATACCGCTCGACCAAGCGCGCCCAATAGGCAGCGCCGATTGGCAAGTTTTTGTCATTAAAATCGTAGGCCGGGTTATGAACCATACAACCATCTTCTCCAACGCCATTGCCCAAGCGTAAAAAACAACCTGGCCGCTGCTCAAGCATGTAAGCGAAGTCCTCGCTGGACATAAGCTGATCGGCATGAGCAATCACATGCTCATCACCCACTAGTTCCCGTGCTACTTGCAGAGCAAATTCGGTTTGCGCTCGGTTGTTGTCGATCACCGGGTAACCCGCCATATAGTCGATTGTGGCCGTTGCTCCATAACTGTTTGCCTGGGCATGGATCAGTGCTTCGATGCGCTCTTTCAGTTGACTACGTACCAGCTTGCTGAACGAGCGGATGCTCAGCTCAAGGTAAGCACTGTTAGAAATCACATTATTAGCAACACCCGCCTGAAGCAGACCGACCGTTACTACGGCGGGTTCGACAGGGTTGATATTGCGCGCAACAATGGTCTGAAGTGACATGACAATGCTGGACGCTACCACCACCGGGTCCACTGTAAGATGTGGGCGAGCCGCATGCCCTCCGAGACCATTAATAGTAATCGCGACCTTGTCGCTGGCCGACATGAACGGTCCGCTTCTAAATAAGAAGGTGCCTGGAGCCTCGCCCGGATGGTTGTGCATTCCGAATACGGCATCACAGGGAAAACGTTCGAACAAGCCATCATTTACCATGCGTTGCGCGCCGCTATCGAAGCCCTTCTCCTCGGCGGGTTGAAAATAGAGGTGCACCGTTCCGCAGAAGTTTCGTGTGCGCGCCAGATATTCAGCCGCCCCAAGCAGCATGGTGGTATGGCCGTCGTGGCCGCAGGCATGCATCTTTCCCTGATAGACACTGGCGTAAGGCAAGCCGGTCTGCTCGGTCAATGGCAGAGCATCCATGTCCGCTCGTATGCCAATGCTCTTGCCGGTGCCTACCGTCAGGCTGCCTACCACGCCGGTCTCCCCAACGCCTTCGGTTACGCTGAACCCCCAGGCCCGTAAGCTCTCTGCAACGAGTTTGGCGGTTTGAAACTCCTCGTAGGCCATTTCTGGATGCTGGTGAATATGACGGCGAATACGTGTCAGTTCCTCAGCACGAGGGCGTAGATCATCGACGTTGCAGTAGTGAGGTTCAGTCTTCATCACAGTGAATTCCTAGCGGTGAATAAGGTAGTGCAGAAGTGCTGTCAGTTGGGACGCATCCCCGGCTCTTACGGCTGAGCCTGGGTCGGTAAACGCAACGTCAACGTGCAAAGACCGCCGATCACTAAAAGGACGGCCATTACGGCCATCCCCGCAGCGAACGAACCGGTGAAGGTCTTCAAGGCTCCGATGATGGATGGACTAACAAAACCACCAAAGGCACCGATGCTGTTGATCAGGGCTATGCCCCCGGCGGCGGCAGTACCTTTGAGGTAGCTAGAGGGCACAGCCCAGAACACGGCATAGGCCGCGTAAGTGGATAGAGTTGCGAGGGTAATACTGCACAGCGCCAACGTTAGGTTGCTGGAACTGAAACCGGTCAGCACTAAACCTACCGCCCCCAGAAAGGCGGGCACAGCGCCATGCCAACGGCGTTCGCCCAAGCGATCGGAACTCCGAGCATTGATCAGCATCGCGAGAATGGCGACGCTGTAAGGGATCATTGAATAGAGGCCGATTTCGAAAATATCCTTTACGCCAGCGTCCCGCAGTATGCTAGGCAACCAGAAACTGACGGTATACAGACCGCAGATCAGACAGAAGTAAATGAGGGCCATCAGGTAAATTCGCCAATCCTTCAAAGCTGCAGCGAAAGTATGTTGCTTTGACGCCTGTACTTGCTCCAGATCATTCGCCAGCAACCGTTTTTCTTCTCCACTCAGCCATTTGGCCTGGTCCGGTGAGTCACTCAAAAAGAAAAACGCCGTTATACCCAAAAGAATGCAAGGCGCCCCTTCAAGAATGAACATCCACTGCCATCCCGCCAAACCATGAAGGTCGGCGAGAGCCCCCATGATCCAGGTCGACAATGGTCCACCGATGACGTTCGATACTGGACCTGCCAACAGGACGCACGCCATTACTTGAGCGCGACGCTTGCCTGAAAACCAGAACGTCAGATAGAGGATCATGCCTGGAGCAAATCCAGCCTCAAACACCCCTAGAAAAAACCGCAGGACATAAAATGTAGTGCTGTCATGGACAAACAGCATCGAAGTTGAAGCCACCCCCCACAACACCATGATGCGACTGAGTGTCTTACGTATTCCTACACGTGCCAGCCAGAGATTGCTCGGAACTTCGAACATTACATAACCGATAAAGAAAATCCCTGCCGCCAATCCATACACTGCATCGGTTAGGCCAAATTCTTGCTGCATTGCAATCTTGGCGTAACTGATATTGACCCGATCCAAATAGGCGAGGGCATAGCACAACAGCAGAAAGGGCAATAGGCGCCAACTGATTTTGCGATAAACCTTGCGTAGGGCTTCATCGGGGGGGATTGGTGTGATCAATAGTTCTGCTTGAGCCATGGTGAAGTCCTCACAAATTCCGTAGTTATTTTTATTGTGTCGATTAAAGGAGCTTGGCATCGCTCGGTTGACAGGAATTATGGAGAGGGGAGAAACTTCAAACAATAGCTATAGTTGCTGATGAGCGTTGCCTTAAAGGCAACAGATGGGAGCTCCCAAAATTGCAGAAAATTGGCCTTAATGAGAGACGCCTTCACTATTTTTCAGCGGTTGCAGAAACCGGCTCGATTCGAGGCGCAGCGGATCGCCTGAATATCGAACCCTCGGTGGTCAGCCGGCAAATTCACCAGTTAGAGAGCGAGTTGGGGGTGCAACTCCTACAGCGTCACGGCAGGGGCATCGTCCCCACGGAAGCAGCCAAACTGGTGATCAACCACTGTCGTGAGCGGCGTTCAAGCGAAGCATTGCTGCTGACTCGGATTTCTGAACTCAAGGGGCTGGAAAGAGGCGAGATTCACATTGTCGCGGGTGAAGGTTTCCGCGAGGAATTAGTCCGCTGGGTGCTTCGAGACTTCTGCCAGCAACACCCCAAGCTGGTCGTTACTTTGGAGTTTGCCAATGCCGTCGATACAGTACGGATGCTGGCAAGTGACCAGGCTCATATCGGTCTGGCATACCGTCCGCCAATTGATCCCGCTGTGCGTACGGTCATGGTGCGCAAACAGCCAATGTGCGTCATCACCTGGCCCGGCCATCCCCTTACCGAGAAGAAGCAGCCGCTGGCATTGGGTGATGTTTGCCCCTACCCGGTGGGCTTAATGTCCAACGGCTTTGGCTTAAGCAATTTGGTCAAGCTGGCGCAATACCACGATCGCATTCAATTCGAATCCAATCTGGTCACCAACTCAATCGCCACCCTCAAGAGCTATGTAAAAGCCCACCTAGGAGTGACTTTTCTGTCCTCGCATGCGGTGGCCAATGAAATCGCGGAAGGTACGCTTGTAGCGCTTAGGACCCGCAGCGAAGTATTCGAAAGTGCTGAGGCGCACCTGATGGTCCGGTCGGGGCGGCAACTGTCAGTTGCGGCTGAACGCTTGTTGGCCATGTTGAAACAGAAGGCTGTTTTTGATGGCTCATAAATCTTGATCTGGCAGTCCTGACAAGCCGATGCATGAGTTTGAAAGTGGAAAATCCGGTCCTCGGGTTCATGACTGACTAAGAGGACCAAGGTCTGGCCATAACTTCCACGCCCCAAGGCTCCTAGTCAAAAATGAGCAAAAGCAGTTGAACGCTTGGCCAATTTTTCGCCAGCAGCATGAACGAGCAAGGCCAACGCCCTTAGCCAAGCAGCTAAAGAGTGACGTCGCCAATGTGAATGTCATAAGCGTTCAATTTCACGGTAATGTCTAATTTCACACGAATGTGATTATTTAGCTGGCACCGCGCGTAATTATCATCAACTCACGTCGTGTTGTTGCATAAAACGCAACGACAACCACTGTGCATGCCATTGATGGCAACCATCACATATCGCTAACGTCGTTCTCTGACTACTGACAGCGCTGGAGGTTTTCGATGAGTGAATGGGTGATTCAAGGCGTGCTGGGCGGCCCAGGTCCCACGGTAGCAATCAAAGATACGATTGATGTCGCCCGATGGCCCACGCGGGCGGGCGAGGAGTCAGTCTCGAATACCGAATTTTGTCGGCCAAGGCCTAGGTTTCGACATTCTTTGGACTAGGAGTTACTCCGCCATGGGGCATAGATGGTGGACATGAAGGATCGTGCAACTTTGCCGAAGTCGTACGTGACCACATATTGCGGAGGGCGAGCGCATTGCGAGCAAGCTTGAGCCGCTGCTCAAACCCTGAGATAAAGTGCCTACCCGTCATACAGATGACGCAATCAACTGTCTGGTCTGTTCGTCGGTAGTAAATACCATTGGGGATCAACTAAAAGGATTGGAAAATATGGCTTTCAAGACGCCGCCGACCGGAGGGTCAGTGCCGGAGACACCAGACAAGCTGTTCCGTGAGCTTACACGACGCAAGTTCCCAGATGTGTTGCCCCATCAGGCTGAGATGATGCAGGCCTATGCAGCCTCGGCCCTTGATCATTCTGACGTCGCGCTGCAGCTACCGACGGGAAGTGGGAAGACTCTTGTGGGGCTGCTGATCGCGGAGTGGCGTCGAAGGAAATACAAAGAGCGTGTGGTCTACCTGTGCCCTACTAGGCAGTTGGTTCACCAAGTGGCAGAGCAGGCGAACGACAAATACGGGCTCTCCGTTGCCACTTTCGTAGGCAAGCAGCGCGAGTATTCTCCTGCCGCAAAGGCTGATTACCAGCAGGCAGAAAAAATCGCGATTACGACCTACTCTGGCCTCTTCAACACCAACCCGTATTTCAACGATGCTGACATCATTCTTGTCGATGACGCCCATGCCAGCGAGAACTACATCGCTTCGCACTGGACATTACGCATTAGTCGCCTCGACCCAAATCACGGTGCACTGCATCAGGCCTTGGCTAACGCGCTCACGCCATATCTGACACCGACAGATTTGTCCCGTCTACGCGGAGTCTGGGAGGATGTTGTGGATCGTACTTGGGTAGATAAGCTCGCTACTCCAACGCTTGCTTTGCTCAGCCCTCAGTTGGTTGAAATATTGGATACACACACCGCTGGCTGCGATCTGAAGTATCCATGGTCGCTACTGCGTGACCACATCGATGCATGTCATGTGTATCTATCGTCTCAGGAGATCCTGATACGCCCTCTTCTCCCTCCGACGTTCTCTCACCCAGCGTTTGGGGCCGCAAAGCAACGGATCTATATGTCCGCCACCTTGGGTACGGGCGGTGACCTAGAGCGATTGACTGGTCGCAAGGCGATAAAACGGCTACCAGCTCCTGCAGGATGGGATACACAAGGGGTCGGGCGCCGTTTCTTCATTTTTCCCGAAATGTCTCTTACAACGGACGAAACAACCGTCCTGCGAACTGAGCTAATGAAGCGCGCAGGGCGCAGCGTTGTCTTGGTACCCAGTGACCGGGCAGAGGACGCCATCGCAGAACAGGTTGATACTTTATTGAAGTATCCCGTCTATCACGCAAGTGATATCGAGGAGTCCAAGGCGGATTTCATTAACTGCGATCACGCAGTGGCCGTCGTGGCAAACCGGTATGACGGGATAGATTTCGCTGGCGACGAATGTCGACTGCTGTTTATTGAGGGCCTGCCGAAAGCAGTGAATTCTCAGGAACGATTCCTAATGACTCGGATGGGAGCTAATGCGCTTTATAACGAGCGAATTCAGACCCGTGTCGTTCAGGCAATCGGCCGCTGCACACGATCACTGGAAGACTATTCCGCCGTCGTGGTGTCGGGGGAGGAATTACCCGACTATCTGGCCGACGTTCGGCGCAGGCCCTTCTTCCATCCTGAGCTTCAAGCCGAGATTTCCTTCGGTGCCTTGCAGTCCAAAGACGCCACATTGGCCGATCTGATCGAAAATTTTGAGATGTTTTTGAAGAACGATCTGGACTGGGAGCAAGCCAATAACCAGATCGTCGAAGAACGTAAACGCGCCCAGCAGAAATTCCTACCTGCGATTGAAGAGTTGCACCAGGCGGTGGGATGGGAAATCGACTATCAGACAGCCCTTTGGCACCATAACTATGAAAGTGCGGTTAGTTTTGCTGAGCGTGTACTAGGTGTTCTCACTGCACCGGAGCTCAGAGGCTACCGCGCACTCTGGAACTACCTGGCGGGCTCGGCTTGTCACCTCGGTGCGCAAAGCGGCATTCCTTCGCTCGCCGCAAAGGCCAGGCAGTACTTCCGGGATGCCCACAAATGCGCTCCCAACATCACCTGGCTCACCGCCTTTGCTCGCCGAGAGGTCAACGACGCTGTAACGGCTCAGGCCGATGACATCGCGCTGCAGCGTCAGGTTGAGCGTGTAGGTGCTGAACTGACCCGCCTTGGAGCAACTCATGACCGTGAATTCGCAAAGAAAGAAAAGTTGATCCTTGAAGGGCTTCAACACCCTGATACTTTCGAGCTGGCGCAAAAAGACTTGGGAGGCTTGCTCGGGTTCAGTGCAGGAAAAATCGAATCAGATGGCTCGCCTGATCCTTGGTGGATTTCCGACTCGCAGTGCATTGTTTTTGAAGATTACGTCGACACTACGGATGGTACGCTTGCTGTAAACAAAGCACGGCAGGCAACCTCCCATCCAGATTGGATGAGATTGAATGTCGAGGAGTCCAGGGGCTGCGACTTCCTGACTGTACTGGTGACTCCGGCGCGGAAAATCCGCCAGGCCGCAGTGGTTCACGCCGATGGGCTACTGTATTGGGAGCTCAGCGATTTCCGCAGGTTTGCAGAGCACGCCTTGCAGACGGTGCGGGAGCTTCGCGCAAGCTTTTATGAGCAAGGCGATTTGGTGTGGCAGGCGGAAGCTGCTGATGTACTTAAGCAGCGGGGCATCGATTTCGCTTCGATCTGCAAGTACCTACGAAGTAGACCTGCCGTGGAATATATGGAAGAGGTATAGGTGCAGCTAGTGCGTCCCTGAGTTAATGCAGGGGCGCTTGCTCGACTTGTCTCTCATTCCGGTTCCTCCGCTTTGGGCACGCTCACGGAAGTAAGAGCCGTTTGATCTTGCAGGGCTGGTGCTCGCGCGGATGGGCTGTGGCAGGCCGGTTAGATTCTCCCGATGCTGTCATTATCCAACGAAACCGAACGCGATCCAGACCGAGACAGCTCCACCGCGTCGGGGTAAAAGTTGTATTGATAGGCAATCTTGATTTTGTTTATTGGGGTCACCCTGCCGCCTGTGGTTTTTAGCAATTTGGTCGTTGTAATCCCTGTCGAAGCAATATCGACCTGGTAGCTGCTTTCGATGTCGAGATTGACGGGGCCAGATAGGGGAGGCTTCGCCCGGCAACAATTTAGCCGTGCGTATCAAGAAATTCTTCTTTCTCCGATTTTTCGAATTTATAAATGGAGATTGTTGCGGTGGATGTTAACGGGTCGATGTTAGTTTGAGGCCTCTTGTTCCCTGAACGGCTGAGATCGACAAACTACCAGTAGCCGCATGATGAATGTGCTCGCTCCACCAGGTCATCATTGGGCGTCGTCTCTCAATGTAATCCGCACGATTGTAGGCGCTACGCACCTCGTCTTTGTCCACATGCGCAAGTGCTACCTCGATCAGCTCTGGGTCCCATCCCTGTTCGTTCAGGATGGTGCTGGCCATGGAACGCATTCCATGGCTCACCAATCGACCTTCAAAGCCCATACGTTTCAAGGCCATATTGGCCGTCTGGCTGTTGCAGTGAGTTCGTGGATCTCTATCTGCTGGGAACACAAACTCCCGATGGCCGCTGTAGGGTTTGATCGTCTGTAGCAGGGCAAGCGCGTGCTCGGTCAGCGGAATGACATGAGCGCGTCGCTTCTTCATGCGCTCCGCTGGAATCGTCCAGATTTTCTTGTTGAGGTCGATGTCAGCCCAGGAAGTCGTGGCGGCTTCCGCAGGACGGGTCATGGTGTGGAGCTGCCATTCGATCAGGCAACGTGTTGTTCTTTTTATGCTCGCATTGGCGATGGCGACCATTAGCTCTGGCAGCTCTTCTGGGTGGAGGGCAGCCATGTTTTGCTTTTTCGGTTTTTTGAAAACCGCCCGGATACCACTGAGTGGATTGGCAAAGATCATTCCCGAATTCACACCGTAGGTCATGATCTCGTTGAGTCGTTGGGTCAGTCGCTTCACTGTCTCCAAACTGCCTTTGGTTTCCAAAGGGCGCAGCAACTGGATGACCATCGGGGCATTGCACTGCGAGATAGGTGTTGTTCCTAGTGCTGGAAAGACATGCAGTGTGAGCGAGCGCCAGATGTCCTCGGCATAAGCCTGAGTGACGGAATCCTTTTTGAGTTCAAACCAGGCAGACGCCACATTCTCGAATGTGTGCTCGGTTGCCTGCCTTTTTGTCTGCTCCAGCGCGGTACGATGTTCTTTCGGGTCGATGCCCTGAGCGAGCAATTCTCTAGCATCGACTGTCTTCTTCCTGGCTTGCGCGAGGGAGAGCTCTGGGTAGGTGCCCAACCCCATATTGATACGATTCTTGGTGACCGGCTGCCGGTAGTTGAAGTTCCAGAGCGTCGAGCCGTTGACTCTCACTCGAAGCTGAAGGCCGTCCCCATCGCTTAGGACGTAATCCTTGTCTTTCGGTTTTACCGCTTTGAGTTGGCGATCAGAGAGTCGGGTGGCTTGGGCGCACATGAGGTATTCCATGACATCGTTCGGTATTCCAAAAACTACCACTGAAGGGCTTGGAATACCATGTGGAATACAAGAAGGCGTAGATTCTGACGGACGTCTGTGGACGCTAATAGACGCTAAGGCCCTGTATTTACTGGATTTTAGGCACAAAAAAAGACGCCCTCGGACGTCTTTAGATGATTATTTGGTGGAGCCGGGGGGATTTGAACCCCCGTCCGCCAGTACTCCGCTGTCGGTACTACATGCGTAGCCGTTTCTATTAAGTTAACCCTCAGCGACCCGAAGGGCAGGGTGCTTTGGGCGAGTTGTGTAAGTTTTAGCCGCTTCGTCCACAACGTACTGCACGGCGATTCTGTTCTATATGACAATCACTTTGGGTTTACAGACATCCCCTGATGATTGCTGGACCCGAAGGTACCAGGAGGGAAGGGCTAAGGCTGCTTACGCAGCGAGAGCGTATTCCCCGTAGGTTTCGTCATTGGCAACTATAAGAAGTTGCAACAGTGGATTTACGAGTTCTGTTACCAACTCGGCATGCACCTAAAGTTTCGCAACCGGCGTCGAATCCTAAACGGCCCCGTGCTTGTAACTCGTTGTTTCTTAGTGAGTGACAAGCCTGTGCAGTGTACGTCAATCGGTCACAGAAGGCCAACCCGAAGGTTGGCCTCGGGCAATCAGCGAGTTACTGATTGCCGCCTTTGTCCGAGTCTTGCAGGCTTTGCAGGGCCTTGGAGGTGATCTCGATGCATTTCTTGTCATCGCCTGCCGCATGGGCTGCCTTGGCTTGGGAAACGGCGGTGTCGATTTCGCCAGATTTGCCGCTGGTGTCGGTGGCGAGCAACGCTTTACCGTTGTTGATTTTGTCCAGGTTGATTTGGCACAGATCGTCTTTTGTTCCGGCCGCAAACGCGGGGGAGGCCAGCATCGCAGCGGTAATGAACAAACCAGCAAGAGCGGAACGCTTCATGGGTATCTCCTTGTGCAAATAGGGCTCGATGCTGCCGGTTTTCCGTGCAGCCAGCGAGGTCACTGATGAGCCTCGTTTGTCGAGGCCTATGCAGATGACTACGCCGGCGCGCAGGGGTTCTGTTTTGTCGCTGGATTAGTCGAAAAACCCCGAAATCATTAGGTTTGGCACCAAAAAGGGGCGGCTCTAATGGGCCCGCGCCTGGGTTACTCGGTCCACGAGGTAGACCAGGCCGTGGTAATCAATTCCACCGTGTTGCGTCAGACCAATCTCACACGTACGGCTGGTGGAGATGCCTTCGCTGCAATACTGCACCGCGTCCTTCAGGCTGCGTAGCGAGTGGGCATTCAGTTCTGGCGTGGTGAAGCCTTTGTCGCCGGCAAAACCACAACAATGAATGCCTTCAGGGATCACCACGTTTTTGCTGCAACGCCTGGCCAAGTCGATCAGCGCCTGGCTCTCTCCCAGGTGTTGGGTGCTGCAGGTGACGTGCACGGCGATCGGGGCTTCCTGGGGGGTGAAGTCGAGGCGGTCCATCAGGTGCGTGCGGATAAAGCGTACCGGGTCGTAGAGGTCGAGACGGGTTTCGGCCAGGTCCTGGACCAGGCGCAGGGTGCACGGGCTGGTGTCGCAGTAGATCGGGTCGAGGCCGCCCCGGCTGGCGTGGAGCAGGGCGCCGATCAGTTCCTGGCGTTTGTGTTCGGCTTGTTCGGCGTAGCCCTTGGATGCGAATGGTTGGCCGCAGCAGAGGTTGTCCTGATTGTCGGGAAAGACTACCTGGTAACCGGCTTTTTCCAGCAGGCCGCGGGTTTTGTCGTACAGCGACATCTGTTCGTGGTCGCCGGCTGCCGGGCCCATCGCGCGTGATACGCAGGCGGCGAGGTACACCACGCGGGGGCGCTCATCGCTCACGGCGGGGCTGAAGCGAATGGCCTTTTCCGGTTGCGGCATGGCGTTGGTCCACTGGGGGATTTGCCCCTTGGACAGGCGGGTCACCGTGGCCGAGAGCTTCGCCAGTCGCGGCGCGCCCAGCAGCATGCGCGCACCGTTGGCTACGTGCAGGGTGAAGCGCGCACCTTGCAAGGCGGTGGCGAAGTGCGTCGACAGCCATTCGGCGGTTTTCGTACGGTCGGCGTCGCGGCTGCGCAGCTTTTTCACCAGGTCGCCGGTATTGATGCCTACCGGGCAGCGTTGGGCGCAAAGCCCGGTGGCCGCGCAGGTATCGATGCCCTGGTATTGATACGCCGCTTCCAGTTCAGTGGTGTCGATACCGGCGCGTTTCCTGGCCTGGATATCGCGCCAGATCACAATGCGCTGGCGCGGGCTCAGGGTCAGTCCTCTCGACGGGCATACAGGTTCGCAGAAGCCGCACTCGATGCACTTATCCACAAGCTTGTCGGCGGCAGGCAGGGGCTTGAGGTGCTTGAGGTGGATTTGCGGGTCTTCGCTGAGCACCACGTCCGGGTTGAGAATGCCATTGGGGTCGAGCAGGCGCTTGAGCTGCCACATCAATTGGTAGGCATCGCTGCCCCATTCCAGCTCGACAAAGGGCGCCATGTTGCGACCGGTACCGTGCTCGGCCTTCAGCGAGCCGCCAAACTCCACGGCCACCAACTGGGCGACGTCTTCCATGAACGCCTGGTAGCGTGCGACTTCTTGCGCGCTGTTGAAGCCTTGGGTGAACACAAAGTGCAGATTGCCTTCCAGGGCGTGTCCGAAAAGGATCGCTTCGTCGTAGTGATGTTTGTCGAACAGCTCGATCAGGCGATTAACGCCAATTGCCAGTTGTTCCACCGGGAAGGTCACGTCTTCGATAATCACGGTGGTGCCGGTTTTACGCACGGCGCCTACGGCGGGGAAGGTGTCTTTGCGGATCGCCCACAGCCGGGCGTTTTCTACCGGGTCTTGAGTGAAGTCGACTTGTTTCTCCACCGGGAAGCTGGCCAGGGAAGCCATGATCAGCGCCAGTTGCTCATGCAGCAGCGAGGGCGAGGCGGCGCGGGATTCGATCAGCAGGGCGCAGGCATTTTCCGATAGCTGCTGTACGAAAGCCGGCATGCCGGGTTTGTCCTGCACCGAACGCATGCTGCGGCGGTCCAGTAGTTCAACCGCTGAAACAGGTTGGGTTTTGAGTACGGTCACCGCGTTGCAGCAGGTTTCCACATCCGGGAACACGATCAGGGCCGAGGCTTTGTTCGGGTGGTCGATCACCGTGTCGTAGGTCACTGCGCTGATAAAGCCCAACGTACCTTCGGAACCCACCAGCAGGTGGCTGAGGATATCCAGTGGCTCGTCGAAATCCACCAGGGCGTTGAGTGACAAGCCGGTGGTATTTTTCAGACGGTATTTGTGGCGGATTTTTGCAGCCAGTTCAGCATTTGCCCGGGTTTCGCGACCCAGGTTTGCCAGGCGTTCAAGCAGGTCGCCGTGACGTTGGCGAAAGGCCGCAACACTGGCCGGATCTTCCGTGTCCAGGCGGCTGCCGTCGGCCAGTACCAAGCGAATGCCCGCCAAGGTGTGGTAGGTGTTCTGGGCCGTGCCGCAGCACATGCCGCTGGCATTGTTGGCGACGATGCCGCCAATTTTGCAGGCATTGATCGACGCCGGATCCGGACCGATTTTGCGCCCGAATGGCGCCAGCCAGGCGTTGGCTTGCGCCCCGATCACGCCGGGCTGCAAGCGGATTTGTGTGCCCTGGCCGCGAATCTCGCGCCCGTTCCAATTGTCCCCCAGCACGATCAGTACCGAGTCGCTGATGGCCTGTCCGGAAAGGCTGGTGCCCGCCGCACGAAAGGTCACCGGCACGCGATCGCGTTGGGCCAGTTGCAGCAGCGCCACCACCTCATCTTCCGACTCGACACGGATCACCAGTTGTGGGATCAGTCGGTAAAAGCTGGCGTCGGTGCCGAAGGCGAGGGTGGAAAGTGGATCGTCGAAACGACGATCTTTCGGGATCAGTTGTGCGGCGTCGCTCAGAAAAGCAGCAGGCAGGCTCATCGGTCCTCCAGAAATAGCAGACGCCGGAATCGCTGCCCGGCGTCGGTTCTTACCCTATCGCGTGCAGGTCTTAGTGCACCAGCATACCGGTGAACCAGTAAGCCTGGGCCAAGGTGATCAGCCCGACGATCGTCGCGAAAAACAGGCTGTGCTTGAGGGTAAAGCGGAACAGGTCGGATTCCTTGCCCACCAGGCCAGTCGCGGCGCATGCCACGGCAATCGACTGCGGCGAGATCATCTTGCCGGTCACGCCGCCGCTGGTGTTCGCCGCTACCAGCAAGGTGTCGTTGACGCCGATCTGGTGCGCGGTGGTGGCTTGCAGCGAGCTGAACAGGGCGTTGGATGAAGTATCAGAACCCGTCAGGAATACCCCGAGCCAGCCAAGGAATGGCGAGAAGAACGGGAATGCCGCGCCGGTAGCCGCCAGCACCAGGGCCATGGTTGATGACATGCCCGAATAGTTGGTGACGAAGGCAAAGGCCAGCACCATGCCGATGGAAAGGATCGGCCAGCGCAGCTCATAAAAGGTTTCTTTCAAGGTGGTCAGACCAGTTTTGAAATCAATCTTCAGCACCAGCATCGATACCAGGGCGGAGAAGAAAATCGCCGTGCCGGTGGCGGAAATCGGATCAAGCTTGAATACCGCCGGGATGGCTGTCGGGGTGGCAACGATGGGCGCAACCTTGATCACCAGTTGATCCAGGTGCGGGATCGCAAAGTTGAACACCGAGCTGTACATCGCGCCGCCGGCGGTGAACATCGCCTTGAAGGGCTTGAGGGTCCAGATGGTGACCAGCACGGTCAGGATCAGGAACGGCGACCAGGCCTTGAAAATTTCCCCCAGGCTGTAAGGCGAAGCCAGGGTGTTGCGAGGCAGGCCAAAGCCACCGGCGCTGGCAGTGACGGCAGTGCCGGACGTTGCGCCAGCGATTTGCGCGCCGGCACTGCGCTTGGGCTGCCAGACTTTCAGGAACAGGGTCAGGGAAATCAGGCTGGCCAGGGCCGAGGTGATGTCCGGCAGTTCCGGGCCGATGTAGTTCGAGGTGAAGAACTGGGTAACGGCGAAGCTCAGGCCTGCAACCAGTGCGGCTGGCCAGGTTTCCTTGACGCCGCGCAGGCCGTCCATCATGAACACCAGCCAGAACGGCACGAACAGTGACAGCAGCGGCAACTGGCGACCGGCCATGGCGCCGATCTTGAACGCGTCGATCCCGGTCACCTGCCCGGCCACGATGATCGGAATCCCCAGTGCGCCGAACGCAACGGGGGCGGTGTTGGCAATCAGGCACAGGCCGGCGGCATACAGCGGGTTGAAACCCAGGCCTACCAGCAGTGCGGCAGTAATCGCCACCGGTGCGCCGAAACCGGCGGCGCCTTCCAGGAACGCGCCGAAGCAGAAGCCGATCAGCAGCACTTGCAGGCGCTGGTCGTCGGTAATCGACAGCACGGAGCTGCGGATGATTTCGAACTGGCCGCTCTTGACCGTCAGTTTGTACAGGAATACGGCGGCGACGATGATCCAGGCGATTGGCCACAGGCCGTAGGCGAAGCCATAACCGGCGGCGGCGAGCGCCATGTCGACCGGCATCTGGAAGGCAAATATCGCCACCAGGATCGACAGTGCCAGGGTGATGCTGCCCGCAACGTGGCCTTTGAGGCGAAACACCGCCAGGGCCAGGAAGAAAAATACGATGGGAATGACGGCGGCCAGTGCGGACAGGCCGAGGCTGCCGAGCGGGCTGTAGAGCTGTTGCCAGGTTTGCATATGGGGTGGCCCCTAATTGTTGTTGGTCAGGCACTGCTTGGATGATTTGGGTAATTGGTATTACCAATTTACAATCACCGTTGGCTAGGTTAAAAGCCTTCTGGGGGATGTGTCAATTTGCCGCTTGTGAATCTTTGGTCGTAGGTCGGGGTTGGTGGGGGCTGATTGGCTTAAACGAGGGCGTTCTGATAGGTGCCGGATACGCGGCGATAGGCCAGAATAGGGGCCCCGGCGAGTGGTCGGGATGGTGGAGAGTGAGCTATGGGGTTTGATCAGGTGCGTCAGCGCCGTTTGTCTGACGACATCGTCGAGCAGCTTGAGGGCATGATCCTTGAGGGCACGCTGAAGTCGGGCGAGCGCTTGCCGGCCGAGCGCGCACTGGCCGAGCAGTTCGGGGTGTCGCGTCCGTCGTTGCGTGAGGCGATCCAGAAGCTGGTGGCAAAAGGTTTGCTGATCAGTCGCCAGGGTGGTGGCAATTATGTGGTGGAGTCGCTGGGTTCAACCTTCAGTGATCCGCTGCTGCATCTGCTGGAAAATAATCCGGAGGCTCAGCGTGATCTTCTGGAGTTTCGCCAGACCCTGGAGGCCTCGTGCGCGTATTACGCAGCGTTGCGTGCCACTGAGGTGGACCGCGAGCGACTGACTGCGGCGTTCGAGGAGTTGCAGGATTGCTACACGCGGTCGGATGAAGTGAGTCGGGCGGAAGAGGGGGCGGCGGATGCGAGGTTTCACTTGGCCATCGCCGAGGCCAGCCATAACGCGGTATTGCTGCACACCATTCGCGGCCTGTTCGACCTGCTCAAGCGCAACGTGGTGACCAACATTGGTGGCATGTACCAGCAGCGTACGGAGACCCGCGACATGCTGATCAATCAGCATCGGGACCTGTACCTGGCGATTATCGAGGGGCGTGCCGAGCAGGCACGGGAAGTATCAACACGTCACCTGCTGTATGTGCAGGAAGTGCTGGAGGAAGTGCGGCAGGAGGTTCAGCGCATGGCCCGGGCGGAACGGCGCAAAGGGATGTAGCAAATGCTGTGGATGAGGGAGCGGGCTCCGTCATCCACATCAAGTCACAAGAAAGTCAGTCTTCCTTGCCCTTGTTGCGCACGGCACGCTGCAATTCCCGGTTGGAATCGCGCTCGCGCTCGGTATCACGCTTGTCGTATTCCTTTTTGCCCTTGCCCAGTGCGATCTCGCACTTGACCAGGTGCTTGCTCCAGTACCACGACAGGCAGACACAAGCGTAGCCCTTTTGCTGCACAGCGGCGTGGAGTTTTTCCAGCTCGCGGGCATTGAGCAACAACTTGCGCGTGCGCACCGGGTCGGCGATCACGTGGGTGCTCGCGGTCATCAGCGGCGTGATATGACTGCCGAGCAGCCATGCCTCGCCGTCTTTGAGCAGCACATAACTGTCGACCAGCTGCAGCTTGCTGGCACGCAGACTTTTTACTTCCCAGCCGGCCAGGACCAGACCAGCCTCGAAACGATGTTCGATGAAGTAATCGTGTCGCGCCTTTTTATTTTGCGCGATGGTCCCTGTTGGGTGTTTCTTTTGTTTAGCCATAGGGGCGGCATTATAGGGAGTTGCGAGCGCGTCGGCTACGGTCAACCTGCGTGCTTGAGCGTGTTGAATGAATCCCGGACAATGCAGGCTGGTTTTTGATTTTTTTCTTTCGCGAATCCTGTTGTCCTTTCGCGATGTTTGCCGCTCAGCTGTGGAAATAACGCTCACATGACGACGCATATTCAACGTTCGGCCCTGTTGCCTTATCCGGCACAGGCGCTCTATGACCTGGTCAACGACGTGGCGCGTTACCCGGAGTTCCTGCCTTGGTGTTCGACTGCCGAGGTGTTGGAGAGCAGTGATGAGCACATGGTTGCCAGCGTGGGGGTGGCAAAGGGCGGCTTGAGCCAGCACTTTGTCACGCGCAACACGCTGGTGCCCGGGCAGTCCATCGAGATGAATCTCGAAGAAGGTCCGTTCACTCAGTTGCACGGTGTGTGGGTGTTCAAGGCGTTGAACGAGAAAGCCTGCAAGATCAGCCTGGACCTGTCGTTCGACTATGCCGGCCCTATCGTGCGTGCCACCCTGGGGCCACTGTTCAATCAGGCGGCGAATACTCTGGTGGACGCGTTTTGCCAGCGCGCCAAGCAAATGCATGGCTGAGCCATTGGTTGAAATCGAGGTGGTGTACGCCGCGGTGGATCGCCAGGTGTTGATGAGCCTGGCAGTAGCGCCGGGTTCAAGCCTCAGGGCGGCGGTGCAGGGTTCTGGAATGGCCGCGCAATTCCCGGAGCTGAATTTGGAGAATTGCCCTTTGGGGATTTTCGGCAAGGTGGTTGCGGACGCGGATGTTCGTTGTGTGCAGGCTGGAGACCGAATCGAGATCTATCGGCCATTGCTGGCAGATCCGATGGAGATACGTCGCTTGCGTGCGGCGAAGGCTGCCAAGGCAAAACAGCAGAATTCATAGCTTGAGAAACGGCAGACAACAAAAAGCCCGGCATGCCGGGCTTTTTATCGAGCGTTACAAACTTACTGCGGGCTGGCGTCCAGAGGTTCTGGAGTTGGCACCGGAACGGTTTGCACGCCGTCGACGCCTTTCTGGATCTCGTCCAACAACGAGCCAGGCTTGGCCGGTACTTCGGACTTCGGCTTCTCCTCGTTCTGCGCGGGCGCAGGAGCGGTGGTGCCGTTGTCCTTGCCCAGCAAGGCTTCATCGCGGCTTACGCCCGGTTTGAAGTCCCCCGACAGGCTGACGAGCTGGTCATTGCCATTGAAGATGACACTGACTCGCTCCTGCTGGCGTTCACCGCCACCAGGTTGGATGCTATAGAGATAATCCCAGCGATCGGCATGGAATGTGTCGGTCAGCAGGGGATTGCCCATGATAAACCGTACTTGCCGTCGGGTCATTCCCGGGCGTAACTGGTCTATCATGTCCTGCGTGACGACATTGCCCTGCTGGATGTCGATTTTGTAAACCCCGGGGAATGAACAACCGGCGAGTGCGAGCAGTCCCACAAAGGTGAAACTGGTTAGCAAGAGCTTGGTGTTTTGCATCGGTGGGCGACTTCCACTATCTTGGCTGGGACAACGTAAACGCCGATCATACCCGTATTAAGAGAAGCTGCGAAGCAGCATCCGCGAGAAAGCTAACCATGGTTGAAAATAGCGAACTACGCAAAGCCGGTCTTAAAGTGACTCTGCCACGAGTCAAGATTCTACAAATGCTCGATTCTGCTGAGCAGCGCCACATGAGTGCCGAGGATGTATACAAGGCGCTGATGGAGTCTAACGAGGACGTCGGCCTGGCCACGGTTTACCGTGTTCTGACCCAGTTTGAAGCAGCAGGACTGGTGGTTCGTCATAATTTCGACGGCGGTCATGCAGTGTTCGAACTGGCCGACGGCGGTCATCACGACCACATGGTTGACCTGGATACCAATGAGGTTATCGAGTTCACCAGTCCGGAAATCGAGAAGCTCCAGCACATGATCGCTGAGCAGCATGGATTCGATTTGGTGGACCACAATCTGGTTCTCTACATACGTAAGAAAAAGTAAGAAAGCTACGCAGATTCGCTCTGCGAAACGATCGAAGGCGACCCTAGGGTCGCCTTCGTGCTTTCTATAGAAAGAAAATACTCAGTAAGCCAGGCTTCAGGCCTTCGCGGTTACCACCATTTTCTTCGCGTGAGCCAAGGACTCCTTGGTCAAGTCGATGCCGCCGAGCATCCGCGCCACTTCTTCTACCCGTTCGGTCTTGTTCAGCTTGGACACGGCGGTATGGGTCGCATCGCTGCCGCGCACCTTGTGCACGAACAAGTGCTGATGCCCTTGGGCGGCTACTTGTGGCAAGTGGGTGACGGTCAGTACCTGGCCGCGATCGCCCAGCCGGCGCAGCAACTGGCCCACGATCTCGGCAGTCGGGCCGCCGATCCCTACGTCCACTTCATCGAATACCAGTGTTGGCACGCGAGAGGTCTGGGCGGTGATCACCTGAATCGCCAGGCTGATCCGCGACAGCTCGCCGCCGGAAGCTACCTTTGCCAGTGCCTTGAGTGGCTGGCCCGGGTTCGCGCTGACCAGCAGCTCTACCTGTTCAAGGCCGTTGGGCAGCAGTTCATTGCTGGTGTTGGTGTGCAGCTCGATGGTGAAGCGCCCGCCGGGCATGCCCAGGCGCTGAATTTCCTGCTCTACCGCACTGGCCAGGCCGGTCGCTGCCTGATGGCGCAGGTCGCTGAGCTCTCGGGCTTTCTCGTGATAATGACGAGCAAAGGACGCCAGCTCTTCACCCAGTCGCTCGATGGATTCGTCGTTGGCGTTCAGGGTTTCAATTTCATCCAGCAGCTTTTGCTGCATGGTTGCGACTTCGGTCGGCTGGATCCGGTGTTTGCGCGCCAGGGTGTAGATGGTGTCCAGGCGCTCTTCTATATCCTGCAGGCGGGCTGGGTCGGCATCGAAGTGATCGAGGAAGCGGTTCAGCTCGCCCACGGCTTCTTCTACCTGGATTTGCGCGCTGGTCAGCAAGGTGGTGGCTTCGTTCAGCGAGCCTGATGCGTTATTCACGCTGGATAGCCGGTTCAGGCTGGCAGTCAGGGCGTTGAGCACATTGCCGGAGTCACTTTCGCTGCACTGCTCCACTACTTGCCGACAGATACCCAGCAGGGTTTCGGCGTTGGTCAGGTTCTTGTGTTCCTGTTCCAGTTGCTCCAGTTCCGTCTCGCCGAGCCCCAGGCTTTCCAGTTCTTCCAGTTGGTAGCTGAGCAACTGGTGACGGGCGCGCTGCTCGTCGCCGGAGTTGGAGAGGCGCTCCAGCTCCTGGCGGGTCTGGCGCCAGCGTTGCGCGGCCAGTTGCACTTGGCGCGCCAGGTCCGTGGCGCCGGCGTACTCGTCGAGGAGTCGGCGATGGGTGTCGGTTTTCAGCAGGGACTGGTGTTCATGCTGGCTGTGGATATCGATCAGCAGTTCGCCCAGGGCTTTCAAATCGCCGAGCGGGCAGGGCGTGCCATTTATATAGCCGCGGGAGCGCCCTTCGGCCGTGATCACCCGGCGCAGGATGCACGGGCCTTCATTGTTAAGGTCGCGCTCGGCAAGCCAGGCCTCGGCTTCCGGGATATCGGCCAGGTCAAAGGTGGCGAGGATATCGGCCTTGTCGGCACCCGGGCGTACCACCCCGCTGTCGGCGCGATCACCCAGGGTCAGGCCCAGGGCGTCGAGCATGATCGACTTGCCGGCGCCGGTTTCGCCTGTGATTACGCTCATCCCGCGATCCAGTTCAAGATCCAGATGTTCAACGATGGCGTAGTTATGTACGGACAGGTGCACCAGCATGACGGCCGCTCCCAGGCTTTAGGTCTGGTTATTTATACAGTGTTTTGTTTGGAGGTGACAATCCTGATGCTTAGTCCGATTTGCTTGAATAGCTGGCTTTTTAAGCGCAACAGGGAATGATTGATAAGAATTGATCCAGGACAAGTGAAAGACTTTTGGTAACGCCTCGACCCTTGAACCTGAAAATTGTGGCCCCATATACCGGAACAGAAGCGCGAGTCGAGTTCGCGCATGATTTTGAAAGGAGAAATCTATGGCTGACGAACAGACGCAGGATACGCAAAATCCAGACGCCAACCAGGCCGCAGGTGAAGACCTGGCCGCTCGTGTGCAAGTGCTCGAAGAGCAATTGGCAGGCGCACAGGATCAATCGTTGCGTGTTGCCGCCGATCTGCAGAACGTCCGCCGCCGCGCCGAGCAGGATGTAGAAAAAGCTCACAAATTCGCCCTGGAAAAATTTGCCGGTGATCTGTTGCCGATCATCGACAGCCTGGAGCGTGGCCTTGAGCTGTCCAACCCGGACGACGAAAACATCCGCCCAATGCGCGAAGGGATCGAACTGACCCTGAAAATGTTCCAGGACACCCTGAAGCGTTATCAGCTGGAAGCCATCGATCCGCAAGGCGGCGAGCCGTTCAATGCCGAGCATCACCAGGCAATGGCGATGCAGGAAAACGCTGATCTTGAGCCGAACAGCGTATTGAAGGTGTTCCAGAAGGGTTACCAGCTCAACGGTCGCTTGCTGCGCCCGGCAATGGTTGTGGTGAGCAAGGCTCCTGCACCGGTTGCACCTTCTATTGATGAGCAGGCTTGAAATAAGTCGTAACGGCCCCATCTATAAGTCAAGCGTTTAAGTACTGCCGCAGTTAGCCACCACTGCTGCGGCAAAAAAATCTAAGTTTCGGGAGAGTAAATCATGGGCAAAATTATCGGTATCGACCTGGGGACTACCAACTCCTGCGTCTCCGTGCTGGAAAACGGCGTATCCAAAGTTATTGAAAACGCCGAAGGCGCACGCACCACTCCGTCCATCGTGGCTTATGCCAACGACGGCGAAATCCTGGTGGGCCAGTCCGCCAAGCGTCAAGCTGTGACCAATCCGCATAACACCCTGTACGCGGTGAAGCGTCTGATCGGTCGTAAGTTCGACGAAGAAGTCGTACAGAAAGACATCAAGATGGTCCCGTACAAAATCGCCAAGGCTGACAACGGTGACGCCTGGGTTGAAGTGAACGGCCAGAAAATGTCGCCGCCACAAATCTCGGCTGAAATCTTGAAAAAGATGAAGAAAACCGCCGAAGACTACCTCGGTGAAGCCGTGACTGAAGCGGTGATCACCGTTCCGGCCTACTTCAACGACAGCCAGCGCCAGGCGACCAAAGACGCCGGCCGTATTGCTGGTCTGGACGTGAAACGTATCATCAACGAACCAACCGCGGCCGCTCTGGCCTACGGTATGGACAAGGCCAAGGGCGACCACACTGTGATCGTTTACGACCTGGGTGGCGGTACCTTCGACGTTTCCGTGATCGAAATCGCTGAAGTCGATGGCGAGCACCAGTTCGAAGTGTTGGCCACCAACGGTGACACGTTCCTGGGCGGTGAAGACTTTGACATTCGTCTGATCGACTACCTCGTTGACGAATTCAAGAAAGAAAGCGGCATGAACCTCAAGGGTGACCCGCTGGCCATGCAGCGCCTGAAAGAAGCCGCTGAGAAAGCCAAGATCGAACTGTCTTCGAGCAATTCGACCGACGTGAACCTGCCGTACATCACTGCAGACGCTACCGGTCCTAAGCACTTGAACGTGAAAATCTCCCGCGCCAAGCTGGAAGCGCTGGTAGAAGACCTGGTTCAACGCACCATCGAGCCTTGCCGCATTGCGCTGAAAGACTCGGGTATCGACGTTGGCGCGATCAACGACGTGATCCTGGTGGGCGGTCAGACCCGTATGCCACTGGTTCAGAAGCTGGTTACCGAGTTCTTCGGTAAAGAAGCGCGTAAAGACGTGAACCCGGACGAAGCAGTTGCCATGGGTGCTGCCATCCAGGGCGCGGTATTGGCCGGCGACGTGAAAGACGTTCTGCTGCTGGACGTAAGCCCGCTGACCCTGGGTATCGAAACCATGGGCGGCGTGATGACTGCGCTGATCGAGAAAAACACCACGATTCCTACCAAGAAATCGCAAGTGTTCTCGACTGCCGACGACAACCAGGGCGCCGTGACCATTCACGTGCTGCAAGGTGAGCGTAAGCAAGCCGGTCAGAACAAGTCCCTGGGCAAGTTCGACCTGGCCGAGATTCCACCAGCACCACGTGGCGTGCCACAAATTGAAGTGACCTTCGACATCGACGCCAACGGCATTCTGCACGTAGGCGCCAAAGACAAGGCCACCGGCAAGACTCAGTCGATCGTGATCAAGGCTAACTCGGGTCTGTCCGAGGAAGAAATCCAGCAGATGATCCGTGACGCTGAAGCCAATGCTGACGAAGACCGCAAGTTCGAAGAGCTGGCCGCTGCCCGTAACCAGGGTGATGCACTGGTTCACTCGACTCGCAAAATGATCGCTGATGCTGGCGACAAAGTGACTGCCGAAGAGAAAACTGCAATCGAAGCCGCAGTAGTTGCCCTGGAAGCCGCCGTTAAAGGCGACGACAAGGCTGCTATCGAAGCCAAGGTTGAAGAGCTGTCGAAAGTCTCTGCGCCAGTGGCTCAGAAAATGTACGCCGAACAAGGCCAGCCGGCTGATGGTGCTGCACACCAGGCAGAACCTGAAGCCAAGCACGACGATGTTGTCGATGCCGAGTTCGAAGAAGTCAAAGACCAGAAGTAACTTGGTCGCCCGGTTGACCGCTCACAAGCGGTGACTGGTAGGATGTCGCCGCGCGGGAGCTTGCTCCCGCGTTGGCGTGTCTGGGGTACGCGAATTTTTACAGCATGCGACAACGCTCGGATGCTGGCGGTGTGATCGGGAATGCTCCTGCTTTCCGGACGACAGTCACCGCGTTTTTGGCCGGTTTCCGGTTGAAAGCAGTAACGACCAGGATCGTTGAATTGACGTGAGTTGGGTCCGGGCCTGTATTGGGGCTCAACGAGTTTGGCAAGGCTCAGGAGGGTTTTGCCGGACGTCCTTAAGAGTGCAAAGACTTATGGCAAAGCGTGACTATTACGAAGTGTTGGGTGTGGAGCGTGGCTCCAGCGAGGCGGACCTGAAAAAGGCTTACCGTCGCCTGGCGATGAAGCACCACCCGGACCGTAATCCGGATAGCAAAGAATCCGAAGAGCTGTTCAAAGAGGCCAATGAGGCCTACGAATGCCTGTGTGATCCGAACAAGCGCGCCGCTTACGACCAGTATGGCCATGCCGGTGTCGACCCAAGCATGGGTGGCGGCGGTGCCGGTTTCGGCGGGCAGAACTTCTCCGATATTTTCGGCGACGTGTTCAGCGACTTCTTTGGCGGCGGCCGCGGTGGCCAACGTGGCGGTGCCCAGCGTGGAAGCGACCTGCGCTACACCCTGGAGCTGAACCTGGAAGAAGCGGTGCGCGGCACCAGCGTCAATATCCGTGTTCCGACGCTGGTCAATTGCAAGCCGTGCGACGGTTCGGGCGCCAAGAAAGGCTCCTCGCCGATCACTTGCCCGACTTGCGGCGGTATCGGCCAGGTACGCATGCAGCAAGGCTTCTTCTCGGTGCAGCAAACCTGCCCGCGCTGCCACGGCCAGGGCAAGATCATTTCCGATCCGTGCGACTCGTGCCACGGCGAAGGGCGTGTCGAAGAGTACAAGACCCTCTCGGTGAAAGTGCCGGCGGGTGTTGATACCGGCGACCGCATTCGTCTGTCGGGCGAAGGCGAGGCGGGCACTCAGGGCGGCCCGACGGGCGACCTGTACGTGGTGATCAATGTGCGCGAGCACTCGATCTTCCAGCGCGACGGCAAGCATTTGTTCTGTGAAGTGCCGATCAGCTTTGTCGATGCGGCCCTGGGTGGCGAGCTTGAGATTCCGACGCTGGACGGTCGGGTCAAGCTGAAGATCCCTGAGGGTACGCAGACCGGCAAGCAGTTCCGTATCCGTGGCAAAGGCGTTGCCCCGGTGCGCGGTGGCGGTGCTGGTGACCTGATGTGCCGTGTGGCGGTAGAGACGCCGGTGAACCTGGGGCGTCGTCAGCGCGAACTGCTGGAAGAGTTCCGCAGCTCCCTGGCCGGCGATGACACTCATTCGCCAAAAACCACCGGCTGGTTCGAAGGCGTGAAGCGCTTCTTCGGCGACCTGTAAGGAAGTGAGTATGCGACGTATCGCGGTGATGGGCGCTGCCGGGCGCATGGGCAAGACCCTGGTCGAGGCTGTGCAGGCACGCTCGCCGGCCTCCGGGCTGACGGCGGCGATTGTTCGTCCCGGCAGCACCTTGATTGGTGCGGACGCCGGTGAGTTGGCGTCCCTGGGGCGGATCGGTGTTTCGTTGTCCGGCAATCTGGAGCAGGTTGCCGACGAGTTTGACGTGCTGATCGATTTCACCCTGCCGGAAGTGATGCTGAAAAACCTGGCGTTCTGCCGCAAGGCGGGCAAGGCCATGGTGATCGGCACAACGGGCCTGAGCGCCGAGCAAAAGCAGCTGCTGGTGGAGGCGGGCAAGGATATTCCAATCGTGTTCGCGGCCAATTTCAGCGTCGGCGTCAATCTGTCGCTGAAGCTGCTCGACATGGCGGCGCGGGTGATGGGTGATGAGGCTGACATCGAGATCATCGAGACTCATCACCGGCACAAGATCGATGCGCCGTCCGGTACGGCATTGCGTATGGGCGAGGCGATTGCCGACGCCCTGGGCCGTGACCTGTCGAAGGTGGCGGTGTATGGCCGCGAAGGCCATACCGGTGCCCGCGCCCACGACACCATCGGTTTTGCCACCGTTCGCGGCGGTGATGTGGTGGGCGATCACACCGTGCTGTTCGCAACCGAGGGTGAGCGTCTTGAGATCACCCACAAGGCGTCTAGCCGCATGACGTTCGCCAAGGGTGCTGTACGTGCGGCGCTGTGGCTGGAGGGTCGTGCGCCGGGCCTGTACGACATGCGCGACGTGCTGGACCTGCATTAAGAAGTAGCTAAAACGGGGTCTCAGGAATATGCTGAGGCCCCGTTTTTACCCGCTAGGCGACGTCCTGTCGCATTCCCCTGCCTTTAAGGCTCATTAGCGGTGGACCAAAAAAGCCTTTTTCTGTAAGCTACAGCTTTAGTGTGTCCACTAAAAGCGCGCAGAATAATTCAGTGAAGAAGCGGGGTGACGTCTCCATACGTCACTCCGCTTTTTTACAACCTGCGATCGCCCTTTCAGGCTTTATTTACGGGAGGTCTTCTTGACTAAGCCAGCCATACTCGCCCTTGCTGATGGCAGCATTTTTCGCGGCGAAGCCATTGGAGCCGACGGTCAGACCGTTGGAGAGGTGGTGTTCAACACCGCCATGACCGGCTATCAGGAAATCCTTACTGATCCTTCCTACGCCCAACAGATCGTTACCCTGACCTATCCGCACATCGGCAACACCGGTACTACACCGGAAGACGCCGAGTCTGATCGTGTCTGGTCGGCTGGCCTGGTCATTCGTGACCTGCCACTGGTAGCGAGCAACTGGCGTAACACGATGTCCCTGTCCGATTACCTGAAAGCCAACAACGTTGTGGCGATCGCCGGTATCGATACGCGTCGCCTGACACGCATCCTGCGTGAAAAAGGCTCGCAGAACGGCTGCATCATGGCCGGTGACAACATCTCCGAAGAAGCAGCGATCGCAGCGGCCCAAGGTTTCCCTGGCCTGAAAGGCATGGATCTGGCGAAAGTCGTCAGCACCAAGGAAACGTACGAGTGGCGCTCCACCGTCTGGGACTTGAAGACCGACAGCCACGCGACCATCGAAGCTTCCGAACTGCCGTACCACGTCGTGGCCTACGACTACGGTATCAAGCACAACATCCTGCGCATGCTGGTCGAGCGCGGTTGCCGCGTGACCGTGGTGCCTGCGCAGACCCCGGCCAACGACGTACTGGCCCTGCAGCCGGACGGCGTGTTCCTGTCCAACGGCCCGGGTGACCCGGAGCCTTGCGACTACGCCATCAAGGCGATCAAGGAAGTGCTGGAAACCGAGATCCCGGTATTCGGCATCTGCCTCGGCCACCAGCTGCTGGCCCTGGCTTCCGGCGCCAAGACCCTGAAAATGGGTCACGGCCACCACGGTGCCAACCACCCGGTGCAGGACCTGGACACTGGCGTCGTGATGATCACCAGCCAGAACCACGGTTTTGCGGTGGATGAAGCGACGCTGCCGGGCAACGTCCGGGCGATTCACAAGTCGCTGTTCGACGGTTCCCTGCAAGGTATCGAGCGCACCGACAAGAGCGCGTTCAGCTTCCAGGGCCACCCTGAAGCAAGCCCGGGCCCGAACGACGTAGCGCCGCTGTTCGACCGTTTCATCAATGAGATGGCCAAGCGACGCTAACTGAGCGGCCTGAGGGCGGCCCGGGAAACCGGCGGCCCCCTCGGGCTCTTCAAAGATTGTTCAAGACGGCTTGCCGACTGACCTGCGGATTTGAGTGACAAACCCATGCCAAAACGTACAGACATAAAAAGCATCCTGATTCTCGGCGCTGGCCCGATCGTGATCGGCCAGGCCTGCGAATTCGACTACTCCGGCGCCCAGGCCTGTAAAGCCCTGCGCGAAGAGGGCTACCGCGTCATCCTGGTGAACTCCAACCCGGCCACCATCATGACCGACCCGGACATGGCCGACGCCACCTACATCGAGCCGATCAAGTGGCAGACCGTTGCCAAGATCATCGAGAAAGAGCGTCCGGACGCACTGCTGCCAACCAT
Source organism: Pseudomonas sp. Ag1 (assembly GCF_000278565.1). Lineage (NCBI taxonomy): Bacteria > Pseudomonadati > Pseudomonadota > Gammaproteobacteria > Pseudomonadales > Pseudomonadaceae > Pseudomonas > Pseudomonas sp. Ag1. Next base: position 148,409 of record NZ_AKVH01000105.1, read on the forward strand.
GGGTGGCCAGACCGCCCTGAACTGCGCACTGGACCTGGAGCGCGAAGGCGTCCTGGAGAAGTTCGGCGTAGAGATGATCGGCGCCAATGCCGACACCATCGACAAGGCTGAAGACCGTTCGCGTTTCGACAAGGCCATGAAGTCCATCGGCCTTGATTGCCCGCGTTCCGGTATCGCCCACAGCATGGAAGAGGCCAACGCGGTCCTGGAGCGCCTGGGCTTCCCGTGCATCATCCGTCCGTCCTTCACCATGGGCGGCACCGGCGGCGGCATCGCTTACAACCGTGAAGAGTTCGAAGAAATCTGCGCCCGCGGCCTGGACCTGTCTCCGACCAAAGAGCTGCTGATCGACGAATCCCTGATCGGCTGGAAAGAATATGAGATGGAGGTTGTCCGCGATAAGAAGGACAACTGCATCATCGTCTGCTCGATCGAAAACTTCGACCCGATGGGCGTGCACACCGGTGACTCGATCACCGTTGCGCCGGCACAGACCCTGACGGACAAGGAATACCAGATCATGCGTAACGCCTCTTTGGCGGTGCTGCGTGAGATCGGTGTGGAAACCGGTGGCTCCAACGTCCAGTTCGGCATCTGCCCGGACACTGGCCGCATGGTTGTGATCGAGATGAACCCGCGTGTATCGCGTTCTTCGGCGCTGGCATCGAAAGCTACCGGCTTCCCGATTGCGCGCATCGCCGCCAAGCTGGCGATCGGTTACACCCTGGACGAGCTGCAGAACGAAATCACCGGCGGCGCAACGCCAGCTTCCTTCGAGCCGTCGATCGATTACGTCGTCACCAAGCTGCCACGCTTCGCTTTCGAGAAATTCCCGAAAGCCGACGCCCGCCTGACCACTCAGATGAAGTCGGTCGGTGAAGTCATGGCCATCGGCCGGACCTTCCAGGAGTCCCTGCAGAAAGCCCTGCGCGGCCTGGAAGTGGGCGTTTGCGGCCTGGACGAGAAGCTCGACCTGAGCAACCCGGAAAGCATGAGCGTGCTCAAGCGCGAGCTGACCGTGCCGGGTGCCGAGCGTATCTGGTACGTGGCCGATGCTTTCCGCGCCGGCATGACCGTCGAAGACATCTTCGGCATGAACATGATCGACCCGTGGTTCCTGGTGCAGATCGAAGATCTGATCAAGGAAGAAGAGAAGGTCAAGACCCTCGGTCTGTCCTCCATCGACCGCGACCTGATGTTCCGCCTCAAGCGCAAAGGTTTCTCCGACATGCGTCTGGCCAAGCTGCTGGGCGTGACCGAGAAGAACCTGCGCACCCATCGCCACAAGCTGGACATCTTCCCGGTCTACAAGCGCGTTGATACCTGTGCGGCCGAGTTCGCCACCGACACTGCATACATGTACTCCACCTACGAGGAAGAGTGCGAAGCCGCGCCGTCGGGCCGCGACAAGATCATGATCCTGGGCGGCGGTCCAAACCGTATCGGCCAAGGCATCGAGTTCGATTATTGCTGCGTACACGCCGCTCTCGCCCTGCGTGAAGACGGGTACGAGACCATCATGGTCAACTGCAACCCGGAAACTGTTTCCACTGACTACGACACTTCCGACCGTCTGTACTTCGAGCCGGTAACGCTGGAAGACGTACTGGAAATCTGCCGCGTCGAGAAGCCAAAAGGCGTGATCGTCCAGTACGGCGGCCAAACCCCGTTGAAACTGGCTCGCGCACTTGAAGCTGCTGGCGTACCAATCATCGGCACCAGCCCTGACGCTATCGACCGCGCTGAAGATCGTGAGCGCTTCCAGCAGATGGTTGAGCGCCTGAACCTGCGTCAGCCGCCAAACGCCACTGTGCGCAGCGAAGACGAAGCGATCCGCGCGGCCAGCAAGATTGGTTACCCGCTGGTGGTGCGTCCGTCCTACGTACTGGGTGGCCGGGCGATGGAAATCGTCTACGAAGAAGACGAACTCAAGCGTTACCTGCGTGATGCGGTGAAAGTGTCCAACGACAGCCCGGTGCTGCTGGACCACTTCCTCAACTGCGCCATCGAGATGGACGTGGATGCGGTCTGCGACGGCACCGACGTGGTGATCGGCGCGATCATGCAGCACATCGAACAGGCTGGCGTTCACTCCGGTGACTCCGCTTGCTCGCTGCCGCCATACTCGCTGCCTGCACACATCCAGGACGAGATGCGCGAACAGGTCAAGAAAATGGCCCTGGAGCTGGGCGTGGTCGGCCTGATGAACGTACAGTTGGCGCTGCAAGGCGAAGACATCTACGTCATCGAAGTCAACCCGCGCGCCTCGCGTACCGTGCCGTTTGTTTCCAAGTGCATCGGTGTTTCCCTGGCAATGATTGCTGCCCGTGTGATGGCCGGTAAGACCTTGAAGGAAATCGGCTTCACCAAGGAAATCATTCCGAACTTCTACAGTGTGAAAGAGGCGGTGTTCCCATTCGCCAAATTCCCTGGTGTGGACCCGATCCTGGGCCCGGAGATGAAGTCCACCGGTGAAGTGATGGGCGTGGGCGATACCTTCGGTGAAGCATTCGCCAAAGCCCAGATGGGCGCCAGCGAAGTGCTGCCTACCGGCGGTACTGCGTTCATCAGCGTGCGCGATGATGACAAGCCGCTGGTTGCAGGCGTGGCCCGTGATCTGATCAACTTGGGCTTCGAAGTCGTGGCCACTGCCGGGACCGCCAAGCTGATCGAGGCTGCCGGCCTGAAAGTGCGTCGCGTGAACAAGGTGACGGAAGGCCGTCCACACGTGGTCGACATGATCAAGAATGACGAAGTCACCTTGATCATCAACACTACCGAAGGTCGCCAGTCGATCGCGGACTCCTACTCCATTCGTCGTAACGCCTTGCAGCACAAGATCTACTGCACCACCACCATTGCTGCTGGCGAAGCTATCTGCGAAGCGCTGAAGTTCGGTCCTGAAAAAACCGTGCGTCGCTTGCAGGATCTACACGCAGGATTGAAGGCATGATCAAATACCCAATGACCGTCCAGGGCGCAAAAGCCCTGGAAGAAGAGCACGCCCACCTGACCAAGGTCGTCCGTCCAAAGCTGAGCCAGGACATCGGTACGGCCCGGGAATTGGGTGACCTGAAGGAAAACGCTGAATACCATGCTGCCCGCGAGCAGCAAGGTATGGTCGAGGCGCGGATCCGTGACATCGAAGGCCGCCTGCAGAATTCGGTGGTTATCGACGTCACGACCATCCCGCATACCGGCAAGGTGATTTTCGGCACCACCGTGGAAATCGCCAACGTCGAGACTGACGAAAGCGTGGTTTACCACATCGTGGGTGAAGACGAGGCCGACTTCAAACTCGGCAAGATCTCCGTCGGTTCGCCGCTGGCCCGCGCCTTGATTGCCAAGGAAGAGGGTGACGTGGTGGCCGTCAAGACGCCTGGTGGCGTGATCGAGTACGAGATTGTCGAAGTTCGTCACATCTGAAAGACGGCGCCCGCTTCGTGCGGGCGCCATGCTTTGGCAGTTTGCCCAGATGCTTTGGGTTGGCGGCCTATGGCTGTTACATATTGGTGTGCTGCCGGCGCTGGGCCTGATTGGCCTGGCACCGTTGCTGATCGATGAGGTCAGCGGATTATTAAGCGCGTTGCTGGTAGGTTTTGCAGCAGCGTGCGTGACGCTTCAGGCGCTGGTGCTGATCAAGGCCGAAGGCTTGGGGAGTCTGTGGCGGGATATTCGCGGGCAACTGCTGTTGATGGCGCTGTATGCGTGCGCAATGTTTTGCGTGGTGCGTATCTTTCTGCCGGAGGCGTTGCGCTGGCAGCTGTTCAGCTATCTTGTGCTAGGGTTTTCCGGGTTGGTGCTGGTTGTACAGCCGGCGCCAGGATGGAGTGGCAGGGCGTGCGAAGCACGCCCGTGACCCTTGTTTCACTTGAAGCGGTGTACGTTCGACAGTTGCTTGTTGGCGCTGAAGTTCTTGCGATACAGCAGCGCCATCTTGCCGATGACCTGAACCAGGTCCGCTTTGCCAGCCTTGCACAGTTCTGCAATAGCTGCCAGGCGCGCCTCGCGATCAAGGATGCTGACCTTGATCTTGATTAGCTCGTGATCGCCCAATGCGCGTTCAAGTTCGGCTAACACACCTTCAGTCAAACCGTTGTCAGCCACAATCAAAACTGGTTTCAGATGGTGGCCAATGGATTTGTACTGTTTCTTCTGCTCTTGAGTGAGCGGCATAATCTGACCCCTGCGTCTGATCTTGTAAAAAGCGGCGGCCAGTTTACCCGAGCGAGTCCGGGACCGCCCAGTTAATCACGACCCGTTTTATTTTCGAGGTGGCCCGTGGCCCGTTCCAAAACTAGCCTTAAGTGGCTGCAAGAGCATTTCAACGACCCTTACGTCAAAATGGCGCAAAAGGATGGCTACCGTTCCCGGGCCAGCTACAAACTGCTGGAGATCCAGGAAAAGGACAAGTTGATCCGTCCTGGCATGAGCGTTATCGACCTGGGTGCCGCCCCGGGTGGCTGGTCCCAGGTGACCAGTCGTCTGATTGGTGGACAAGGCCGTTTGATCGCTTCCGACATCCTGGAAATGGACAGCATCCCTGACGTGACCTTTGTTCACGGCGATTTTACCCAGGACGAAGTGCTGGCACAGATCCTTGAGGCCGTCGGAAATTCGCAGGTAGACCTTGTGATTTCCGATATGGCCCCCAATATGAGTGGATTACCGGCTGTTGATATGCCGCGAGCCATGTTCCTGTGCGAATTGGCACTGGACCTGGCAGGACGGGTACTGCGTCCGGGTGGTGACTTCCTGGTCAAGGTCTTCCAGGGTGAAGGCTTCGACGAGTATCACAAGAACATCCGCAAACTGTTCGACAAGGTACAGACACGCAAGCCTGACTCTTCCCGGGACAGGTCTCGCGAGCAGTATTTGCTGGGTCGCGGCTTCCGTGGCATTGAAGGCGCTGCCAGTGAAGAGCGTTTTTGAGAAATTTGACGGAGGCGATAGGTTTTTTTATATCGCTTTCGTCACGAAGCTTTACGAATATTGTGTAGTCAAAGTTTCACAAAGGGTTACAGACGGCGCCTGCCAGAGTTGTAGGTAATGTAGTAAGTTAGGCCGGTGAATATCATGCGAAGCACGCGCCAGTAGCGGAGCTTGCTTCAGAGGGTAGTTAATTGAACGATATGGCAAAGAATCTGATCCTGTGGTTGATCATCGCGGCTGTCCTCGTGACGGTGATGAACAACTTCTCCAGCCCTAACGAGCCGCAGACCCTCAACTATTCCGACTTCATCCAGCAAGTTAAGGATGGCAAGGTCGAGCGCGTAGCAGTTGATGGCTACGTGATTACCGGCAAGCGCAACGATGGCGACAGCTTCAAGACCATCCGTCCGGCAATCCAGGACAATGGCCTGATCGGCGACCTGGTGGATAACCACGTGGTTGTCGAAGGCAAGCAGCCTGAGCAGCAGAGCATCTGGACCCAGCTCCTGGTGGCCAGCTTCCCGATACTGGTGATTATCGCCGTGTTCATGTTCTTCATGCGCCAGATGCAAGGTGGTGCGGGAGGCAAGGGCGGGCCGATGAGCTTCGGCAAGAGCAAGGCGCGCCTGCTTTCCGAAGATCAGGTGAAAACCACCCTGGCTGACGTTGCCGGTTGCGACGAAGCCAAGGAAGAAGTGGGCGAACTGGTTGAGTTCCTACGCGATCCGGGCAAGTTCCAGCGCCTGGGTGGCCGTATTCCTCGCGGTGTGCTGATGGTTGGCCCGCCAGGTACCGGTAAAACCCTGTTGGCCAAGGCCATTGCCGGCGAAGCCAAAGTCCCTTTCTTTACCATTTCCGGTTCCGACTTCGTCGAAATGTTCGTCGGTGTAGGTGCCAGCCGTGTTCGCGATATGTTCGAACAGGCCAAGAAGCACGCTCCGTGCATCATCTTCATCGATGAAATCGACGCCGTTGGTCGCCATCGTGGCGCCGGCATGGGCGGCGGTCATGATGAGCGTGAGCAGACGCTTAACCAGTTGCTGGTTGAGATGGACGGCTTTGAAATGAACGACGGCATCATCGTGATCGCTGCAACCAACCGTCCAGACGTACTCGACCCCGCTTTGCTGCGTCCGGGCCGTTTTGACCGTCAGGTCGTTGTCGGGTTGCCAGACATCCGTGGTCGTGAGCAGATCCTGAAAGTGCACATGCGCAAAGTGCCAATGGGCGACGACGTGGCTCCGGCCGTGATTGCCCGTGGTACTCCAGGCTTCTCCGGTGCCGACCTTGCCAACCTGGTGAACGAGGCGTCGCTGTTTGCCGCCCGTACCGGCAAGCGCATCGTTGAAATGAAGGAGTTCGAGCTGGCGAAAGACAAGATCATGATGGGCGCCGAGCGCAAATCCATGGTCATGTCCGAGAAAGAGAAGCAGAACACCGCTTATCATGAAGCCGGTCACGCCATTGTTGGTCGCGTTGTGCCTGAGCATGACCCGGTCTACAAGGTATCGATCATTCCTCGTGGCCGGGCGCTGGGCGTCACCATGTTCCTGCCGGAAGAGGATCGCTACAGCCTCTCCAAGCGTGCCTTGATCAGCCAGATTTGCTCGCTGTATGGCGGCCGGATCGCCGAAGAGATGACCCTGGGCTTCGATGGTGTTACCACCGGTGCCTCCAACGACATCATGCGTGCCAGCCAGATTGCACGGAACATGGTGACCAAGTGGGGTCTGTCGGAGAAACTCGGTCCTTTGATGTATGCCGAGGAAGAAGGCGAAGTATTCCTGGGTCGCGGTGGTGGTGGTCAAGCTGCCAGCTTCTCCGGCGAGACAGCCAAGCTGATCGACTCCGAGGTGCGCAGCATCATTGACCAGTGCTACGGCACGGCCAAGCAGATCCTCACCGACAATCGCGACAAGCTCGACGCCATGGCTGATGCCCTGATGAAGTACGAGACCATTGATGCCGAGCAGATTGACGACATCATGGCCGGTCGTACGCCTCGCGAGCCTCGCGATTGGGAAGGTGGTTCGGGTACTTCGGGCACGCCGCCAGTGGTACAGAACGAACGCCCTGAAGCCCCGATCGGCGGCCCTGCTGCTGACCATTAAGGTTTGAAATGACTTCTGCGTTGTCCTCGACCCGGTTGCCTTGCGGCAGCCGGGTTCTTGATTTGGCCCATACACACGTTATGGGCATTCTTAATGTAACCCCTGATTCCTTTTCCGATGGTGGTCGCTTCAGTCAGCTTGATGCTGCGTTGCGCCATGCGGAAGCGATGGTGGCTGCCGGTGCGACTCTGATTGACGTCGGTGGCGAATCAACCCGGCCCGGCGCGCGCGCAGTTTCTCCCCTGGAGGAACTGGAACGGGTCGCTCCGATTGTCGAGCGCATCCATCAAGAGCTGGACGTCATCATCTCTGTCGACACCTCAACCCCTGCTGTTATGCGCGAAACTGCGCGGCTGGGTGCAGGGTTGATCAACGATGTGCGCTCTTTGCAGCGCGATGGCGCTCTGGATGCGGCCGCCGCGACGGGGCTGCCGGTTTGCCTGATGCATATGCTTGGCGAGCCGGGCACGATGCAGGACGACCCGCATTACGACAATCTGGTCGGTGAAGTGAAAGGTTTTCTTGCCGAGCGCATGGCTCAATGCGCGGCGGTGGGGATTGCTCCCGAGCAGATAATCCTCGACCCGGGATTTGGCTTTGCCAAGACCTTGCAGCACAATTTAAGCCTGTTCAAGCATATGGAATCCCTGCATGCCCTTGGTCGCCCCTTGTTGGTCGGGGTTTCGCGCAAGAGCATGATAGGTCTGGCGTTGAATCGTCCCGTGGGTGAGCGGCTGCATGGCGGCCTGGCACTTGCGGCACTTGCCGTGGTCAAGGGTGCGCGCATCTTGCGCGTGCATGACGTGGCCGAGACGATAGATGTAGTGCGGATGATCGCAGCGGTTGAATCAGCCGAATAAGAATGATGGAGCACTTATGACTAAAAAGTATTTTGGCACCGATGGCATTCGCGGTCGGGTCGGCGAATTCCCGATTACTCCCGATTTCATGCTCAAGCTGGGCTGGGCCGCCGGCATGGCGTTCCGCAGCATGGGGGCCTGCCGTATCCTGGTGGGTAAGGACACGCGTATCTCGGGTTATATGTTTGAGTCTGCGCTGGAGGCAGGTCTGTCTGCTGCCGGCGCTGATGTGATGCTGTTGGGGCCGATGCCTACGCCGGCGATCGCTTACCTGACGCGTACCTTTCATGCTGAAGCCGGTATCGTGATCAGCGCTTCGCACAATCCCCACGATGACAACGGCATCAAGTTCTTCTCGGGCCAGGGCACCAAGCTGCCGGATGAGATCGAGCACATGATCGAAGAGTTGCTGGATGCACCGATGACCGTCGTCGAATCGAGCAAGCTGGGCAAGGTATCGCGGATTAACGACGCTTCCGGCCGTTACATCGAGTTCTGCAAAAGCAGCGTGCCTAGCAGCACCAATTTTGCCGGGTTGAAGGTCGTCATCGACTGCGCCCACGGCGCGACGTACAAAGTCGCACCGAGTGTGTTCAAGGAGCTTGGCGCAGACGTTACTGTACTGTCGGCGCAGCCGAACGGCCTGAACATCAACGACAACTGCGGCTCAACCCACATGGGGCAGTTGCAGGCGGCTGTCCTGGCTGAGCATGCCGACTTGGGCATCGCGTTCGATGGTGATGGCGACCGCGTATTGATGGTCGACCACACTGGCGCGATCGTCGATGGCGACGACCTGTTGTTCATCATCGCCCGTGACCTGCATGAGCGTAACAAGCTGCAAGGCGGCGTCGTCGGTACCTTGATGAGCAATCTTGGCCTGGAGCTGGCCCTGGCAGATCTGGGGATCCCGTTTGTGCGCGCCAATGTCGGTGACCGCTACGTGATTGCCGACCTGCTGGAGCGTAATTGGCAGGTGGGTGGCGAAAATTCCGGTCATATTGTCTGCTTCCAGCACACGACTACCGGGGATGCGATCATTGCGGCGCTGCAGGTGCTGCTGGCGCTGCGTCGCCGTGAAGAAAGCCTGGCCCAGGCGCGGCAGGCGTTGCGCAAGTGCCCGCAAGTGCTGCTCAACGTGCGCTTTGCAGGCGGTGACAACCCTATCGAGCATCCGGCTGTCAAAGAGGCCAGTGAGCGCGTGACTGCCGCCATGGCGGGACGTGGCCGGGTCTTGCTGCGCAAGTCGGGTACCGAGCCTTTGGTGCGTGTAATGGTCGAGGGCGAGGACGAAACACAGGTTCGCGGCTATGCCGAAGAGCTGGCAAAACTGGTAACTGAAGTTTGCGCCTGAATTCGGCTTGCCAGTGATGATGTGGTTGGGTAACATCTGCGCCCACTTTGACCGACGAGGTACAGCATGCGTCGCACTATGGTAGCTGGTAACTGGAAGATGCACGGTACCCGCGCCAGTGTCGCTGAGCTGATCAATGGCCTTCGTCATTTGGCCTTGCCTGGCGGTGTTGATGTCGCGGTATTCCCGCCTTGCTTGTATATCAATCAAGTGATTGATGGCTTGAAAGGCAAGTCGATCCAGGTCGGCGCGCAGAACTCTGCGGTGGAATCCATGCAAGGTGCGTTGACCGGTGAGATTGCACCGAGTCAGCTGGTTGATGCAGGTTGTTCCCTGGTGCTTGTTGGGCACTCCGAGCGCCGCCAGATCATGGGCGAGCGTGATGGGACACTCAATCGCAAATTCGCGGCGGCACAGGCTTGCGGCTTGGTTCCGGTGTTGTGCATAGGGGAGACCCTTGAGCAGCGTGAGTCCGGTAAAACTCTTGAGGTTGTCGGGCGTCAGCTGGGCAGCATCATCGAGGAGCTGGGAGTCGGTGCCTTTGCAAATGCAGTAATTGCTTACGAGCCGGTCTGGGCCATTGGCACCGGGCTGACTGCTTCGCCGCAACAGGCGCAGGATGTGCACGCAGCCATCCGCGCGCAGTTGGCGGCAGAGAATTCTGAGGTCGCACGAGGTGTGCGGCTTCTATACGGCGGCAGCGTGAAGGCGGCCAATGCGGTCGAACTGTTCGGCATGCCGGATATCGATGGGGGGCTCATTGGTGGAGCTTCCCTGAATGCAGATGAGTTCGGTGCGATCTGTCGCGCCGCGGGAAACTGAAAAAATGCTGGAAACAGTCATCGTTGTTTTTCATCTGCTGGGTGCACTGGGCGTAGTTGCTCTGGTTTTGCTGCAGCAGGGTAAAGGTGCGGACGCTGGTGCGTCTTTCGGGGCAGGTGCTTCAAATACTGTGTTCGGAAGCCAAGGTTCCTCTACCTTTCTTAGTAAGTTTACTGCTATACTTGCCGCCGGTTTCTTCATAACCAGCTTGGGGTTAGGTTACTTTGCTAAAGAGAAAGCTCATGTGCTGACTCAAGTAGGTCTCCCAAACCCAGCAGTGTTGGAAGTACCAAAAGCAAAACCGGCTTCTGATGATGTCCCGGTGCTTCAAGAGCAAAAGTCGGCTACTCCAGCGACTGACGTACCTCCAGCTCAAGAGCAGAAGTAAGAAGGTTGTAAACGCTGTATTGCCGAGGTGGTGGAATTGGTAGACACGCAACCTTGAGGTGGTTGTGCCCATAGGGTGTAGGGGTTCGAGTCCCCTTCTCGGTACCAATTATCAGGAGAGCCCGCTGTTGCGGGCTTTCTTGTAGGTGGAAGGTTACATTGACCCTGTAAGGGATCGGTCGTATACTTCCGCCCCAGCTTTGTCGCGGGGTGGAGCAGTCTGGTAGCTCGTCGGGCTCATAACCCGAAGGTCGTCGGTTCAAATCCGGCCCCCGCAACCAGTTTTAGCGGAGCCCCTTTTAAGGGGCTTTTTGTTAGCTGGACACTTTCAACGCCGCTGTTCGACGGCGTTTCAAGGATGGGCGTTTCGCCCATTTTTTTATTTTGCACAGCATGCACATACATGCACGAGGGGGTTCAGGTGTCGAGCAAGCTAGAAGAGTTGCAGGCCTTGTTGGCCCCGGTGGTCGTGGCCCTAGGCTATGAATGCTGGGGTATTGAGTTTTCGGCTCAAGGTCGCCACTCAATGTTGCGCGTTTATATCGATAAAGAGGGCGGCGTGCTGGTGGACGATTGTGCCATTGTCAGCCGTCAGATCAGCGGTGTCCTGGATGTTGAAGATCCGATCTCCGTTGAATACACCCTCGAAGTTTCCTCGCCTGGCATGGAACGCCCACTGTTCACTATTGATCAGTTTGCAAAATTTGCCGGTGAACAAGTGAAGATCAAGCTGCGCTCTCCCTTTGAAGGGCGACGCAACTTTCAGGGCCTTCTGCGCGGTGTAGAAGAGCAGGACGTCGTGGTGCAGGTAGAAGACCATGAGTTCCTGTTGCCGATCGATATGATCGACAAGGCCAACATTATTCCCAGTTTTGACTGAGACGCGGATCCCGCGGATCCAATGGCTTGCGAAAGGCGAGGCGTACGATGAGCAAAGAAGTACTGCTGGTTGTTGAGTCGGTATCCAATGAAAAGGGCGTACCGGCAAACGTGATTTTTGAAGCGCTGGAGCTGGCCCTGGCCACTGCTACCAAAAAGCGTTTTGAAGACGAAGTTGATCTGCGTGTGGAAATCAACCGCCACACCGGTGCCTACGAGACTTTCCGTCGCTGGACGGTCGTCGAAGAAGCCGATCTTGATGATCCGGCCATCGAAACCTGGCCGAGCAAGGTTGCTGAAACGCATCCGGGCGCCCAGGTCGGTGATGTCGTCGAAGAAAAGATCGAATCCATCGAGTTCGGCCGCATCGCTGCACAGACTGCCAAGCAAGTCATCGTGCAGAAGGTCCGCGAAGCCGAGCGCGCTCAAGTCGTTGACGCTTATCGCGAGCGCCTGGGGGAAATCATCTCCGGCACCGTGAAAAAAGTCACCCGCGACAACGTGATCGTCGACCTGGGTAACAACGCTGAAGCGTTGCTGGCCCGCGAAGACATCATTTCCCGCGAAACTTTCCGGGTTGGCGTGCGCTTGCGTGCGCTGCTCAAGGAAATCCGCACCGAGAACCGCGGCCCTCAGTTGATCCTGTCGCGTACCGCGCCGGAAATGCTGATCGAGCTGTTCCGCATCGAAGTGCCGGAAATTGCCGAAGGCCTGATCGAAGTCATGGCTGCGTCCCGCGATCCGGGTTCACGCGCCAAGATCGCGGTCCGCTCCAAGGACAAACGCATCGACCCGCAAGGCGCTTGCATTGGTATGCGCGGTTCGCGCGTCCAGGCAGTGTCGGGCGAATTGGGCGGTGAGCGTGTGGACATCGTCCTGTGGGACGATAACCCTGCGCAGTTCGTGATCAACGCAATGTCGCCTGCTGAAGTGGCGGCAATTATCGTTGACGAGGATGCCCATGCAATGGACATCGCCGTTGGCGCAGACAATCTGGCTCAGGCCATCGGTCGCGGTGGTCAGAACGTACGTTTGGCCAGCCAGTTGACCGGCTGGACCCTGAACGTGATGACCGAATCGGACATCCAGGCTAAGCAGCAAGCAGAAACCGGTGACATCCTGCGCAACTTCATCGACGAGCTGGAAGTCGACGAAGACCTGGCACAGGTGCTGGTAGATGAAGGCTTCACCAGCCTGGAAGAGATTGCCTACGTACCGTTGGAAGAAATGCTCAACATCGACGGCTTTGACGAAGACACCGTCAACGAGCTTCGCGCTCGGGCCAAGGATCGTTTGTTGACTAAAGCCATCGCTACTGAGGAAAAGCTGGCAGACGCCCATCCGGCCGAAGACCTGCTCTCGCTTGAGGGTATGGACAAGGATTTGGCGATGGAACTGGCGGTGCGCGGCGTAATTACCCGCGAAGACCTGGCCGAGCAGTCTATTGACGACCTGCTCGACATCGACGGCATTGACGATGATCGTGCCGGCAAGTTGATCATGGCCGCCCGAGCCCATTGGTTCGAGTAATTAGGCGCGGCCTGAGGAGAGAAGTGCATGACGCAAGTCACGGTGAAACAACTGGCCGATGAGGTCAAAACACCGGTAGAGCGCCTGTTGCAGCAGATGCGTGAGGCAGGTCTGCCGCACACCGCCGCCGACGAAGGTGTGAGCGATAGTGAGAAGCAGTCTTTGCTGACTCACTTGAAGAGCAGCCACAAGGCGAAAGTGGAAGAACCGCGCAAGATTACATTGCAGCGCAAAACCACCAGCACCCTGCGTGTTGCTGGCAGCAAGAGCATCAGCGTTGAAGTACGCAAGAAGAAAGTCTTCGTACAGCGCAGCCCGGAAGAAATCGAAGCCGAGCGCAAACGCGAACTGGAAGAACGTCGCGCAGTAGAAAATGCTGCTCGTCAGAAGGCTGAAGAAGAAGCCAAGCGTCGCGCCGAAGAAGAAGCGCGTCGCCAGCCTGCTGCTGCGCAACCTGCTAACACTGAGGCCGTTGCTGCGCCTAGCGCGCCTGTTGAAGCTGTTCGTGAGGCCGCTCCGGTTGCCGCCGCGCCAGCTCCAGCAGCCGACGCTCGCAAACGCGAAGAACCTCGCCGCCCGGACAAACCACGTGCCGACGATAACAATCGTCGTGGCAGTGGCGATGGTGAGCGCAAAAACGCTCCACATCGTGCTTCGGTCAAAGAGAAGGCGCCAGCGCCACGCGTTGCCCCACGTACTACCGACGAAGAAAGCGACAGCTTCCGTCGCGGTGGTCGCGGCAAGGCCAAGCTGAAGAAGCGCAACGCCCACGGTTTCCAGAGCCCAACCGGCCCTGTCGTGCGTGACGTGCAGATCGGCGAGACCATCACTGTTGGCGACCTCGCCAATCAGATGTCGGTCAAGGCTGCTGAAATCATCAAGTTCATGTTCAAACTGGGTACCCCAGCGACCATCAATCAGGTACTGGATCAGGAAACTGCCCAACTGGTTGCTGAAGAGCTGGGCCACAAAGTGACCCTGGTCAGCGACACCGCCCTGGAAGATTCCCTGGCCGAGTCCCTGAAGTTTGAAGGCGAGACGTTCTCCCGTGCGCCAGTCGTGACCGTAATGGGCCACGTTGACCATGGTAAGACCTCGCTGCTCGACTATATCCGTCGTGCCAAGGTAGCTGCAGGCGAAGCCGGCGGCATCACCCAGCACATCGGTGCATACCACGTTGAAACCGAACGCGGCATGGTCACCTTCCTCGACACCCCTGGTCACGCCGCGTTTACCGCCATGCGTGCCCGTGGTGCCAAGGCGACTGACATCGTGATCCTGGTAGTTGCAGCGGACGACGGCGTAATGCCGCAGACCATTGAAGCTGTCCAGCACGCTAAAGCCGCTGGTGTTCCTCTGGTTGTTGCAGTGAACAAAATCGACAAGCCGGGCGCCGATCTCGATCGCATCCGTAGCGAACTGTCGGTTCACGGCGTGACTTCCGAAGAGTGGGGCGGTGATACGCCATTCGTTTCGGTTTCGGCGAAAGTCGGTACCGGTGTAGACGAACTGCTCGAAGCTGTCCTGCTGCAAGCCGAAGTTCTCGAACTGAAAGCAACCCCATCGGCCCCGGGTCGTGGTGTTGTGGTTGAATCGCGTCTCGACAAGGGTCGTGGCCCGGTTGCAACCGTTCTGGTTCAAGACGGTACCCTGCGCCAAGGCGACATGGTCCTGGTCGGTTCGAACTATGGCCGTGTACGTGCCATGCTCGACGAGAACGGCAAGCCAATCAAGGAAGCCGGTCCTTCCATCCCTGTCGAGATCCTCGGCCTGGACGGTACCCCGGACGCTGGCGACGAGATGAGCGTGCTGTCGGACGAGAAGAAAGCCCGTGAAGTGGCTCTGTTCCGTCAAGGCAAGTTCCGCGAAGTCAAGCTGGCCCGTGCTCACGCCGGCAAGCTGGAAAACATCTTCGAGAACATGGGCCAGGCAGAGAAGAAGACGCTTAACATCGTCCTCAAATCTGACGTTCGTGGTTCCCTCGAAGCGTTGAACGGCGCCTTGAATGGCCTGGGTAACGACGAAGTGCAAGTGCGTGTGGTCGGCGGCGGTGTCGGTGGTATCACCGAATCCGATGCCAACCTGGCGCTGGCCTCCAACGCTGTACTGTTCGGCTTCAACGTGCGTGCCGATGCTGGCGCACGGAAGATCGTCGAGCAGGAAGGCCTGGACATGCGTTACTACAACGTCATCTACGACATCATCGAAGACGTCAAGAAAGCCCTCACCGGCATGCTTGGCAGCGACGTCCGGGAGAACATCCTGGGTGTGGCCGAGGTGCGTGACGTGTTCCGCTCGCCGAAATTCGGCGCGATCGCCGGTTGCATGGTTATCGAAGGTGTTGTGCACCGTAACCGTCCAATCCGTGTACTGCGTGAAGACATCGTTATCTTCGAAGGCGAGCTGGAATCCCTGCGCCGCTTCAAGGATGACGCTTCCGAAGTACGTGCCGGCATGGAATGCGGTATTGGCGTCAAGAGCTACAACGACGTCAAGGCGGGTGACAAGATCGAAGTCTACGAGAAGGTCCAGGTTGCTCGCAGCCTCTAACTCGCGTACTTCAAGGGCCACGCAGCGCCCGGGCAAGCAAATGCCTGGCGCTGTGTCCGGACTCTAAACGCAACGCCCGGTCTGGCTTTTGTCAGGCCGGGCGTTTGCCGCTTTCAGACCCCACGGGTTTCACCGTGTGGCAGCAACAGGTAACAAGACATGGCAAAAGAATACAGCCGTACCCAACGTATCGGCGATCAGATGCAGCGTGAGCTGGCACAGCTGATCCGTCGTGAAGTAAAAGACCCACGTGTTGGCCTGGTCACCATCACCGCCGTTGAAGTCAGCCGTGACGTTGGTCACGCCAAGATCTTCATCACCGTGATGGGCCAGGACAACAGCGAAGAAATCGCGCAAAGCATCAAGGTGCTCAACTCCGCCGCAGGTTTCCTGCGTATGCAGTTGGCCCGTGAAATGAAACTGCGCAGCGTTCCTCAGTTGCACTTCCACTACGACGAAAGTGTCGTGCGTGGCGCGCACCTGTCGGCACTGATCGAGCGGGCCGTGGCTGAAGACAATCAGCACCCGGAATCCGCCACGCCTGAAGACGCCAAGGAGTAATCGGTGGCTCAGGTCAAACGCATCCGTCGTAATGTCAGCGGCATCATTCTGCTCGACAAACCCATTGGTTTTACCTCCAATGCGGCGTTGCAGAAGGTTCGCTGGCTGCTCAATGCCGAGAAGGCAGGGCACACCGGCAGCCTCGACCCCTTGGCCACCGGCGTGTTGCCGTTGTGCTTCGGCGAGGCCACCAAGTTTTCGCAATACCTGCTCGATTCCGACAAGGGCTACGAAACCCTGATGCAACTGGGCAAGACCACCACCACGGCAGACGCCGAAGGTGATGTTTTGCAGGTTCGCGAGGTGACCGTTGGTCGTGCTGATATCGAAGCTGCCTTACCTGCTTTTCGTGGGCAAATCAGTCAGATACCGCCGATGTACTCGGCTCTCAAGCGTGATGGCCAGCCTCTTTACAAGCTGGCACGTGCAGGGGAAGTGGTGGAGCGCGAACCGCGTTCTGTTACTATTGCGCGCTTGGAATTGCTCGCCGCTGAAGGCGACACTGCCCGGTTGGCGGTGGACTGCAGCAAAGGCACCTATATCCGTACCCTCGTGGAAGATATCGGTGAGCAACTAGGCTGTGGCGCATACGTTGCAGAACTGCGACGCACCCAGGCAGGCCCTTTCACCCTGGCCCAGACGGTCACGCTGGAAGAGCTGGAAGCAGTGCATGCCGAAGGCGGCAACGAAGCGGTTGATCGCTTCCTGATGCCATCGGACAGCGGTTTACTGGATTGGCCATTGCTGCACTTCTCGGAGCACAGCGCGTTCTACTGGCTTAACGGCCAGCCGGTACGTGCACCGGATGCCCCGAAGTTCGGCATGGTGCGGGTACAAGATCACAACGGTCGCTTTATCGGTATCGGTGAAGTGAGCGAAGACGGGCGCATCGCGCCGCGTCGACTGATTCGGTCAGAATGACCGAAACCAGTTTGTGGTAAAGCGCAGTAGCTTTTACGCAAACTGGAACGAGGGTGGCTGTTAGCAGGCATGGTCACTACTCATTTTTAGATACAGGGATTTGTCCCTGGCCTGTTGAAACTGCCCTTTGGGTGGTTTCCTGAAAAAAGGATTGCCTCATGGCTCTCGACGTTCAAGAAAAAGCACAAATCGTTGCTGACTATCAGCAAGCTGTTGGTGACACTGGTTCGCCAGAAGTGCAAGTTGCACTGCTGACCCACAACATCAACAAGCTGCAAGGTCACTTCAAGGCCAACGGTAAAGATCACCACTCCCGTCGTGGTCTGATCCGCATGGTAAACCAGCGCCGTAAGCTGCTGGACTACCTGAAAGGCAAGGATCTGGGTCGTTATCAGACTCTGATCGGTCGCCTGGGTCTGCGTCGCTAATAAGCGATTGCGCTAGAGGTTGGTTGGCTGTCGTGTGTCAGTGGGTTTCCCGCTGGCCCATGGCAGGCTTCCAGCCTCAAGTTTTATCTGGATACACGTTTTACCCTGGACAGGCGTTGGGCCGATTCCCGACATTGCCCAAGAATTTCGCAAGAAGACAAGTTCCCCAAGAGCCACAAAGAAGGTAGGACACCGTGAACCCGGTTATCAAAAAATTCCAGTTCGGTCAGTCGACCGTTACCCTCGAGACAGGCCGTATCGCCCGTCAAGCCTCCGGCGCAGTGCTGGTTACCGTTGACGACGACGTCACCGTATTGGTGACCGTTGTAGGCGCCAAGACCGCTGACCCAAGCAAAGGCTTCTTCCCTCTTTCCGTTCACTACCAGGAAAAGACTTACGCTGCAGGTAAGATCCCTGGTGGTTTCTTCAAGCGTGAAGGCCGTCCTTCCGAGAAAGAAACCCTGACTTCCCGACTGATCGACCGTCCGATCCGTCCGCTGTTCCCAGAAGGCTTCATGAACGAAGTGCAGGTTGTCTGCACCGTCGTTTCCACCAGCAAGAAGACCGATCCGGACATCGCTGCGATGATCGGTACCTCGGCGGCCCTGGCCATCTCCGGTATTCCTTTCGATGGCCCGATCGGCGCTGCCCGTGTTGCATTCCACGAAAGCACCGGCTACCTGCTGAACCCGACTTACGAACAACAGAAAGCTTCGAGCCTGGACATGGTCGTTGCCGGTACTTCGGAAGCCGTGTTGATGGTTGAATCGGAAGCCAAAGAGCTGACCGAAGACCAGATGCTGGGCGCTGTACTGTTTGCTCACGACGAGTTCCAGGTTGTGATCAACGCTGTCAAGGAACTGGCCGCTGAAGCTGCCAAGCCAACCTGGACCTGGGCTCCTCAGCCAGAAGCTACCGCACTGCTGGGCGCTATCCGCTCCGAGTTCGGCACCGCTATCTCCGACGCCTACACCATCACCATCAAGGCCGACCGTTACGCTCGCCTGGGTGAGCTGAAGGACCAGGTTGTTGCCAAGCTTTCCGGTGAAGAAGGCCAGCCTTCTTCCAGCGAAGTCAAAGCAGCCTTCGGCGAAATCGAATACCGCACCGTTCGCGAAAACATCGTTGACGGCAAGCCACGTATCGACGGCCGCGACACCCGCACCGTACGTCCGCTGAACATCGAAGTCGGCGTTCTGCCAAAAACCCACGGTTCGGCCCTGTTCACCCGCGGTGAAACCCAGGCCCTGGTTGTTGCAACACTGGGTACTGCCCGTGACGCACAGCTGCTGGACACCCTGGAAGGCGAGAAAAAAGACCCGTTCATGCTGCACTACAACTTCCCTCCGTTCTCGGTAGGTGAGTGTGGTCGCATGGGTGGCGCTGGTCGTCGCGAAATCGGTCACGGCCGTCTGGCCCGTCGTTCGATTGCAGCCATGTTGCCTGCCGCCGACGTGTTCCCGTACACCATTCGCGTTGTGTCGGAAATCACCGAGTCCAACGGTTCCAGCTCCATGGCTTCGGTCTGCGGCGCTTCCCTGGCTCTGATGGATGCCGGCGTTCCGATGAAGGCACCGGTTGCCGGTATCGCCATGGGCCTGGTTAAAGAAGGCGAAAAGTTCGCCATCCTGACCGACATCCTGGGCGACGAAGACCACCTGGGCGACATGGACTTCAAAGTAGCCGGTACCGCCAAAGGTGTTACCGCGCTGCAGATGGACATCAAGATCAAGGGCATCACCGAAGAAATCATGGAAATCGCTCTGGGCCAAGCCCTGGAAGCGCGCCTGAACATCCTCGGTCAGATGAACCAGATCATTGGCCAGTCCCGTACCGAACTGTCGGAAAATGCTCCGACCATGATCGCGATGAAAATCGACACCGACAAAATCCGTGATGTTATCGGTAAAGGCGGCGCGACCATTCGTGCGATCTGTGAAGAGACCAAGGCTTCGATCGACATCGAAGACGACGGCTCGATCAAGATCTTCGGCGAAACCAAGGAAGCGGCTGAAGCGGCACGTCAGCGCGTCCTGGGTATCACTGCTGAAGCCGAGATCGGCAAGATCTACGTCGGTAAGGTTGAGCGCATCGTCGACTTCGGCGCATTCGTCAACATCCTGCCGGGCAAGGACGGTCTGGTTCACATCTCCATGCTGAGCGATGCTCGCGTTGAGAAAGTGACCGACATCCTGAAAGAAGGCCAGGAAGTGGAAGTGCTGGTACTGGACGTGGACAACCGCGGCCGTATCAAGCTGTCCATCAAGGACGTAGCAGCAGCCAAGGCTTCGGGCGTTTAATCACCCCGTCGCTGCAAGCTGAAAAAGGACTCTTCGGAGTCCTTTTTTTATGCCTGCGGGAAACTGTCGCGAAATCAGGCGTTTAGCCATACCCCAAAAGCCGCAACTTGCATGCAGGCACGTTCGTCTTCATGCAAGTTGCACGATTCCGAAAATCACCTGTTTTCATAACGTGTTGTTTTATAAGGATTTAATTGGCCACGTCGAGTTGGCACACTGTCTGCAATATCCCTGTTAACGCTGCAGCATCAAGGTTTACATACTGCAGACTTTTAATAAAACAGGAGTTACTCGTATGAAGAAGTTCGCTCTCGCTACTGCTACCGCTCTGACCCTGGCCATGGGTGCTAACGTAGCCTTTGCTCAGACTTCCCAAGCCCCTATGACGCTGGCGGCCGGTGAAGTCACTAAGGCTAAAGAGTCCACTTCGGATACCTGGATCACCACCAAAGTCAAAGCTGACCTGCTGACCGAGAAAGGTATTCCTGGTTCGGACATTAAGGTTGAGACCAACAAAGGTGTGGTTTCCCTGTCCTCGACAGTTGCTATCTCTGACGCTCAGAAAGCTACTGCTGTAGCGATCACCAAGAAAATCAAAGGCGTGACCGCAGTTTCGGCTGACGGCCTGATGGCTGGCGGCGCTACCAAGGCTGATAACGTCGACAAAACCAAAAGCGCAGCTGCTGGTGCCAAAGAGTCCACCTCGGACACTTGGATCACCACCAAAGTGAAAGCTGACCTGGTAACCGAGAAAGGTATTCCTGGCACCGACATCAAAGTCGAAACCAACAAAGGTGTAGTTTCCCTGTCGTCGACCGTCGCAGTGACTGAAGCGCAGAAAACCACCGCGGTGAACATCACCAAGAAAATCAAAGGCGTTAAAGCTGTATCGGCCGACGGCCTGAAAGCAGAGTAACGCTTAACGAATCGCCTGAGCTAGGCGGAGGCGGCCACGAGCGAGTCTAGTTATCCGCTCAATGCACCTCACAGGTTCATGCGACCGACCACACGGATGTGGTCATTACAGGCCCCGGCACTTGTGTCGGGGCCTGTTCTATTGTGGGTAGAAAAGTGGGGAGGTCAGCGAGGCTCTTGTGGCGAGGGGGCTTGCCCCCTCGCCACAGGTGCTCAGCGGGTGCCGGTTTATTCGGCATCCAGATGCATCGGTGTTACCACCCGACCATCTTTCTCCGCTTCCCCAAGGTTTGCATCGATAAAGTAAACCCGCTCATCTTCCAGCTGCGCCTTGTCTACCAGGTAGTCCTTGATCGCGCTGGCGCGGTCCTGGCCCAGTTGGCGCAGCAACACGTCACTGCCACTCCAGAACTTGATCACACCGTCCCGCAGCTTGGCGGTGCGCTCGTCATTGCTCAGGTCTTTCCATTCGGCCGGAGGCTGTTGTTTCAGGCGGGTGCGGTAGATGCCTTCCAGCAGCGGCGCCTTTTCCTTTTCCGGTACTTCGAGCAGCGACGCCTGGGCCGGCACCTTGTCGCCACGGCGCTGGAGGATCTTGTAGTAGTTGTACTGGTATTCGCGTTCCAGCCGTTGTGCGGCCAAAAGCGGGCCGTCACTGCTGGCAGCGGCGGTGCCTTCGATCTCCAGGCGCAGCGCAGGGCGCTCCTTGAGGGCTTTGGCCAGGCTGTCGAGGGCCGACTGGGAATCCTTGCTCAGCTCGCTGGAGCCTGCGGCAAACGACACGTTGCCAAGGTCTTGAGCACCACCACCGCTGATCAGGCCGCCAATGAACTTGAATGGCGCCGTGGCCGCACGCACTACCAGGTTGCGCAGGGTCTGCCAGACAATCGGCATGACGCTGAACTGCGGGTTGTTCAAGTCGCCGGTCACCGGCAGTTCGATCGAGATCTTGCCGTCGGAGTCCTTGAGCAGGGCTATCGCCAGGCGAATCGGCAGGTCCACGGCGTCGGCGCTGTCGACCTTCTCACCCAGTTGCAGTTGCTCGACCACCACCTTGTTTTCGGCCTTCAACTGGCCCTTGGTGATGACGTAATGCAGGTCAAGGTTGAGCCGACCCTTGCGGATGCGGAACCCGGCAAACTTGCCCGAGTATGGCGTCAGGGTGGTCAGTTCGACGCGTTTGAAGCTGGTGGCGATATCCAGTGCGGCCATCGGGTCAAACGGATTCACGCTGCCCTTGATGGTGACCGGTGCATAACGGTCAACCTTGCCCTTGACGTCGACGCTCGCCGGTTTGGCCTGGCGACTGTCAATGGTGCCGATCTGGCCGTTGAGCTGCTGGATGGCCGTGGCGAAGTTCGGGGTCAGGCTGAAGTCGGCGAAGTTGGCCGAGCCGTCGTTGATCGCAATTTGACCAATATGAATGCCCAGGGGCTTCTCTTTGCTGGCCGCTGGTTTCGCCGCGGACTTGCCGGGGCTGTTGGCCGGCTGCGGGATCAGCAGGTCATCGATGTTGGTGGTGCGGTCATCGTTGATCATGAAGCGCGCATAGGGCTGCAACAGGTTGACCTTGTCGATCGACAGGCTGTCGCCATGTTGATAATTCACGCCTTCCAGCACCAGGCGCTGCCACTTGAGGAAGTCGCGGGTCTTCATGGTGTCCAGGGTGTGCAACTGGTCGACCTGGGCCCGGCCGGTCACCTGGAATGCCAGGGGGTCGGTGCTTTTCAGGTTCACGTCGAGGTTGCTGCCGAGCATGCCGCTACGCAGTTCCAGGCGGATAAACGGGCTGATATAGGACTGGGCGACGCGCAGGTCGATGTCTTTGGTGTCCACTTTCAGCTTGGCGCTGACCGGGCTCAGGTTGACCTGGCCGGTCGCCTCGAGCTTGCCTTGTTTGCCTACGCCGGTATCGAGCTTGAGGGTAAACGGGCTCTGGTTAAGGCTGTCGAAACCCTGCAGGTCAAGGTTCAGCGGCCCGACTTCCAGGGCGACTGCCGGTTTGGCCGAGCGGTCAGCCAGATGTACTTGATAGTCGCGCAGTTGCACGTCCTTGAGCAGCACTTGCCAAGGCTTGCTCGGCGCTGCCGGTGCAGGTTTTGGCGAGTCGGCGGTAGCGGGTGCGGTGGCTGGCTCGGCTGCGGGTGCAGTTGCAGGTTTGCTCGGTTGGCTGGCAAACAGCTTCTGCCAGTCCAGCTGGCCGTCGGCTTCAAGGGCGGCCCAGGTTTCGAGTTTATTACTGCGGATCTTGCCGACGATCACTTGCTGTTTGGCCAGGTCCACGGTGGTTTCGCTGACGTCCAGCTTCTGCAGGCGCGCGAGCGGCCGGCCATCCGGTGCCTTGATCGCAAACGGCGCGACACTCAGGGCGACGTTGGTCAGGTTCAGCTCGGTTTCCTTGGCCAGGCTCAGCTTGTAGTCGGTGCTGAAGTTGAGGATGCCGTCTTCCAGAACCAGCGGCACCGCGTCACGCACATACGGCCACCAGACTTTCATCTTGCCGTCGGTAACCTTGAGTTTGCCCTCGGAGGCGATCGGGATCAGGCTGAAGTTACCGGTCCAGTCGATCTGGCCGCCTTCAGGGCCGGCTGCTACCAGGGTCATGTCGGCGTTGTCATCGGGCAGCGTGCTGAGGTTTTTCAGCTCGAAATCGAGTTTGTCGTAGAGAAACTCGATCGGCTCGCTCGGGCGCAAATCCTGGAAGTGCACATAGCCGCCTGCCAGCTTGATGTTATCGATGCGCAGCGGAAATGGCTTGGCGTTTGGATCGGTTGGTGTCGGTTCGCTGGCCGGGAGTTTGAACAGCTGCGCCAGGTTGAGCTGGCCGGATTTGTCGAACAGCAGCTCGGTCTTGGGCTTGTCGAGTTGTACGTCGGCCAGGTGCAGGGCGCGGGTCCACAGGCTGTCGATCTGCAGGTTGGCATAGAGGCGTTCAAAGGCCACTTGCTCCTTGCCCGGCTCACCGATATTCAGGCCCCACACGGTCAGTTCGAGGCTGAACGGGTTGAGCTCGATACGCTCGACACGCGCCGGCACCGTGGCGTAGTTGGCCAACTGTTGGTTGGCCACGCGAAGGGCAATGCCGGGGAGAATCAGGAAGCCCAGCAAGCTGTACAGGGCAAGGGCGGTCAGCAAGGCGCCAGCGGCGCGAATCAATCCTTTGGGCATATGTGACGCCATCTATGTCAATCAAGAGTGCCTTGGAGTATGGCACGGGTTTACGGTTCCGAAGAGCCGGGCCTTTATTACTGCGCCCTGACCCTTTTGGGACAAGTCCTACAGTTGCAGGATCAGGGTCTTCAGCGGTGGTTGCTGGTCGTGGGACGGGAAGTCTGCGCCGGGTGTCATGACCTGCCAGTCGCGCACCGGGCGCCCGGCCTTTTCCGCACAGCGCAGGACCTGGTCACGCCAGTCGTCCATGCCGACTTTCGCCAGGTTGTTGCAGCAGATCAGCACGCCGTTGTCGGCCGTGGCCAGCAGCGCCGGCTTGAGCAGGCTCTGGTAGTCGCGCAGCAGGTCGACGGTACCGAAGGCGCTCTTGGCCCAGGCGGGTGGGTCGAGCAGTACCAGATCGTATTGATGCTGCTCCAGGCGCGGGTAACTCGGCAGCTTCTGCCCCCGACGCTGGCTGATGGGCAGGCCGGCCAGTTGGCGGATTGCCGGGAAGTAGTCGGACTGGATGAATTCCATCGTCGGCAATTGCGGGTTGAGCTGGCCGTTTTCGCGACCGACCGCCAGGTTGCCCTCGGCAAAGTCCAGGTTGCACACCTCACGAGCGCCACCGGCAGCGGCGCTCAGGCCTACGCCGCAGGTGTAGGCAAACAGGTTCAGCACGCTTTTGCCGGCGCTGTGTGCCATGACCCAGCCACGGGTGTTGCGCAGGTCCAGGAACAACAGCGGGTCTTGCCCGGCATGGCGGCCGCGCACGCGGTAATTGAGGCCCCATTCGTGGCCGACCAGGTCTTCCAGGGCTGCGGGCTCGGCGCGGTACACCGTGTCTTCACGGTCGATGCGCGAGTTGCCCCGGGAGCGGTCGTTGTAGACCAGCAGCAGTTCAAGCCCCAGGTGCTGGTTGATTGCTTGATGCAGGTGCAACAAGTCGTCACTTTCCAGCGACTGGTGAAAACTCTGCACCAGCAGTTGTGGGCCGTAGCGGTCGATCGTCAGGCCGCCGGCGCCTTCCTGGCTGCCGTGGAACAGGCGATAGCAATCGGTACCTTGTGCATGCAACTCGGCGAGCAGGTCCTGGCGATGATCGAGGGCGGCGCGCAGCGCCTGATTCAAGGAAGACATAGTGCGCGCCTTGCAGAGTAATTGGGGCGCGGGAGTTTAACAGTTATGGCTCCAGCAGGCCCATTCGCCTGTGGGCCCGCTGCACCGAACCATTGCGCATGGCCCAGCGCAACAACGGCGCGCTGCGCCTGACCCCGGCACGAATCATCTGGCGCTGGATCGGGCTTTGCTTCTGCCCGAGCATGTCGCTGGCCCAGTCCGGCAGCAGGTCGATACCGGCCTGCATCATCAGCGAGCCAAACGGCTTGGCCAGGGTGCTGGGAGACGGCGCATTGAGCAGCAGGCGCAGGACTTCGTGGCTGCGCTGGTCACACAGCAGTTGCGGACGGATACGCTCAAGGTAATCGGAAATTTCCTGGCGCGAACGCGGCACATGGCGCGCGCCCAATTGCTCGGCCACCAGGGCGATTTCGCTGTAGTACCGGTCTTGATCCCTCGGAGATAAATCCGGGTTGCGATAACGCAGGTGGGCCGCGAGAAAGTTGCTGACCTCCGCCACATGCACCCAGGTCAGCAACTCGGGATCACTGGCGGCATACGGTCGGCCGTCCGGTGCATGGCCGACCACTTGCAGGTGAATGGTGCGCACTTTCTCGATCAGCCATTCGGCGTCACGCCGCGAACCAAACGTGGTGCCGGAAATGAACTGCGAGGTGCGTCGTAACCGCCCCAGCATGTCCTGCCGAAAGTTCGAGTGGTCCCACACGCCGGCCAACGCCAGCGGGTGCAATGCCTGCAACATCAACGCGCTGATGCCGCCGATCAACATGCTGCTGAAGTCGCCATGGACCTTCCAGCTCACCGAGTTCGGCCCAAAGAGACCCGGATCGCCCTTGGGGTTCTCCAGGTCGAGTTGGCCCAGCGACAAGCCGGTCAGGCTCATCAGCTGGTTTTCGATGCGGCTGCGAATGAATTCCATGGGTTCCTAGCGGTTGAGGCGCTTGTCGATCAGGCCGTCCACCACGCTCGGGTCGGCCAGTGTGGATGTATCTCCCAGGCTGTCCAGCTCGTTGCAGGCAATCTTGCGCAGGATCCGCCGCATGATCTTGCCTGAGCGGGTTTTCGGCAAGGCCGGCGCCCATTGAATCAGCTCGGGCTTGGCGAAGCTGCCGATTTCCTTGCTGACCAGGTCCAGCAGGTGCTTTTTCAGCGCGTCGTCGGGCTCGACGCCATTCATGGGCGTGACGAAGGCATAGATGCCCTGGCCTTTTACGTCGTGTGGATAACCGACCACCGCGGCTTCTGCGACCTGATCATGCAGCACCAGGGCGCTTTCGACTTCGGCGGTGCCGATGCGGTGCCCGGAAACATTGATCACATCGTCGATGCGGCCGGTGATCCAGTAGTCACCATCCTCGTCGCGCCGCGCGCTGTCGCCGGTAAAGTAGTAGCCGGGGTAGGGTTTGAAATAGGTGTCGATCATCCGCTGAGGGTCGCCGTACACGCTGCGGATCTGCCCTGGCCAGCTGGATTTGATCGCCAGCACGCCGCTGCCGGCGCCACTGATTTCCTTGCCTTGCTCGTCGAGCAGCACCGGCACCACGCCAAACATCGGCTGGGTGGCGCAGCCGGGCTTGATCCGCTGGGCGCTGACCAGCGGGCTGAGCATGATGCCGCCGGTTTCGGTCTGCCACCAGGTGTCGACAATCGGGCAGCGTTGTTCGCCCACGGCATTGAAGTACCAGTCCCAGGCTTCCGGGTTGATTGGCTCGCCGACACTGCCCAGCAGGCGCAGGCTGGCGCGGGAAGTGTTTTCCAGTGGGCCGTGGCCTTCCCGCATCAGCGCGCGTAACGCGGTCGGCGCGGTGTAGAAGATGTTGACCTTGTGTTTGTCGATCACCTGCCAGAACCGCGAGCTGTCCGGGTAGCTCGGCACGCCTTCGAACATCAGCGAGGTCGCACCATTGGCCAGTGGCCCGTACACGATATAGCTGTGGCCGGTGACCCAGCCGACATCGGCGGTGCACCAGAACACTTCGCCTTCGCGGTAATCGAGCACGTACTTGAAGGTCATCGCAGCCTGCAGCAGGTAACCGCCGGTGGTGTGCAACACACCTTTGGGTTTGCCGGTGCTGCCGGAGGTGTAGAGGATAAACAGCGGGTCTTCCGCATCCATCGGCTCGGGCGGGCAGTCGTCGCTGGCTGCATCCAGGGCCTGTTGATACTTGAGGTCGCGCCCTTCAGTCCAATTGACTGCCGCGCCAGTGCGCTGCACCACCAGTACCGTGCTGACACCCGGGCAACTGGCCAGGGCCTTGTCGACATTCTGTTTCAGCGCCACCGGCTTGCCGCCGCGCACGCCTTCATCGGCGGTGATCACCGTGCGGCAATCGGCGTCGAGAATGCGGTCGCGCAGGGCGTCCGGCGAGAATCCGCCAAACACCACCGAATGCACCGCACCGATCCGCGTACAGGCCAGCATCGCGTAGGCCGCCTCGGGAATCATCGGCATGTAGATGCACACCCGGTCGCCTTTCTTCACGCCACGGCTTTTCAGCACGTTGGCCAGGCGGCTGACGTTTTGGTGGAGCTGGCGGTAGGTAATTTTGGAAGACGTCGCAGGATCATCGCCCTCCCAGATGAAGGCCGGCTGATCAGCGCGTTGCGCGAGGTGACGGTCGATGCAGTTGTAACTGACGTTCAGCTGGCCTCCGGCAAACCATTGCGCGGCGCCGGTCTTGATGTCGGATTTCTGGACGGTCTGCCAAGGCGTGCTCCAGTCGAGAAAACGCTTGGCCTGTTCGGCCCAGAACGTATCGGGTTGCTCGACGGATTGGCGGTAGAGGCGCTGGTAGTCCTCTTGACTGAGTTGCGCAGCCCGGCGGACGGCATCGGCGGTGGGGAACGTGCTGATATCGAACATGAGGGATCCTTATTCTTGTTTTTTGCGACAAGAGGGGAGCTTTGCGACCCTCGTAGGAGCTGGCTTGCCAGCGATTGCATCACCTCGGTATTGAGTTTCACCGAGGTGTTTGCATCGCTGGCAAGCCAGCTCCTACAAGGGTCCGCTCCCGCAGGTTCAGACCCTCATTGTAGTGCTGATACCATCAACCGCGGTGACGGCCGCGGAAGTAGTTGATCAACCCCTGGGTTGACGCATCGTCCGCAGGCTGTTCTTCGGTGCCGGTCAGGCGGTTGTAGACGCCTTTGCCCAGCTCCTTGCCCAGCTCCACGCCCCACTGGTCGAACGCGTTTATGCCCCAGATGACGCTCTGCACGAACACTTTATGCTCATACATCGCCACCAGTGCACCAAGACGGCGAGGGCTGATGCGTTCAACCACAATGGTGTTGCTCGGACGGTTGCCCGGGATCACCTTGTGCGGTGCCAGCTTCTGCACTTCGGCTTCGTCCATGCCCTTGTCGCGCAGCTCGGCTTCAGCCTCGGCGCGGGTCTTGCCGAGCATCAGGGCCTGGCTCTGGGACAGGCAGTTGGCGTACAGCCACTGATGGTGGTCGGAAACCGGGTTGAAGCTGACGATCGGCACGATGAAGTCGGCCGGGATCAGTTGGGTGCCCTGGTGCAGCAGCTGGTGGTAAGCATGCTGGCCGTTGCAGCCTACGCCGCCCCAGATAACCGGGCCGGTGTCGGTGGAAACCGGCGTACCGTCCTGGCGCACGCTCTTGCCGTTGGATTCCATGTCCAGCTGTTGCAGGTGCTTGGTGATGTTACGCAGGTAGTGATCGTACGGCAGGATTGCGTGGCTCTGCGCGCCCCAGAAGTTGCCGTACCACACGCCCAGCAGGCCGAGCAGCACCGGCATGTTCGCCTCGAATGGAGCGGTCTGGAAATGCTGGTCCATGGTGTAGGCGCCGGACAGCAGTTCCTTGAAGTTGGACATGCCGATGGCCAGCGCGATGGGCAGGCCGATGGCCGACCACAGCGAGTAACGACCGCCCACCCAGTCCCACATCGGGAAAATGTTCTCTTCGCGGATACCGAAGGCCACGGCCGCCGCGTTGTTGCTCGATACGGCGATGAAGTGGCGATACAGCTCGGCTTCCGAGCCACCCTGGGCCAGGTACCAGGCGCGGGCGGCCTGGGCGTTTTTCAGGGTTTCGAGGGTGTTGAAGGATTTTGACGAGACGATGAACAGCGTGGTCTCGGCGCGCAGCTTCATGGTCAGCTCGTGGAACTCGCTGCCGTCGATGTTCGCCAGGTAATGGCAGCGCACGCCTTTGTGGGCGTAGGACAACAGCGCTTCAGACACCAGCTCCGGGCCGAGGAACGAGCCACCGATACCGATGTTCACCACGTCGGTGATCGGCTTCTCGGTGTAGCCACGCCACAGGCCGTCGTGGATGCGGCCGACCAGGTCAGTGATCTGGTTCAGCACCTTGTGCACGTCCGGCATGATGTTCACGCCGTTGACCGACAGCTTGTCACCCACCGGGCGACGCAGTGCGGTGTGCAACGCCGGACGGCCTTCGGAAGAGTTGACCGGCTCGCCGTTGAATAGCGACTTGATCGCGCCCTGAAGGTCGACTTCCTTGGCCAGGCCTACCAGCAGGTCGCGGGTTTCGCTGGTGATCAGGTTTTTCGAGTAATCGAGGAAAAGTCCGCAGCTGCTCAAGGTGAACTGGGTAAAGCGCTGGGGATCGGCATTAAAGGCTTCGCGCATGCTGAAATCCTGCATGGCTTGGCGATGTTGATTGAGCGCTTGCCAGGCGGGCAGAGCGGTAACGTCATGAGGAGTGCGGTAGTACGCCATCGCTGCGGGTTTCCTTTTTATTGCTGGGACTGCTTTTAGGACACTTGAAAGCCGGGAATGTCCTGTCTTTGTGAAGATGACAGGCTCCGGTCAACGCCAACGAAGAGCGTAGGGCGAATACATTAAACCTAGCGTGTCGATCTGTCTTGGCTTTGTCTGCGCTGTGGCCGGTACTTTTTTATACCGGCCGATCAGGCAGTGCAACAGGCGGGGTGTGCGGCGGGGTCAGTTCAGGTGCAGATGCAGGTTGTCGATCAGCCGGGTGGCGCCCAGGTAGGCGGCGACCAGGATCACCAGGTCCTTGTCTTCGGCGGTGGCCGGACGCAGGTGCAGGCCCTGGCGAACCTCCAAGTAGTCCATGCGAAAACCTGCCGCTTCGATCTGCTGGACCTGTGCGGCGCGCAGTTTGGCGAAGTCGCGGTCGCCCGCTTCAATGGCGGCGGCGATCTGGCTGAGGCTGCGGTACAGCACCGGTGCGATCGCGCGCTGCTCGTCGGTGAGGTAACCATTGCGCGACGACAGCGCGAGGCCGTCGTCGGCGCGCACGGTCGGCTCGCCGATAATCTGGATCGGCATGTTCAGGTCATGGACCATGGCGCGAATCACCGCCAGTTGCTGGTAGTCCTTCTGGCCAAAGATCGCCAGGTCCGGCTGGACCATGTTGAACAGCTTGCTGACCACCGTGGCCACGCCTTCAAAATGCCCGGGCCGGCTGGCGCCGCACAGGCCTTCGGACAGTTGCGGCACGCTGACGCGAGTCTGGCCGGCCATGCCGTCGGGGTACATTTCGTCGACGGTCGGGGCGAACAGCAGGTTGCAACCGGCTTGCAAGAGCTTCTCCTGGTCGGCCGCCAGGGTGCGCGGGTACTTGTCCAGGTCTTCGCCGGCGCCAAATTGCAGCGGGTTGACGAAAATGCTCGCCACCACGAAGTCGGCTTGTTGCGCAGCCTTGGTGACCAGCGTGGCATGGCCGCTGTGCAGGTTGCCCATGGTGGGCACGAAGCCGATGCGTTTGCCCGCGCTGCGGGCATGGGTGACGGCGGCGCGCAGTTCGCGCACGGTCTTGACGGTGTTCATGCGGAGAATCCGTGTTCGGCGCCCGGGAAGGTGACGGCTTTGACTTCGCTGACGTAGGCGGCGAGGGCTGATTGGATGCTGTCCTGGCCCGCCATGAAGTTCTTCACGAACTTGGGTACGCGGCCGGTAAGGGACAGGCCCAGCATGTCATGCAGTACCAATACCTGGCCGTCTGTGGCAGAACCGGCGCCGATACCGATCACCGGTACTTTAACGGCCTGGGTGATTTCCGCTGCCAGCTCGCTTGGCACGCATTCGAGCAGAATCATGCACGCACCGGCCTGTTCAAGGGCGATGGCATCGGCCCGCATCTGGCGCGCCTGGGCTTCGCCGCGGCCTTGTACCTTGTAGCCGCCGAGGATATTCACCGACTGTGGCGTCAGGCCCATGTGCGCGCAAACCGGTACGCCGCGTTCAGCCAGCAAACGAATCGACTCGGCGAGCCAGGCGGCACCTTCAACCTTGATCATGTGTGCACCGGCACGCATCAGTTGAGCACTGTTGGTCAGGGTCTGTTCGATGGTGGCATCGGCCATGAAGGGCAGGTCGGCAATGATGAAGGCGCCTTCGTTGCCGCGCTTGACGCAGGCCGTGTGGTAAGCGATTTCATCATTGGTGACGGGCAGGGTGCTGTCATTCCCTTGTAGAACCATGCCCAGGGAGTCCCCCACCAGCAACACTTCAACTCCTGCCTGGCTGCTGGCCTGGGCAAAAGTGGCGTCGTAGCAGGTCAGCATGGTGATCTTTTCACCTTTGAGCTTGAGGCTCTGCAAGGTGCTCAGGGTAACGTTTGGCATGAAAAGGGTCCTCATTCAGGCGCTTGGAAACAGCGAGTAACGCGCGTGAGTCTTCGTTTATACAGGCGCACTTTCTTAAGGATCAGTGCTTATAAGGCCTGGATTGCGCCCTTTAGCGCCGGGTAGGCGGCAGCGGGACGCCTATAGTCGTGAGGAGGACTCTGGAAGTCAATTGGATGTGTTACCGCATTGTTACGGCGGTGGTGTTACCGCTGTTACTGATGCGATTCAGCAGTAAATGATGCGTAGTAAATGCAGGAGCGAGCTTGCTCGCGAAGGTCGTCAATGATGACGCGGGAAGCCTGGCGCCCAGCGGTGTTCTCAGGTTTTTCGCGAGCAAGCTCGCTCCTACAGGTTTGAAGGCAGGCGTTCCAGGCCGACAAACGGGCAGGCATCCAGCAGGTCGCCGAGCAGGCGGCCATCGGCCAGTTGCAGGCTGGCCGGGGCCAGTTCTGCCAGCGGGTAAAGCACGAACGCCCGCAGGTGCATTTGATAGTGCGGCACCTTCAGGCGTGGCTCGTCGATCAGCCGGTCGCCAAACACCAGGATATCCAGGTCCAGGGTGCGCGGGCCCCAACGCTCAAGACGCTCGCGGCCCTGGTCATTCTCGATGGCTTGCAGCGCATCGAGCAGTTCCAGTGGTGCAAGCGCGCTGTCCAGGGCCGCGACCGCATTGGTATAGCGCGGCTGGCCCGGGAGCAGGGAATCACTTTGATAGAAGGCGGAGACGCCCGCCAGCGTGGTGTCCGGCAATTGCGCGAGGGCCTCGATGGCGTCGCGCAATTGTTGTTCAGGGGCAGCCAGGTTGCTGCCCATGCCGACGTAGATACGTTCCACGTGCTTACTCGCCCGACGCGCTCGATGAATCGCCAGCGCTGCGTTTGCGCTTGCTGCCACTGCTGCGGCGACGTTTTTTCGGGCCATCGCCGGTGGCTTCGCCTTTGCTGCTGAGCTCTTTGATCATCTCGCGGCGCTGGCTGTCGTTGGCGTCCTGGTAGTCGGTCCACCATTCGCCCAGGCCGTCGGTCTGTTCGCCGGCGCTTTCGCGCAGCAGCAGGAAGTCATAGCCGGCACGGAAGCGCGGGTTGTCCAGCAGTAGATCGGCGCGTTTGCCGCTGCGGCGTGGCAGGCGCTCCTGCATGTCCCAGATCTCGCGGATCGGCATGGTGAAGCGTTTCGGGATAGCGATGCGCTGGCATTGCTCGGCGATCAGCTCGTGAGCGGCTTCCTGCATGGCCGGAATTGCCGGCATGCCACGGTCTTGCAAGCGCATGACGCGTTTTGGAAGCGCTGGCCACAACAGGGCGGCAAACAGGAACGCCGGGGTTACCGGTTTGTTCTGCTTGATGCGCAGGTCGGTGTTGATCAAGGCTTCGCTGATCAGCGTGTGGGTGTAGGTCGGGTTGTACTCCAGTGCTTCGGCGCTGGCCGGGAACAGTGGGTCGAACAACTGCAGGTCAACCAGCATTTCGAAGGTGTCGGCAGCATAGCCGGAGAGGAACAGCTTGAGCACCTCTTCGAACAGGCGTGCCGAGGGGATTTCCCGCAGCATCGGCGCCAGGTCGCGAATCGGCGCGGCCGTGTGCTTCTCGATGCCGAAGTTCAGCTTGGCGGCAAAACGCACGGCCCGCAGCATGCGCACCGGGTCTTCCTGGTAGCGTTGCGTCGGGTCGCCGATCAGGCGCAGCAAGTTGTTGCGGATGTCGTGTACGCCATTGGCGTAATCGAGGATGCGCTCGCTGACCGGGTCGTAATACAAGGCGTTGATGGTGAAGTCGCGGCGTTGCGCGTCTTCTTCCAGGGTGCCATAGACGTTGTCCCGCAGGATGCGCCCGCTTTCATTGCGGGAAGACTGGTTAGTGTCTTCTTCTTCATCGTTTTGCGGATGGTTGGCGCGGAAGGTCGCGACCTCGATGATCTCGCGACCAAAGTGGATGTGCACCAACTTGAAGCGCCGGCCGATGATCCGCGCATTGCGGAATTCGGCACGCACTTGTTCCGGCGTGGCGCTGGTGGCGACGTCGAAATCCTTGGGAGTGATATTGAGCAACATGTCGCGCACGCAACCGCCAACCAGGTAGGCCTGGTAGCCGGCGTTCTGCAAACGTTCGACGATGTTCACCGCATAACGGCTGAACTGGGCGCGTTGCAGCGAATGCTGGCTGCTATTGAGCACTTCAGGCGTGCTGCGTTTGTGTTGCGTACGACGCAAGGGAGAACGGAATGACTGGAACAACTTCTTCAGCATGGGATGCACTGTTTGAAGGAATGTTCGGCCATAACGAAGAATGACCGCATGATGGGCCGGGATTCTAGCATTTAGTCAGGGGATGGTGTAGGAACTAGCTGCAAGGCTTGAGCCAGAAGCTTAAAAGAAGGGTGGCAGGTGCCAAATCGCGGAAACTACAAGGGGAGCCGAAGCTCCCCCAGAAGTAGTTGCGTGCTCTATTTTTATTATTGGTTTCGGGCTTCTTGTTTTTGTTGATCGCCCTCGCCATGAAGCTTCACCTTCATGACACTCCCAATCGGGAGCCAAGAGCAAACGGATTGCTTTGGTCGCTGTGTTGCTGATCTAAGATCCAACCAGTTCAGGCTCTGCCTTAGGGCAGTTTTTGTTGTTCTCGGCCTGGTTGCGGGGCAAGCCCCAAATGCAACGCCTCTCCAAAAGAATCAGTTAGCTGCGCCTCCGCCGTGTTGTTTTTGTTATGCGTGAGTCGATTCGTCTTATTTTTATTGTCTTGTACATTTGCTTGTTATTGTTTTTGTACTAAGCATATAGCAGGGTGCGTGCCAACTTTTGCGAGGCCCAGCAAAATAAGGGGTTTGGGGCGTTTTCGGGTTTTTTGTAGGCGAAAAAAAGCCGGGGCTTCGTTACCGTAAGCCCCGGCTTTTGTTACGTGAAAAATCAGCGGTAACAGTTTTTTCACATCTGCGGGTGTTACCTGTGGGGGCGACCCACTCAGCTTTCGCTGGCAACCCCGGTCTTGCGCCGCGGGATACCCAGGCGCTGGCGCCGTTCCCACAGGCATTTACGGCTGACGCCCAGTTTGCGCGCCAGTTCGGTCTCGGTCATGTGGTCCTGGTGCTCCAGCACGAAATGCTGGAAGTAATCTTCCAGTGACAAATCTTCCGTCGGCTCGTGGCTGTTGTTACTGCCGCCACCTTGCTGCGGTGGCAAACCGATGAAGTCATCATCATCCAGGTCGCTGAGCTCGATATCGATCCCCAGCAGCTCGGCGGAAATTTCCGGGCTCTCCGACAGAATCACCGCACGCTCTACCGCGTTTTCCAGCTCCCGCACGTTACCCGGCCAGGAGTAGTGACGAATCGCCTGCTCGGCATCGGCAGCAAACTTCAGGTCGGTACGGTTGATGCGCGCACTCTGGCGCGCCAGGAAGGCCGTGGCGATTTCGTTGACGTCGGCGCCGCGCTCACGCAGGGCCGGCAGTTTGAGAGCGATCACGTGCAGGCGGTAATAAAGGTCTTCACGGAACTGGCCAATCTTGGCCAGGCTCTTCAGGTCACGGTGAGTGGCCGCAATCAGTCGTACGTCGACCTTTTGCGACTGTACCGAACCGACGCGGCGTATTTCGCCTTCCTGGAGTACCCGCAGCAAGCGTGCCTGGGCTTCCAGCGGCAGCTCGCCAATCTCGTCGAGGAACAGCGTGCCGCCGTCGGCGGCTTCAACCAAACCCGCACGGCCAGCACTGGCGCCGGTAAAGGCGCCTTTTTCATGGCCGAACAATTCGGATTCGATCAGGGATTCGGGGATCGCCGCGCAGTTCACCGAGATCATCGGTGCCTTGGCGCGCTTGGACAGGTTGTGCAGGGCACGGGCCACCAGTTCTTTACCGGTACCGGACTCGCCCTGGATCAGTACATTGGAGTCGGTTGGCGCCACTTTGCGGATCTTGCTGTACAGGTCCTGCATGGGTGGGCAGGAGCCGATGATGCCGATTTCGCCGTTACTGTTATCAATACCGGGTTTTTCAGAACCATTGGCGGCCTTGCCCGCTGACGGGCGTTCAGCCGGTGCGCTGCTGGCCGATTGACGGTCACGCAGGATGCGCGCTACGGCCTGGAGCATTTCGTCGTGGTCGAAGGGCTTGGCGATGTAGTCCACCGCGCCCATCTTCATGGAGTCCACGGCCGAGCGCAGGCTGGCGTAGCTGGTCATGATCAGCACCGGAGTGCCTTGGCCGAGCTTGATCAGCTCGGTGCCGGGGGCGCCTGGCAAACGCAGGTCACTGACGATCAGGTCGAACGTGGGAATGCTGAAACGCTCTTGGGCTTCTTGCACCGAGCCGGCTTCGCTGACCTGGTACTGATTACGTTCAAGCAGGCGACGCAAGGCAGAGCGGATAATGGTTTCGTCTTCGACGATCAAAATGTGCGGCATTGATTCAACTCTCTCGACGGTCTCAGTTCACAGCGGACGTCGCTTCGACATGACGCGGCAAGGTCACCCGAATACGGGTGCCGCGTTGGCTTTCGGTGTCAGCCGGGCTGTCGATGGTGATTTGTCCATAATGCTCTTCAACGATGGAATAGACCAGTGCAAGGCCCAGACCGGTACCTTCACCCGGATCCTTGGTGGTGAAGAAGGGTTCGAACAATCGATCCATGATGTTCTGTGGAATGCCGCTGCCTTCGTCCTCGACGATCAGATCGACCGTGTGCTCGAAAGCCTCGCTCTTGACCCGTACTGCGCTGCCGGCCGGCGATGCGTCGCGGGCGTTGGACAGCAGGTTGATCAGCACTTGGGCCAGGCGTTGTGAATCACCGTCGACCCAGTGTTCCGGGTCGCACAGGTTGAAGAACTGTACTTCGAAATTGCGCCGGTTCAAGGCCAGCAGCCCAATGGCATCCTGGGCCACTTCGGCCAGGCACACCGCTTCGTCGTGATTCTGATGGGCGCCCGCGTGGGCAAAGCTCATCAGCGACTGCACGATGCGCGAAACACGCTTGGTCTGCTCGAGAATCTGCCCGCTGATTTCGATGATTTCGCCGTCTTCTTCGCGCTCTTCCCGCAGGTTTTGCGCGAGGCAGGCGATACCGGTGATCGGATTGCCGATTTCATGGGCCACACCCGCGGCCAGGCGCCCGATGCTGGCCAGGCGCTCGGAGTGCACCAGCTTGTCTTCGAGCATCTGGGTTTCGGTCAGGTCTTCCACCAGCAGCACCAGGCCGCTGTTGCCGGGCGCCAGTGGCTCGTCGATGGCGGCCTTGTGCAGGTTGAGCCAGCGGGTCTGGCCATCCAGCGCCAGGTGCTGTTTGTGCAAGTGTTCGTCGGGCAGGTTGATGAAGCCCTGGAGCAATTCTTTCCACGGGTCGCCAATGGTGTTCAGGCGCGAGCCCACCACACGTTGGGCGGCGATGCCGGTGAGCTCTTCCATGGCCTTGTTCCACATCAGGATCTCTTGATCCTTGGCCAGGGAGCAGACGCCCATCGGCAGTTCCTGCAACGTCTGGCGGTGATAGCGGCGCAGGGCATCGAGTTCGGCGGCAAGGCCGGTGAGGCGGGAGTGGTAATCCTCCAGCCGGCTCTCGATGAAGTGGATGTCTTCGGTCACGTAGTTTTCGCCGCCGGCCTTGTAGGGCAGGAAG
Source organism: Pseudomonas sp. Ag1 (assembly GCF_000278565.1). Lineage (NCBI taxonomy): Bacteria > Pseudomonadati > Pseudomonadota > Gammaproteobacteria > Pseudomonadales > Pseudomonadaceae > Pseudomonas > Pseudomonas sp. Ag1. The sequence goes on from NZ_AKVH01000105.1 coordinate 185,445, forward strand.
GTCTCGACCATGTCCTGGGACACGCTCGGGCCCATCAGGCCGGAAAGGTTGGCTTCGATACGGTCCCGCAGGCGGCGCAGGGCATAAGGCCGGCGCTCGTCGAACGGCAAGTAGAGATCGCGCAGGGCCTGCTCGACCTCCTTTTGTGCGGCCTTGGCGCCCAGCGGCTTGGCCAGTTGCGTGGCGAATTCCTGGGGTGAGGCGGCGTGCAGTTCGCGGCGTTGCGGGCGACGGACGTTGTCCACTGCGCAGGCTTCGGCGGCGCTGGTTTCTTCGGGGCTGGCGTTGGTGAACAGCGAGATCAGGGTGAACATCAGCACGTTGGCCGCCAGCGAGGCAATTGCCGCCATGTGCCAACTGGTGTCATCCAGCACGTAGATCATGTTCAGCAGCGGGATGTAGAAGCCCTGCAGGTTGCCCACCAGCGGCAGCAGCATGGTCACGGTCCATACCAGGATCCCGGCGAGCAAACCGGCGATAAAGCCTCGGCGGTTGGCGGTCGGCCAGTACAGCACCGACAGCACGCCCGGCAGGAACTGCAAGGTGGCAACGAAGGCAACGATGCCCAGGTTGGCCAGGTCCTGTTCTGCACCCAGCAACAGGTAGAAGCCATAGCCGGCCATGATGATCGCGACGATCAGGGCCCGGCGGGTCCATTTCAGCCAGCGGTAGATATTGCCTTCGGCCGGCGGCTGGTAGAGCGGCAGCACCAGGTGATTCAGCGCCATCCCCGACAGCGCCAGGGTACTGACGATGATCAGCCCGCTGGAGGCCGATAATCCGCCGACATAGGCCAGCAATGCGAGGGATTTGCTGTTGGCTGCAATACCCACGCCCAGCGTGAAGTATTCGGGATTGGTGGTGGCGCCAAGTTTCAGGCCGGCCCACAGGATCAGCGGCACCGCCAGGCTCATCAACAGCAGGAACAGCGGCAAGCCCCAGCTGGCGCTGACCAGCGAGCGCGGGTTGAGGTTTTCGGTGAAGGTCATGTGGTACATGTGCGGCATCACAATCGCCGAGGCGAAGAACACCAATAGCAGCGTGCGCCATGGGCCTTCCTGCAACGGCGTGTGCAGTGCGGCCAGGGCGGTCTGGTTTTGCAGCAGCCACAGTTCCAGCTGTTGTGGGCCGTCGAATACGCCATACAACGCGTACAGACCGACACCGCCGATGGCGATCAGCTTGATCACCGATTCAAACGCGATCGCAAACACCAGTCCTTCATGTTTTTCACGGGTGGCGATATGCCGTGAGCCGAAGAAAATCGTGAACAGAGTGATCAGCGCGCAGAAGCTCAATGCCACGCGGTGCTGCACCGGTTCGCGGGTGAGGATGCTGATGGAGTCGGCCACGGCCTGGATCTGCAATGCCAGCAACGGCAGCACGCCGATCAGCATGAAAATCGTGGTCAGTGCACCGGCCCAGGTACTGCGAAAACGGAACGCAAACAGGTCGGCCAGGGACGACAACTGATAGGTGCGGGTGATTTTCAGGATCGGATACAACAGCACCGGCGCCAGCAAAAACGCGCCGGACACCCCGAGATAACTCGAAAGAAAGCCGTATCCATACTGATAGGCCAGGCCCACGGTGCCATAAAACGCCCAGGCACTCGCGTACACGCCCAACGACAAGGTGTAGGTCAACGGATGGCGAATGATCGCCCGCGGAATCATCCCGCGTTCACTGATCCAGGCTACCCCGAACAACGCGGCCAGGTAGGCGGCGCTGATCAGCAGCATCTCGGTCAGGCTAAAGCTCATCGGCATCTTTTTGGCTCTGCAGGATGAAAGTCACGACGATCAGAATCAGCCAAAGCAGATAGGGGCGGTACCAGGCGCCTGTGGCGTCGATCCACCAATCCATGATGGCGGGAGAAAACAGGTAGATCCCGACGACCAGCAGCAGGACCAATCGATAGATGTACATGTTGGCCTCTGATTGAAAAACTGCGGCGATGGTAACGGATGGCTCGCAAGCTGCAAGCGCCTTCAGCGCAATTGCGCTTCGGCCAGCGTGAGTGTGCGCGGGATCTGTGTGGCATCCCAGTGTTGAATGCCCCAATCCAGCAGTTCCCGTGGGCTGGCGTGGTGCATTTCGTCGCCCGCCGGCTGGCCCAGGGCGCGCAGTGCTCTTAACAGCAAAGGCGTGGCCTGGTCAGTGGTCAAGGGCGGTGAGCGGTAGGATTTGCCCAGCTTGTTACCGTCCGGCTGGATGATCAGCGGCACATGCAGGTAACGCGGTTGGCGCAGGCCCAGCAATTCTTGCAGATACAGTTGGCGCGGCGTGGAGTCGAGCAGGTCGGCACCACGCACGATGTCGGTCACACCTTGCCAGGCATCATCGAGGACTACCGCCAGTTGGTAGGCATACAGGCCGTCGCGACGGCGGATGATGAAGTCGCCTACGTCGCGACCCAGATGCTGTCGGAATTCGCCTTGTACACGGTCGGTAAAGTGGTACTCCAACTCCGGCACCCGCAGACGAATGGCAGCATCTTGCTGGTCATGCCCGGCATTGCGGCACAGGCCGGGATAAATCCCGTTGTAGGGTTCCAGTTGTTTGCGCGAACAGGTGCAGGCGTAGGCCAGGCCGTGATTGAACAGGCGGTTGAGCACTTCGGCGTAGGCATCGTGCCGCTCGCTTTGTCGGACCAACTCCCCGTCCCATTCAAAACCATAGCGTTCCAGGGCATTCAGGATGGCGGCCTGGGCGCCGGGCTCTTCCCGTGGCGGGTCGAGGTCTTCCATGCGCATCAGCCAGCGGCCTTGGTTGGCACGGGCGTCGAGGTAGGAGGCGAGGGCGGCGACCAGGGAACCGAAGTGCAGGTGTCCGCTGGGCGTGGGGGCGAAACGCCCGATATAGGAGGAGGCTGTCATGGGCCGGATATTACTGGAAAACCAGCAAACGCCAGAAACAAAAATGGGGCGTTCGCACGCCCCATTTGTCCAGCCCGGCAGTGATTACTTGCCGACCTGTTTTTCCTTGATTTCAGCCAAGGTCTTGCAGTCCACGCACAGGTCGGCGGTAGGACGCGCTTCCAGGCGGCGAATACCAATCTCGACGCCGCAGGACTCGCACCAGCCATACTCTTCGTCTTCGATGAGTTGCAGGGTCTTGTCGATCTTCTTGATCAGCTTGCGCTCGCGATCACGGGCGCGCAGTTCAAGGGCGAACTCTTCTTCCTGGCTGGCACGGTCTGCCGGGTCCGGGAAGTTGGCCGCTTCGTCCTTCATATGGTCAACGGTACGGTCAACCTCTTGCATCAAGTCCTGTTTCCACTGCTTCAGGATCTTGGAGAAGTGTTCGCGCATGGGCTTGCCCATGTATTCCTCACCCTTCGCCTCGACGTAGGGTTGGAAGCCGCTGATGCTCTGTTGCTTTGCTTGGGTGGGCATGAATGGACCGCCTCTCACTCTTCTAATCCATTGCGCAGGATTGCAACATCACCGACACCTGCCGGCCCTGCGGCTGCAAGCGGGCGAACTTACCAGATAGATTCGGGGTGCGCCACTCCCGGTTGTCGAGGCACCGTCTCCTGAGGCTTGCAAACCGCCGCAGGCCCCAGCAGGGCGGGCTTGTACGGTCTCGAATGTTGATTTTAGCTGTTTTGCAGGTAGTTGCTTGCCGTGCTTGCTACATGTCTTGGGGCAATAGAGCAGGTTTTGCGCGGCGGGTTGGGTAGAATCGGGGTTTGTCCTCAGAGTTAAGGAAGGCTAATGGCTCAGCCCTACAGTGCGCGCAGCCGCGCTATCGAACCTTTCCATGTCATGGCGTTGCTGGCGCGGGCCAATGAATTGCAGGCCGCCGGTCACGACGTGATTCACCTGGAAATCGGCGAGCCGGACTTCACCACCGCCGAGCCCATCATCAAGGCCGGGCAGGCGGCGCTGGCCAATGGCAAGACCCGCTATACCGCGGCCCGCGGGCTGCCGGAGCTGCGGCAAGCCATCAGCGGTTTCTACCAGCAGCGCTACGGGTTGAGCATCGATCCCGAGCGAATTCTGATTACCCCCGGCGGCTCGGGAGCCTTGTTGCTGGCGAGCAGCCTGCTGGTGGATCCCGGCAAGCACTGGCTGCTGGCAGACCCAGGCTACCCCTGCAACCGCCACTTCCTGCGGCTGGTGGAGGGCGCGGCCCAACTGGTCCCGGTGGGCCCCGAGGTACGTTATCAACTGACCGCCGACCTGGTGGCGCGCCATTGGGATCAGGACAGCGTGGGCGCGTTGGTCGCGTCGCCTGCCAACCCTACCGGTACCATCCTGACGCGGGACGAGTTGGCGGGGTTGTCGAGCGCCATCAAGGCGCGCAATGGGCATTTGGTGGTGGATGAGATCTACCACGGCCTGACCTATGGCACCGATGCCGCCAGCGTGCTGGAAGTCGACGATGAAGCCTTCGTTCTAAATAGTTTTTCGAAGTATTTCGGAATGACCGGCTGGCGCCTGGGCTGGCTGGTGGCGCCGCCTGCTGCGGTGGGTGAGCTGGAGAAACTGGCGCAGAATCTCTACATCAGCGCGCCGAGCATGGCCCAGCATGCGGCCCTGGCCTGCTTCACCCCGCAAACATTGAACATTCTTGAAGATCGCCGGGCCGAGTTTGGCCGGCGTCGCGACTTCCTGCTGCCAGCGTTGCGCGAGTTGGGTTTCGGTATTGCCGTGGAGCCGGAAGGCGCGTTCTACCTGTATGCCGATATCAGCGCATTCGGCGGCGATGCCTTCGCGTTCTGCCGGCACTTCCTCGAAACCGAGCACGTTGCGTTCACGCCGGGCCTGGATTTCGGCCGTTATCAAGCCGGTCACCATGTGCGTTTTGCCTACACGCAAAACCTTGATCGCCTACAGCAAGCCGTTGAACGGATTGCCCGCGGCCTGCGGAGTTGGCAAGGCTGATGCGCTTTAATCCTCCCCTTGAAGAAGGCCGGCTGATCCGCCGCTACAAGCGTTTTCTCGCCGATATCGAAACCGTTACCGGCGAGTTGTTGACCATTCACTGCCCGAACACCGGCTCGATGTTCAACTGCATGGTGGAAGGTGGCCAGGTCTGGTTCAGCCGCTCCAATGACCCCAAGCGCAAGCTGCCAGGCACCTGGGAAATCAGCGAAACCCCACAAGGGCGCCTGGCGTGTGTGAACACGGCGCGGGCCAATCAGTTGGTTGAAGAAGCGCTGCGCGCGGGGGTTATCACCGAGCTCAATGGCTTTACTGCCTTGAAACGCGAAGTCGCCTACGGCCAGGAAAACAGCCGGATCGATTTCCGCCTGGACTACCCGGCGGGCGCGGCATATGTCGAAGTCAAAAGCGTCACCCTCGGGTTTGACGGGACCTCGACGGCGGCGTTTCCCGATGCCGTGACCCAGCGCGGTGCCAAGCATCTGCGTGAGCTGGCGCATCTGGCGCGTGAGGGTGTACGGGCAGTGCAGTTGTACTGCGTCAACCTCTCGGGGATCGATGCGGTGCGTCCTGCCGAAGAAATTGATGCCGGTTATGCGGCAGCGTTGCGTGAGGCCAAGGCGGCGGGCGTCGAGGTGCTGGCCTATGGCGTGCGAGTGACGTCAGAGGAAATCTGCGTCGATCGCCGGCTGGAAGTATTGCTCGGCGACTAGAGTTGTACCCACAGGCCTTGTTCGTCCTCGCGGCCGGGCAGGGCTGTCAGGCTCTGGCCGGCGCAAGGGCCGGCGACGCACTCACCGCTTTCGATCAGGAACAGCGCGCCATGGGTGGCGCACTGGATCAGGCTGGCGCTGGGGTCGAGAAACTGGTGCGGCTGCCATTCAAGCGGCACCCCGCGATGTGGGCAGCGGTTGATATAGAAGTAGGCAATGCCTTCGCGGCGCACGGCAAACAGCTTGCGGCCGTCGATATCGAAACCGAGGCTGGCGTTGGGTGCGAGTTCGCTGGAGGCGCAGAGAAACTTCATATCGATCCTTAAGTGCCGCCGTTTGCGGGCTGCAAGGCTATCCTGGTTTTTGCCGCAGAGCCCGGTGCTTGACGTGCAAATGCAAACAATTATCAAATGCCGGCTTCGCCCGTAAGCTGACTGGGCGCTCTGTACGATGTCGGGCAGCCTTGATCTGTCACATTGCGAGTGTTTCAGCGGGCTCACCCCTTGGAAGGAAACCCTTTTATGCGCCTGAGTGCCAGTGCTATCGCGCTCGTTGTCGGACTGCTGGTCAACGCTGGGGCCCAGGCCTCTGAACTGCCACAACGCTGGGTCAGCGCCGGTGGTGCGTTGTCGGAATGGGTGACGGCCCTGGGCGGTGAGTCAAAGCTGGTGGGCGTGGATACCACCAGCCAGCATCCGGAATCCCTCAAGGCGTTGCCGAGCATTGGTTACCAGCGTCAGTTGTCGGCGGAAGGCATTCTGAGCCTGCGCCCGCAAATCCTGGTGGGCACCGAGGAAATGGGGCCGCCACCGGTGTTGGCGCAAATCCGCAATGCCGGTGTGAAAGTGGAGCTGTTTTCAGCCGAGCCGGATCTGCCGACGCTGCAGGGCAACCTTCAGCATTTGGGCAAGCTGCTGGGTAACGAAGCGAAGGCTGCAGAACTGTTCAGTGACTATCAGCAACAACTTGACCACCAAAAGAACTGGGTGGCCAAGGCCCAGGCCACTCAAAAGGCGCCTGGAGTGCTGTTGCTGCTGGGACATGCCGGCGGCAAACCGCTGATTGCGGGCAAAGACACGGCGGCTGACTGGATGTTGCAGCAGGCCGGCGGCCATAACCTGGCGACCCACGATGGTTACAAGCCGTTTTCTGTCGAGTCGCTGGCGGGGCTCAATCCTGAGGTGCTGGTGTTTGCCGATCGCGCTTTGACCGGGGATGCGGCCCGCGCCGCGTTGTTCAAGGAAAACCCGATCCTGGCTTCGACGCCAGCGGCCAAGAATGGACGCGTCTATGAACTGGACCCGACGCTGCTGGTGGGTGGGCTTGGGCCACGCTTGCCGCAAAGCCTGGTGAAGCTGTCTGCCGGGTTCTATCCGTCTCAGGCTAATACCGCCCCATGACCACTCTGGTTAAACCGCGAACCCTGTTTATCGGCTTGAGTCTGCTGTGTGTATTGGCGATCTGGTTGTCATTGGCCCTGGGGCCGGTGAGTCTGCCGTTAATGGACACACTGCGGGCAGCCTTACGCTTGATGGGTGTGCCAATCGAGGCCCAAGGCCTGGAGCAGGCGGAGCTGATCCTCGGGCAGATTCGCCTGCCGCGTACGTTGCTGGGATTGGCCGTCGGTGGGGTTCTGGCGCTTTCCGGCGTTGCAATGCAGGGGCTGTTTCGCAACCCCTTGGCTGATCCCGGGTTGGTCGGGGTTTCCAGCGGTGCGGCGTTGGGCGCGGCGATTGCGATTGTCGGTGGTTCGTTTTTTGGCGGTTTGCCGGATGCACTCGGGCCTTATCTGCTGTCGTTGTGTGCCTTCCTCGGCGGTTTGGGGGTAACAGCGCTGGTCTATCGCCTGGGGCGGCGCAACGGCCAAACCAACGTCGCGACCATGTTGCTGGCGGGTATCGCCCTGACGGCGCTCGCCAGTTCGGCGGTGGGCCTGTTCACCTACCTGGCAGATGACGCTACCTTGCGCACCCTGACGTTCTGGAACCTGGGCAGCCTGAATGGCGCCAGCTACTCGCGCTTATGGCCGCTGCTGCTGGTCAGCGCCGGCGTAGCACTGTGGCTGCCGCGCCGGGCCAAGGCGCTGAATGCACTCCTGCTGGGTGAGTCGGAAGCCAGTCACTTGGGCATTGATGTTGAAGGCCTCAAGCGCGAACTGGTGTTCTGCACCGCGCTGGGCGTGGGCGCGGCCGTGGCGGCTGCGGGGATGATCGGCTTTGTCGGGCTGGTGGTGCCGCATCTGGTACGCCTGCTGGCGGGGCCGGATCATCGGGTGCTGCTGCCAGCCTCGGTGCTGGCGGGGGCGAGTTTGCTGTTGTTTGCCGATCTGGTGGCGCGCCTGGCCTTGGCGCCGGCGGAATTACCGATCGGCATTGTTACCGCGTTTATCGGTGCGCCGTTTTTCCTCTACCTGTTGTTACGAGGGCGCGCCTGATGCTGCGAGTAGAAGACCTGCAGATCTGCCGTGGGCGCAAAACTGTGCTGGCGGACATCACCCTGGACCTGTTGCCAGGAGAAGTGCTCGGCGTATTGGGCCCCAACGGTGCGGGAAAAAGTACATTGCTCGGTGCGTTATGCGGCGAGTTGCAGCCCGACCAAGGCCTTGTGTGGCTGGATCAGCGTGAGTTGAAAGACTGGGGCGGAGCGCAGCGTGCCCAGCGGCTGGCGGTGTTGCCGCAGACCTCGACCCTGGACTTTGCCTTTCGCGTCGAAGAGGTGGTGGGCATGGGGCGCTTGCCTCATCAGACGGGCCGGGTGCGTGACGATGAAATCATCAATGCTGCCTTGCAGGCTGCCGACGTCGGCCACTTGAGCGGGCGCAGCTATCTGGCGTTGTCGGGCGGCGAGCGGCAGCGTGTGCACCTCGCACGGGTGCTGGCGCAGCTATGGCCGGGTGAAGCGGGGCAGACCTTGTTGCTGGATGAGCCGACATCAATGCTTGACCCGCTGCACCAGCACACCACCTTGCAGGCGATCCGGCGCTTTGCCGACCGTGGCGCGGCGGTGCTGGTGATCCTTCACGACCTGAACCTGGCGGCGCGCTACTGTGATCGCATCCTGTTACTGGAGGATGGCCGGCCCCATGCGTTGGACACACCGGCACAGGTGTTGCGGCCTGAGCCGCTGAGGGCGGTATTCGGGCTGGATGTGTTGGTGCAGCCGCATCCGGAGCTCGGCCATCCGTTGATCATTGCCCGCTGAAAATCGCCGCAGTTTTTTATGGGCAAAAAAAGACCCGGCAAGAGCCGGGTCAAATAACCGTGATTAGCCTGATGAGGAGATAATCTGAGAGTCCGAACCAATGGTCTTTCAGTTATCGGCTGATCTCGCGACCAGTTGTGATAATCATAACGATTCTCATTTGAGAGTCAACATTTGTTTTTGCGGCCTCTTCGAATTTCCTCAAACTTCTGCTTGGAATCCCCGTAAACGCGGGTGCAAGTTGGCGTCTCAATTCTTTTGGCGTGCGGTCAGAGCGTCCAATTGACGATTTAAAGCTTCCTTGCGTTCAACGGGAATGTCATTCCAGTGCACATCCATCAGCGCGCCTTCAATGGCATACAACAACACTTTGGATGCCCTGAAACCGCGGGTGCGTACGGCACGGTACGCGTCGACTGCCCCCAGGCGGCGTAGGTCGGACGCACTGTGGATGCCCACCGCATGCAGCCATTGCGCCGACGTCTTGCCAAGGTTTTTCAGGTGTTGCAGCTCATCATTCATCAAGCCTCCTTGCGACGGCCGAATGGTTCGGTGGGTATCGTGACCAGGCAAGCCTGAAAGGAGTGTAGCGCTCAGTAGGAAAAGCGTAGTTCTTTGGTCGGCAACGACCTAAAAGCTTCTAAGGCAGGCGGGGGTTTTAGCGTAGGAAAGGGTGAAGCCCCCGGTACGCCCTGTGCGTAGCCGGGAGCCGATGTAGCGGTTTAGCGAGTGCGGTAGCGCAGGCGTGTGCCGAAATTGACGGACATCAGGATCTCATCGGCGCTTAACTCAGGGGGGAAATAAGTGCCGGAGATCTGGGCATGCGCCAGGCTCGCGCCTTCCAGGGGGCAGTCGCGCAAATCCAGGCCGCGCAAGTCGGCGGAGCGGAAATAAGCGTCGGTGAAATCCACGCCCTCGGCATTCAGGTCGCGCAGGTCCAGGCCGCGAAAGTCGCCACCGCGCATATCGATGGTGCCGTCTTTCGGACGCTCCTGGTTGAAGCCGCGGATATCATCTTTATGCAGAAGCGCGTACAGCGGGGTATCAAGTAGCTTCGGCTGGCTCACAATGGCGACTCCCGTGTTGGAATTATGGCGCCATTATAGTGCCACTATTTCTCGGCCGTGAGCCCCGGAAGGCTGCACGACCAAGAAATATTTCTTACAGCCCCGGCAGGCGCTGGCGAATATGTGCCACCAATGCGTCCAGGGTCCCGCTTTCATTGGTCTCCACGCGCTTGCTGAGCAGCAACTCCTCGGCGCTGAGCGGGTCACGGGTGGCCTGCTGTTCTTCGATGATGGCCAGGGTGGCGTCGGAAGGGTCGTTCTTGTCCGCCTGACGTTGTGCCAGCCAAGCGGCGATTACCGCCTGTGGCGCATTGCAGTCAAGGATCAGGAATGGCGCGCCGGTGGCCTCGGCGATCTTGGCCGCCGCGTCGCGTTGTTCTCGCTTGAGGAAGGTCGCGTCCAATACCACCGGGAAACCGGCGCGCAGTACGGTGTCGGCGATTTCGTTCAGGCGCGCGTAAGTCGCGGCGCTGGCGTCTGCGGCGTAGATCCCGGCCTGCGGCGTGTTCTCGACCTTCTGCTCGCCGAACAGGCGCTTGCGCTCTACGTCCGAACGCAGGCGAATCGCCCCCAATGCTTCTACGAGGCGCATGGATACATGGCTTTTGCCAACGGCCGATACCCCATGGGTGATGGCCACGAAGCGCGACGGGATGGTGCTGTAGCTTTCTGCCAGGTTGGCGTAGTTGCGGTACTGGCGCAGGGTGGTAGCGCGCTGCACCGCGTCCGCCTCGGAAGGCATGCTGAACAGCGCGATCTTCGCGCGTACCAGAGCGCGGTAGGCTTTATAGAAGTTCAGTACTTCCAGGCCTTGATAGTCGCCGGTCAGCTCCAGGTATTGGCTGATGAAGCGTCGTGCCAGGCTCTTGAGGCCGCGGTCTTCCAGGTCCATCGCCAAAAAGCCGGTGTCGGCATACACGTCGGTGAAGCGGAACGGCTCGTTAAACTCGATGCAGTCGAAGATCACCACGTGGCCATCAATCATCGTGGCGTTGCCCAGGTGGATATCACCGTGGCATTCACGGGTGAAGCCATTGAGCTTGCGTTGTTCGAACAGTGGCTTGAGGCGCTCGAAGCTGCTTTCGGCCCAGGCCTGCAAGGCGTCCAGTTGTGCCAGGTCGGCCTTGTCGCTGAGGAACGGACGGATCTGCTCGAAGTTCTGCAGCACCGGTGCCATGACATCGTGCGGCGTGCCAGCAGAGTTAGTGGCCGGCACTTTCGGGGCATTCAGGTGAAAATGCGCGATCTGCCTGGCCATTTCGTCGATGTGCGCGCTGGTCAGTTCGCCGTTGGCCTGCAGAGTGCTGAGCAGTTGGCTTTGCGGGAACTGGCGCATTTTCAGCATGTAGTCGACCACCGGACCGTCGCCGCCCAACTGCGGTGCCTCGGCGCTGCCGGTGATCGGCAACACTTCAAGATACAAATCATCGGTCAGGCGCTGGTTGAGGCGCAGCTCTTCATTGCAGAAGTGTCCGCGGGCTTGCAGGGTGGTGAAATCGAGGAAACCGAAATTCACCGGCTTCTTCATCTTGTAAGCATAGGGCCCAGTGAGCAGGACCCAGGAAATATGGGTCTCGATGACTTGGAACTGATCCACCGGATGGGGAAACAGGGCCGGGTTTTGCAGGGCAGCAATCAGGGACTGGCTCACGGGCGATCCTTCAGAGTCTGGGAAAATTCATGGCGGGCATTATGGCTCCTACAGGCGGTCGTGCAAACCGCTGTCCGGCTCATGTTGGTCATCAATAAAGTGCGTATAATCCGCCGCCATGACTCGTACCCGATCTCCCCGTTCCCGTAAAAAACCTCCTTCCCGCGGCCTGCGCCCTTGGCTGGGCTGGGCGCTTAAGCTCAGCCTGGTAGGGCTTGTCGTGATCGCCGGCTTCGCGGTTTACCTCGATGCCGTGGTCCAGGAGAAGTTCTCCGGCAAGCGCTGGACCATTCCGGCCAAGGTCTACGCGCGCCCGCTGGAACTGTTCAGCGGCCAGAAGCTGAGCAAGGATGACTTCCTCACCGAGCTCGATGCCCTGGGCTATCGCCGCGAACCCGTGAGCAATGGCCCCGGCGCCGCTGCCGTCAGCGGCAACACGGTTGACTTGAACACCCGCGGCTTCCAGTTCTATGAAGGCCTGGAAAAACCCCAGCCGGTGCGCGTGCGTTTCTCTGGCGACTACGTAGCCGAACTGTCCTCGCTCAACGGCTCGAAGTTGCCGGTGGTGCGCCTGGAACCCTTAATGATCGGTGGGATTTATCCGAAAAACCTGGAAGACCGCATCCTGATCAAGATCGATCAGGTGCCGCCTTACCTGCTGGATACTCTGATCGCCGTCGAAGACCGGGATTTCTACAGCCACTGGGGCGTATCACCGAAGTCCATCGCGCGCGCCATCTGGGTCAACACCTCGGGCGGCAAGATGACCCAGGGCGGCAGTACGCTGACACAGCAATTGGTCAAGAACTTCTACCTGACCAACGAGCGCAGCCTGACCCGCAAGCTGACCGAAGCCATGATGGCGATGCTGCTGGAGCTGCACTACAGCAAGCAGGAAATTCTTGAGGCGTACCTCAATGAAGTATTCGTTGGCCAGGACGGTCAGCGTGCCGTCCACGGTTTTGGTCTGGCCAGCCAGTTCTTCTTCGGCCAGCCGTTGTCCGAGCTGAAGTTGCACCAGGTGGCGCTGCTGGTGGGCATGGTCAAGGGGCCGTCCTACTACAACCCGCGTCGCAACCCGGAGCGGGCGCTGGAGCGCCGTAACCTGGTGCTGGATGTACTTGAGCAGCAAGGTGTCGCCACCCCTGAACAAGTGGCCGCCGCGAAGAAAATGCCACTGGGTGTAACCACCCGCGGCAAGCTCGCCGACAGCTCCTTCCCGGGCTTTATCGACCTGGTCAAACGCCAACTGCGTGAAGACTACCGCGACGAAGACTTGACCGAAGAAGGCCTGCGGATCTTCACCAGTTTCGACCCGATCCTGCAGATGAAGGCCGAAGCGTCGGTCAATGACACCTTCAAACGCCTGACAGGTCGTAAAGGCTCTGACGACGTCGAGGCTGCGATGGTGGTGACCAACCCGGAAACCGGCGAAGTCCAGGCCATGATCGGCAGTCGCCAGGCCAGCTTTGCCGGGTTCAACCGGGCGCTGGACGCGGTGCGGCCGATTGGCTCGCTGGTCAAGCCGGCGGTGTACCTGACCGCGCTGGAAAAACCGAGCAAGTACACGCTGACCAGTTGGCTGTCCGATGACCCGCTGTCGGTCAAAGGGGCTGATGGCCAGATGTGGACGCCGCATAACTTTGATCGTCGCTCCCACGGTACGATTTTCCTGTACCAGGGCTTGGCGCATTCCTACAACATCTCGACTTCCCGCCTCGGCCTTGAACTGGGCGTGCCGAACGTGCTCAAGACGCTCGGCCGGTTGGGCATCACTCGTGAGTTCCCGGCGTTCCCATCGATGCTGTTGGGTGCGGGTGCGATGAGCCCGATGGAAGTGGCGACCATGTACCAGACCCTGGCCAACGGTGGCTTCAATACGCCGATGCGTGGGATCCGGAGCGTGTTGACGGCCGAAGGCGAACCGCTCAAGCGCTATCCGTTCCAGATTCAGCAACGCTTTGACCCGGCCTCGATCTACCTGATCCAGAACGCCATGCAGCGCGTGATGCGCGAAGGTACCGGGCGCTCGGCCTACAACGTGCTGCCGGCCAACCTGACACTGGCTGGCAAGAGCGGTACCAGTAACGATTCGCGGGACAGCTGGTTCGCAGGGTTCAGCCAGGACCTGCTGGCAGTGGTTTGGCTGGGGCGTGATGACAACGGCAAGACGCCGTTTACCGGTGCCACCGGCGCGTTGCAGGTATGGACCAGTTTCATGAAAAAGGCCGATCCACTGCCGCTGAACATGCCGCAGCCGGACAATATCGTCCAGGCCTGGATCGATCCGCACACCGGCCAGGGTTCCGATGCCAACTGTCCGGGCGCGGTGCAGATGCCGTATATTCGCGGCAGCGAGCCACCACCCGGTGTAGCGTGCGGAGCCAGTGCGCCCGCCAGTGCTGAATCGGTGATGGATTGGGTCAAGGGCTGGATGAATTAAGCAAAGAGGGTTTCACGTGAACAAGTTGTTGATTCCAGCTATTACAGTTTTGGCATTGCTCGGTGGTTGCGCCAGCGTGGAGCGGGGCTCTATTCCGGTGGTGGACTCCAGTACAACGGTGTCCAACAACGACCGGATCTCGGCCAACGGCGGCTTCCGTCAAACCGTTACCAACCGTCCTGCCCAGGCCCGGCCCCAGGCGCAAGCCGTGCCTCAGGACTCTGGTGTAGTGGTGATGATCCCGGGTGGCGGCGCTGCCACCTCGGCTCCGATCAGTACTCAGCCGTGGACCCCAGGTCCAAGTACATCGGGCCCGATCGACGCCACGCCGATTCAAACGGCACCGATCAACCAGGGCACCTACAACATGCCGTCGACGCCGAGTGGAATTCCTTCCGCCAGCAGTGCCGGCGGCCTGTCAGCCGATGAGCAGTTGGATGGCCCGGTGCTGGCGTTGCTCACCACTGCCCAACAGCAGCAGTCGGGCGGCGATCTGAACGGCGCATCGTCGAGCCTCGAGCGCGCCCAGCGCGTGGCACCGCGTGAACCGCAAGTGCTATACCGCCTGGCTCAGGTTCGCATGGCCCAGGGCGATGCCCCGCAAGCAGAACAATTTGCCCGTCGCGGCCTGACCCTGGCCAATGGCCGTCCAGACCTGCAGGCCAGCCTGTGGAGCTTGATCGGTGATGCCCGCGAGAAGCAAGGCGATGCTGCCGGCGCCGCTCAGGCTCGGCAAAAAGCCAAGGTAAGCCTCTGATGGATGCACGCTTTCCGGCGATTGCCGAACAGTTGTTGTTGATCGAGCGCGAACTGCGCTTGCAGGGCTGGTGGGACGAAGTGTCCCCCAGTGCTGAAGCCTTGAGCAGTGTTGAGCCGTTTTCCGTCGACACACTGGACTTTCACCAGTGGCTGCAATGGATTTTCCTGACACGGATGAAGCAAATCCTCGAACAGGACCTGCCATTGCCCAATGCGTCTGGAATTCTGGAGATGGCCGAGATGGTTTACGCCGATCGGCCACTTGAGAGCCTTGGCCTGCGGACTGCGCTGAAAAAGTTCGATCAACTGATCGTCGACGCTCGTTAATTGCCTGGCTGCCGGTTTTTCCGGCAGTCTTGCGCATATTTCTACCGCTTTGCGCCATTCAGGCGAGTTTTATCCCTCCTCAAGCCCCTTTCTTCTACGTTCTCATGCGCTTAGTTGGAAAAAAGCGCAATTATTGCTTGACTTGGAGGGGCTGAAACAGAAGAATCCAAAGTCCGCTGTAGAGGGACTGCCAGAAGCAGACCCACTCAGCAGATCATGAGGCGCATACCCGCGCCGACCTGTTACACCCGCAACGCGTTACCTCGCGCTGGGTGGGAAAATCCCGCAACACTTGGGACGCTCCCAATACTTGCTCAGTCAGTGCTGACGTAGTCGGCGACCACCGTCGCTCATGCTCTGCTGAGAAGTAAACCTATTAAGACCCGTCGGTTTTTAACGGACGGTATTCTGGCGTTTTAGAGGTGAACAACGTGGAGCTTTTATCTGGCGGTGAGATGCTCGTCCGCTTTTTGCGTGACGAAGGCGTCGACTATATCTACGGGTACCCAGGTGGTGCTCTGCTGCATGTCTACGACGCACTGTTCAAGGAACCGGCTGTTACCCACATCCTGGTTCGCCACGAACAAGCTGCTACCCATATGGCTGACGGTTACGCCCGTGCCACCGGTAAAGCCGGTGTGGTACTGGTGACTTCCGGCCCTGGCGCGACCAATGCCATTACCGGCATCGCGACGGCCTATATGGACTCCATCCCGATGGTGATCATTTCTGGCCAGGTGGCGAGCACCATGGTCGGTACCGATGCATTCCAGGAAACCGACATGATCGGTATTTCCCGGCCGATCGTGAAACACAGCTTCATGATCAAGCATGCCTCGGAAATCCCGGAAGTCATGAAGAAGGCGTTCTACCTCGCACAGTCCGGTCGCCCGGGTCCTGTAGTGGTCGATATCCCGAAAGACATGACCAACCCGGCGGAAAAATTCGAATACATCTTCCCTAAGAAAGCCAAGCTGCGCTCCTACAGCCCGGCCGTTCGCGGGCACTCGGGGCAAATCCGCAAGGCGGCAGAAATGCTGTTGGCGGCCAAGCGTCCAGTGCTCTACTCGGGTGGTGGGGTGATTCTGGGCGGCGGTTCTGCACCGCTGACCGAACTGGCCAAGCTGCTCAACCTGCCAGTCACCAACACCTTGATGGGCCTTGGCGCGTTCCCGGGTTCGGACCGTCAGTTCGTCGGCATGCTCGGCATGCACGGCAGCTACACCGCCAACCTGGCCATGCACCATGCTGACGTGATCCTCGCCGTCGGTGCGCGGTTCGATGACCGGGTGATCAATGGCGCGAGCAAATTCTGCCCGAATGCCAAGATCATCCACATCGATATCGACCCGGCATCCATCTCCAAGACCATCAAGGCCGACGTGCCTATCGTTGGTCCTGTGGAAAGTGTGCTGACCGAAATGGTCGCTGCGCTGAAGGAAATCGGCGAAGCCCCGAACAAGGATTCCGTTGCCAGCTGGTGGAAGCAGATCGACGAGTGGCGCGGTGATCGTGGCCTGTTCCCTTACGACAAGGGTGATGGCAGCGTCATCAAGCCACAGACCGTGATCGAAACCCTGTGCGAAGTGACCAAGGGCGATGCCTTTGTGACCTCCGACGTGGGCCAGCACCAGATGTTCGCGGCGCAGTACTACAAGTTCGACAAGCCTAACCGCTGGATCAACTCCGGTGGCCTGGGCACGATGGGCTTTGGTTTCCCTGCGGCCATGGGTGTGAAGCTGAGCTTTCCGGATACTGACGTTGCGTGCGTCACCGGCGAAGGCAGTATCCAGATGAACATCCAGGAACTGTCGACCTGCCTGCAATATGGCTTGCCGGTGAAGATCGTCTGCCTGAACAACGGTGTACTGGGCATGGTTCGCCAGTGGCAGGACATGAGCTACGGCAGCCGTCACTCCCATTCCTACATGGAGTCTCTGCCTGACTTCGTCAAATTGGTTGAAGCCTATGGCCATGTCGGCATGCGCATCACCGATCTGAAGGATTTGAAGCCGATGATGGAAGAGGCGTTCGCCATGAAGGACCGCCTGGTGTTCCTCGATATTCAGGTCGACACCAGCGAGCACGTCTACCCGATGCAGATCAAAGACGGCTCCATGCGCGATATGTGGCTGAACAAGACGGAGCGTACCTAATCATGCGGCACATTATCTCCCTGCTTCTGGAGAACGAACCGGGCGCTCTGTCACGTGTGGTCGGACTGTTTTCGCAACGCAACTACAACATCGAAAGCCTGACCGTGGCGCCGACCGAAGACCCGACCTTGTCGCGTCTGACGCTGACCACCGTTGGCCATGATGAGGTGATCGAGCAGATCACCAAGAACCTCAACAAGCTGATCGAAGTGGTCAAGCTGGTCGACTTGTCGGAGAGTGCCCACATCGAGCGTGAGCTGATGCTGGTCAAGGTCAAGGCTACGGGTGCACAACGGGCCGAGATCAAGCGCACTACCGACATTTATCGCGGGCAGATCGTCGATGTGAGCGCCAGCGTTTATACCGTTCAACTGACCGGTACAAGCGACAAGCTGGACAGCTTCATCCAGTCGATCGGGACGGCCTCGATTCTGGAAACTGTACGCAGTGGCGTCACCGGGATTGCTCGTGGCGACAAAGTACTCAGCATCTAACTCAAATTTAGCGAATGGCCTTAAACGGCCTGGATATATAGAGGAACCTCATGAAAGTTTATTACGATAAAGATTGTGACCTGTCGATCATCCAGGGCAAAAAAGTCGCCATCATCGGCTACGGTTCCCAGGGCCACGCCCAAGCGTGCAACCTGAAAGATTCCGGCGTTGACGTGACCGTTGGCCTGCGCAAAGGCTCGGCCACTGTTGCCAAGGCTGAAGCCCACGGCCTGAAAGTGACTGACGTTGCTTCTGCTGTTGCTGCTGCCGACCTGGTCATGATCCTGACCCCGGACGAGTTCCAGTCCGCGCTGTACAAGAACGAAATCGAGCCGAACATCAAGAAGGGCGCCACCCTGGCCTTCTCCCACGGCTTCGCGATCCACTACAACCAGGTTGTGCCGCGCGCCGACCTCGACGTGATCATGATCGCGCCGAAAGCACCGGGCCACACCGTGCGCTCCGAGTTCGTCAAAGGCGGCGGTATCCCTGACCTGATCGCGATCTACCAGGACGCCTCGGGCAACGCCAAGAACGTCGCACTGTCCTACGCTGCTGGCGTGGGTGGCGGTCGTACCGGCATCATCGAAACCACCTTCAAGGACGAGACTGAAACCGACCTGTTCGGCGAACAAGCCGTTCTGTGTGGCGGTACCGTTGAACTGGTCAAAGCCGGTTTCGAAACCCTGGTTGAAGCTGGCTACGCGCCAGAAATGGCCTACTTCGAATGCCTGCACGAACTGAAGCTGATCGTTGACCTCATGTACGAAGGCGGTATCGCCAACATGAACTACTCGATCTCCAACAACGCCGAATACGGCGAGTACGTGACTGGCCCGGAAGTGATCAACGCCGAGTCCCGTCAGGCCATGCGCAACGCCCTGAAACGTATTCAGGACGGCGAATACGCCAAAATGTTCATCAGCGAAGGTGCAACCGGCTACCCTTCGATGACCGCCAAGCGTCGTAACAACGCCGCTCACGGTATCGAGATCATCGGCGAGCAACTGCGCTCCATGATGCCGTGGATCGGTGCCAACAAGATCGTCGACAAAGCCAAAAACTAAGTCGTACGGATCAAGGGAAAACGCGGCTTAGGCCGCGTTTTTTCGTTTGCGGGGCAGGTTCTGGTATAAAGTTGCATCGTTTGCGGGCGAACACTCGCCGCAAGTTTCTGTCGAAATTTTTCACACCGTTGCAAGGTAAAGTCCATGAGCGAACGTCCCGAAGAGCCAAACCAGGCCTCTGACGCCGAAAGCCTGCTACCGATCGATGAACATGTCGAAGAAGGGCACGATGCTGAAGGCCGTAAAGTCCGGCATCGTGGCATCTATCTTCTGCCCAATCTGTTCACCACTGCGAACCTGTTCGCGGGGTTCTACTCCATCATCAATTCCATGAGTGCCCAGAGTGCGTTGGCGGCCGGCGATGCGGCCGGGGCCAGCAAGTACTTTGGTTTTGCTGCGATTGCGATCTTCGTCGCCATGGTCCTTGATGGCCTGGATGGCCGGGTTGCGCGTATGACCAACACCCAGAGTGCCTTCGGCGCTGAGTATGACTCGCTGTCGGACATGGTTGCCTTTGGTGTGGCGCCGGCGCTGCTCGCATTTGCCTGGGCGCTGGGTGATATGGGCAAGGTTGGCTGGATGGTTGCCTTCATCTATGTGGCGGGCGCGGCATTGCGTCTGGCGCGCTTTAATACCCAGGTGGGGACTGCCGACAAGCGCTACTTCATTGGCCTGGCCAGTCCGGCTGCGGCGGGTGTGGTAGCCGGTATTGTCTGGGCATTCAGCGACTACGGTATCCAGGGTTCCAAGATGTCGTTCCTGGTGGCCTTGATGGTTGCGGCAGCCGGCATGCTGATGGTCAGCAATATCAAGTACAACAGCTTCAAGGAGCTGGATCTCAAAGGGCGTGTGCCGTTTGTGGCTATCCTGGCAGTGGTGCTGGTGTTTGCCGTGGTCTTCAGTGATCCGCCGCGAATCCTGCTGCTGGCTTTCCTTGTGTATGCCGCGTCCGGCCCGGTGCAGTACCTTCTGCATCTTCGTCAGCGCAAAACGTTGCCTTAATGTAATTTCCCCCATACTCCGCAGTCTATTGGTGCATCTGTCCTCCAAAGCTGCGGAGTTGCCATGTTAATCAAGTTTCCCAAAGCGTCTGATTGCCAAGAATCGGATGTCACGCCTGAATCCCTCTATTTCTCTCGCCGCAGCTTGCTCGGTGGTGCGCTTGCCGGCCTGGCTGCCAGCAGCCTGCCGCGTTGGGCCAGTGCGGATGATGCGGCACGTTATGCCGATGTCGAGCCGGGCAATGCACCTGGCTGGTTTGCCGAAAAGCTCCCGGGTACCAAATGGCAGGCGATTACCGTCAAGGACGAGGCCATCACCCCTTTCAAGGACGCAACCCACTACAACAACTTCTATGAGTTCGGTACGGATAAGGGCGACCCTGCAGCCAATGCCGGGTCTCTGAAGACTGAGCCGTGGAGTGTGGTGATAGATGGTGAGGTCGCCAAACCTGGGCGCTATGCGCTTGAAGACTTCATGAAGCCCTATCAGTTGGAAGAGCGAATCTATCGACTGCGCTGTGTAGAGGCCTGGTCGATGGTCATTCCGTGGATAGGGTTCCCTATATCGGAACTGCTCAAGCACGTCGAGCCGACCTCGAACGCCAAGTACATCCGTTTTGAAACCCTGCAGGATCCCAAGAGCATGCCGGGGCAGCGGTCCAACTTCGCCTTGATCGACTGGCCTTATGTAGAAGGGCTGCGATTGGATGAGGCGATGAATCCCCTGGCGATCCTTGCGGTGGGCATGTATGGGCGGGAGCTGCCGAACCAGAACGGCGCGCCGTTGCGGTTGGTGGTGCCGTGGAAGTACGGATTCAAGAGCGTCAAGTCGATCGTGCGCATCAGCCTGGTCAGCGAGCAGCCGAAAACCACCTGGCAAAGTATTGCCGCGAGTGAGTATGGGTTTTACGCAAATGTGAATCCTACCGTCGACCATCCGCGTTGGACCCAGGCGCGGGAGCGGCGGTTGCCCAGCGGGCTGTTCAGTCCCAATGTGCGTGAGACACAAATGTTCAACGGCTACGCCGATGAAGTCGCTTCTCTTTATACGGGCCTCGATCTGCGGAAGAACTATTGATGCGCTATCCGATCTGGCGCATCGGCGTCTTTATAGCAGCGGCGGTGTGGCCGCTGTTTTGGCTGTACGAGGCCTGGAGCTTTGCGCTGGGACCTGACCCGGGCAAGGTGCTGATGGATCGGCTCGGGCTTGGCACCTTGATTCTGTTGTCAATAACCCTGGGTATGACACCGTTGCAGAAGCTCAGTGGTTGGGCGGGGTGGATCGCCGTGCGACGGCAACTGGGATTGTGGTGCTTTGCCTATGTGGTTTTGCATCTCGCTGCTTACTGCGTGTTTATCCTTGGGTTGGATTGGTCGCAGTTGGGGGTTGAGCTACGGAAGCGGCCTTACATTATTGTGGGTACCTTGGGATTCCTTTCTCTATTGGTGCTGGCAGTCACCTCCAACCGATACAGCCAGCGTCGCCTTGGTGTGCGCTGGAAGAAACTGCATCGTTTGGTTTACGTGATTCTCGGGCTTGGTTTGCTGCATATGCTGTGGATCGTGCGGGCAGATCTCAAGGAGTGGGCTATCTATGCATCTATAGGGGCGCTGCTTCTGGTCCTGCGTATACCGCCGGTGATGCGCCGAATTCCCCGTCTTATTGCTAAAAAACCATCATCTGCAACAAAAGCGTAATTAACCCTTGACGGCAGATTCTGGAAGTCTATAATTCGCCCCACTTCCGGCGCAGTCGAAACGGAAAACTCCTTGGTAAACAATG